>CAZUXK010000057.1:7452-14648 GCA_964624025.1 uncultured Brevundimonas sp.
CGCCGGCATCCTGCTGAAGCTCGGCGGCTACGGCTTCCTGCTGTTCAACGTGCCGATGTTCCCCGAAGCCTCGGAAACCTTCCGGCCGCTGGTGTTCGCCCTGTCGGTGATCGCCATCGTCTACACCTCGCTGGTCGCCTTCCGGCAGACCGACATCAAGAAGCTGATCGCCTATTCCTCGGTGGCCCACATGGGCTTCGTCACCATGGGCATCTTCGCGGTCAACGACACGGGCGTGCAGGGCGCCGTGTTCCAGATGATCAGCCACGGGCTGATCTCGGGCGCGCTCTTCCTTTGCGTCGGCGTGGTCTACGACCGCATGCACACGCGGGAGATCGCCTTCTACGGCGGGCTGACCAGCCGCATGCCGTGGTACGCCGCCATCTTCCTGCTGTTCACCATGGCCAACGTCGGCCTGCCGGGCACCTCGGGCTTCATCGGCGAGATCCTGACCATGACCGGGGCCTATGAGGTCTCGACCTGGACCGCCTTCGTCGCCGCCCTCGGGGTCATCGTCTCGGCCATGTACGCCCTGACCCTGTATCGCAACGTCATGTTCGGCGAGATCGAGAACCCGAAGCTGAAGACCATCACCGACATCGACACGCGCGAGCTGGTGATCTTCGCCCCGCTGATCCTCGGCACCCTGTGGCTGGGCGTGCAGCCCGGTCTGGTGCTGGATGTCACCGCCGCCTCGGTCGAGGCCCTGACGACCACCTATCGCGCCGCGATCGGCGGGTGAGAGACCATGCCTGACCTGTCCCAAGCCCTCCCGCTCGCCGCCTCGGAAATCACCCTCGCCGTCGGGGCGATGGTGCTGCTGATGCTCGGCGCCTTCATCGGCGACAAGTCCGCCCGGCTGATCTCGATCCTGTCGGTGGCCCTGCTGATCGCCGGGGCCGCCGTGGTCGCCCATGCGCCGCTGGGCGCCGCCTTCAACGGGGCCTTCGTCGCCGACCCGTTCGCGGTCTACGCCAAGGTGCTGATCTATCTGGCCAGCGCCGTGGCCATCATCCTCGGCGGCGGCTGGATGCAGCGGACCCGCATCGCCCGCTTCGAGTATCCGATCCTGATCGTGCTGGCCGCGGTCGGCATGGCCATGATGGCCTCGTCGGGCGACCTGATTTCGCTCTACATCGGCGTCGAGCTGCACTCGCTGGCGCTTTACGTGCTGGCAGCCTTCCACCGCGACGACGCCCGCGCCTCGGAGGCCGGCCTGAAGTACTTCGTGCTCGGCGCGCTGTCGTCGGGCCTGCTGCTCTACGGCGCCAGCCTGATCTACGGCTTCGCCGGCTCCATGCGCTTCGAGGACATCGCCGCCGTGGCGACGGCCGAGCCGGCCCCGGGCCTGATCTTCGGCCTGGTGTTCCTGATCTGCGGTCTGGCCTTCAAGGTATCGGCGGCGCCGTTCCACATGTGGACGCCGGACGTTTACGAAGGCGCCCCGACGCCGGTCGTGGCCCTGTTCGCCACCGCCCCGAAGGTCGCCGCCATGGTGCTGTTCGCGCGCAGCATGGAGCTCGGCTTCGGCGACGCCCACAGCCAGTGGGCCCAGGTTCTGGTGCTGATCTGCCTGATGAGCTTCGCCGTCGGCGCCATCGGCGGTCTGGTGCAGAAGGATCTGCAGCGCCTGCTGGCCTATTCCTCGATCGCCAACATCGGCTACGCCCTGCTGGCCATCGTCGCCGGCACCGAGGCGGGCCTGCAGGCCATGCTGGTGTTCATGACGCTCTATGTCATCGACCAGTTCGGCTTCTTCGCCATCCTGCTCAGCCTGTCGCGCAACGGCCGGCCGATGCGGACGGTGCAGGACCTCGCCGGCCTGCGCCACACCCGGCCGCTGACCGCCATCGCCCTGACGGTGCTGGCCCTGTCGGTGCTGGGCATGCCGCCGTTCTCGGGCTTCTGGGGCAAGTACTACGTCTTCGGCGCGGCCGCCGACGCCGGCTACTGGCAGGTCGCCGCGGCCGGCCTGGTGGCCTCGGTCGTGGCCGCCTTCTACTACCTGCGCATCATCAAGGTGATGTGGTTCGACCCGGCCCCGGAGCAGGCGGCGACCGATACGGCGCCGGTCGAGGCCCAGTGGACGGCCTGGGCCGCCGCGGCCTTCGCCTTCCCGCTGGTGATCGTCGGCCTGACCTGGATCGAGCCCCTGACCCGCGTGGCCGCCGCGGGACTCGGGTGACGGTTCCGGTCCTCTGGTTCGACGAGATCGACTCGACCAACGCCGAGGCGCGCCGCCGCGCCGAGGCGGGCGAGACCGGACCTGTCTGGCTCGCGGCCCGGCGTCAGAGTGCGGGCCGCGGCCGGCGCGGCCGGCTCTGGGCCAGCGACACCGGCAACCTGTTCGCCACCCTGCTGCTGGTCACGTCGCGTCCGGCCGGGGAGGCGGCCCAGGCCAGCTTCCTCGCGGCCCTTGCGGTGGCCGATCTGCTGGACGCCTCCGCGACGCCGGGCGCCGTGGCGATCAAATGGCCCAATGACGTGACCCTCGCCGGCCTGAAGGCCTCGGGCATCCTGCTGGAGTCCGGGGCGCGGCCCGGCGGCGGCCTGTGGCTGGCGGTCGGCATCGGCGTGAATCTCGCCCACGCTCCCGAAGGGATCGAGCGGCCGGCCACGGCGCTGTCGCGCCATCTGCGGCCGGACCTGCCGCGCGCGCCTGATCCGGAGATGGCGATCGAGGGGCTGGCCACGGCCTTCGAGGCCTGGTGGCGGCGCTGGGAGCGCGAGGGCTTTGATCCGGTGCTGCAGGCCTGGCGCGCCCGCGCCGGCGGTCCGACCGGTCCCTGTGTGGCCCGTCTGCCGGGCGAGACCCTGAGCGGCGAGGCGGAGGGCGTGGCGCCCGACGGGGCCTTGCGTCTGCGGCTCGGCGACGGGTCGCTCCGGCTGATCACGGCCGGGGATGTGTTCTTCGGGGAGGCCGCCTGATGCTGCTGGCGATCGAACAGGGCAACACCAACACGCTGTTCGCCGTCCATGACGGCCGGGACTGGATCGCCCAGTGGCGCACCGCCACCGAGGCCAGCCGCACCGCCGACGAATACGCCGTGTGGCTGACCCAGCTGCTGTCGATGCGCGGCCTGTCGCTGGCGGTGCTGGACGGCTGCATCATCTCCAGCGTCGTGCCCCAGTCGATCTTCAACCTTCGCAACCTGTCGCGGCGCTATCTGGGCGTCGAGCCGCGGGTGATCGGCGAGAACGTCGAGCTGGGCATCGCGGTGCGCATCGCCAAGCCGAGCGAGGCGGGGGCCGACCGGCTGGTCAACGCGATCGGGGCGCACCTGACCTATCCCGGCGATCTGATCGTGATCGACTCCGGCACCGCCACGACCTTCGACGTGGTGGCTGCCGACGGCGCCTTCGAGGGCGGGATCATCGCCCCGGGCGTCAATCTCAGCCTGCAGGCCCTGCACGAGGCGGCGGCCATGCTGCCGCGCATCGCCATTCAGCGCCCGGCCACCGTGATCGGCAAGGACACGGTCAGCAACATGCAGTCCGGCGTGTTCTGGGGCTACATCGCCCTGATCGAGGGGCTGGTGGCGCGCATCAAGGCGGAGTGGGGCCGCCCCATGACGGTGATCGGCACCGGCGGGGTGGTGAGCCTGTTCGAGGGCGCCACCGACAGCATTGACCGGTTCGATCCGGACCTGACCATCCGCGGGTTGCTCGAAATCTGGCGACGCAACCCCCATATCGGGACGACATGAGCAAGAAAAACACTGACGAACTCGTCTTCCTGCCGCTGGGCGGCTCGGACGAGGTCGGGATGAACCTGAACCTGTACGGCTTCGGTCCGGAGCATAAGCGCCAGTGGATCGTGGTCGACGTGGGCGTGACCTTCGGCGACCTGTCGACGCCGGGCGTGGACGTGATCACGCCGGACCCGGCCTTCGTCGAGGGCGAAAACATCCTCGGAATCGTGCTGACCCACGCCCACGAGGACCACATCGGGGCGCTGGCCTGGCTGTGGCCGCGGATGAAGGCGCCGGTCTATGCGACGCCTTTCACGGCCTTCCTGATCCGCGAAAAGCTGCGCGATGCCGGGCTGCTGGACGAGGTCGAGATCATCGAGGTGCCGCTGGGCGGCAACATCCAGCTCGGGCCGTTCGACATCACCCTGGTGACCCTGGCCCACTCGATCCCGGAGCCGAACGGCCTGGCCATCCGCACCCCGGCGGGCCTCGTGCTGCACACCGGCGACTGGAAGCTGGACCCGGATCCGATCACCGGAGCCGTGACCGACCCGGCCACGCTCGGCGCCCTCGGCGACGAGGGCGTGCTGGCCATGGTGTGCGATTCCACCAACGTCTTCGTCGAGGGGCGCGCCGGCTCCGAGGGCGAGGTGCGCGAGGCGCTGGGCAAGCTGATCGCGTCCCTGTCCGGCCGCATCGCCGTCGGCTGTTTCGCCTCCAACGTGGCGCGCATGGACAGCGTCTGCCGCGCCGCCGAGGCGGCCGGGCGCCGGGTGGCGCTGGCGGGGCGCTCGATGCATCGCATCGCGGCGGCGGCCAAGTCCGTCGGCCTGCTGTCCGGCCTGCAGCCCTTCCTGTCCGACCAGCAGGCTCGCGAGTGGCCGGCGGACGAGATCCTCTACCTCTGCACCGGCAGCCAGGGCGAGCCGCGCGCTGCCCTGTCGCGCGTGGCGGACGGCACCCACCCCTATGTCCGGCTGGGCAAGGGCGACCACTGCATCTTCTCGTCGCGGGTGATCCCCGGCAACGAGCTGTCGATCGGCGCGCTGCAGGACCGCCTCTCCGACCGCGGGGTGCGGCTCTATACCGAGAAGGATCATCCGGGCATCCACGTCTCGGGCCACCCGTGCCGCGAGGAGCTGCGCGAGATGTACCGCTGGGTGCGGCCGCGCATTGCCGTGCCGACGCACGGGGTGCGGCGCTTCCTGGTCGAGCACGCCAACCTCGCCCGCGACCTCGGCATCCCGGAGACGGTGACGCCGCGCAACGGTGACATGGTGCGCCTGTGGCCCGGCGAGGCCCGGATCATCGACGAGGTGCCGGCGGGCCGGCTCTATGTCGATGGCGGCCGCCTGGTGAGCGAGGAGGGCGAGGCCATCCGCGAACGCCGGCACGCCTCGACCAACGGGGTGCTGGTGGTCAGTTTCGCGCTCGACAAGCGGGGCCGCATCGTCTCGGACATCGATGTCCGCGGCATCGGCCTGCCGGGCGACGCCGACAGCCCGCTGGGCGACGCCCTGGACGAGCTGGCCGAGCGCGCCGAGCAGGCGGTCCGGGCGCTCAAGGGCGAGGCGCTGGAGGACGAGCTGGTGATCGAGCAGGCGGTGGCCCGCGCCCTGAAGAAGGCCAGCCAGCGCATCTGGGACCGGCGACCGATCGTGGAGACGATTGTCCTGCGCCTCTGAGCCGACGGCCATTGCGCGAAGCAGTCGCGTCGCCTCTTATCCCCGCCCTGTTCTGGACACGTCGTCCAGGAGTCTTCCGGGGGTACCATGCGTCGTCTTGCCGTTCTTCTTTCCGCCGTTTCCCTGATCGCCGTCGCGCCCGTCGCGGCGACGGCCCAGGAGGTCGATCTCGATGCGGTCAACCGCATCCTCGACCAGGGCATGAACCACTCCGAGGTCATGACCACGGCGGCGCATCTGACCGATCGCATCGGCGGCCGGCTGACCAACTCGCCGCAGATGCGCGAGGCTGAACGCTGGTCGCAAGAGCAGTTCCGCGCCTGGGGCCTGTCCAACGTCCGGGCGGAAGGGTTCGAGTTCGGGCGCGGTTGGTCGATCGTGTCCTCCGACGCGCGCATGATTGCGCCGCGTCCGATCGAGATGCGGGCCATTCCCGTGGCCTGGACGCCGGGCACCAACGGTGTCATCTCCGCCCCGGTCGTGCTGGCGCCGATGACGACGGCGGCGGACTTCGAGCGCCATCGCGGCAAGCTGGCGGGCAAGATCGTGCTGATCACCCAGCCGACCCCGCCGACCGATCCGACCGAACCGGCCTTCCGCCGCCTGACCGACGAGGATCTCGCCGGCCGTACGGCCTACGTCCAGCCCACCCACAACCCCGCCGCCACCGAGCGAGGCGTGCGCACCGGGGCCCGCGACGACTTCCCGCTGCGCATGGACGCCTTCCTGCGCGAGGAGGGGGCGCTGGGCTGGATGCGCATGTCCTACCGCGAGGGCGGGTTGGTGCATGGCGCCGGCTACACCCACCTCGCCGGCCGCACGCCCGAACTGCCGGGGATGGAGGTCGCCGCCGAGGACTATCGCCGGCTGGTGCGCCTCGTCGTCGCCGGCGCGGAGCCGGTCGTGCAGATGATGAGCGACGTCCGCTTCCACGACGGGGACGTCAACGCCTATAACATCATGGCGGACATTCCGGGCACGTCCCGCAGCGGCGAGTACGTCATGGCCGGGGCCCATATGGACAGCTGGGTGGCGTCCGACGGGGCCGTCGACAACGCCGCCGGCACCGCCGTGGTGATGGAGGCCGCCCGCATCCTGCGCGCCCTCGACGTGCGGCCGCGGCGCACCATCCGCTTCGCCCTGTGGAACGGGGAAGAGCAGGGGCTGCATGGCTCGTTCGCCTATGTCGAGCGGCACCTCGCCACGCGTGCGCCGCTGGGCGACGCCGAGCTCGACGCCCTGCCGTCCAGCCAGACCTGGCGCGCCCGCTGGCCGGTCCAGCCGCGCGAGGGCCACGACGATCTTGTGGCCTACTTCAACTTCGACAACGGTTCGGGCCGGATCCGCGGCATCAACGCCGAGGGCAATGTCGCCGCCGCCGCGGTGTTCGAGCGCTGGCTTGAGCCGTTCCACGACCTCGGCGCGACAACCGTGTCGCTGCGCAATTCCGGCGGCACCGACCACGTCTACATGCAAAGCGTCGGCGTGCCGGGCTTCCAGTTCATCCAGGACCCGCTCGACTACTCCAGCCGCCTGCACCACAGCTCGCTGGACAGCTATGACAAGCTGAAGCCCGAGGATCTGCGCCAGGCCGCCGTGGTGCTGGCCGGGCTGCTGCTGACCGCCGCCAACGCCGACGAGCCTCTGCCGCGCACGCCGCTGCCGACCCGGCCGACGGCGAGCGACCCGTTCGCCCCCTGATGAAGGCGTGCGGTCGAGCCCTCGCCCGGCGGCTGCTCGACCGCATCCGGCGCGCGCGCCACCCCTGGACCGGGTGGCGACGCGCGGCGGGGATCGCCGGCCAGGCGCTGGCCAGGCT
>CAZUXK010000058.1:0-14220 GCA_964624025.1 uncultured Brevundimonas sp.
GGATGTCGGCGATGGCCAGCGGGTCGATGCCGGCGAACGGCTCGTCCAGCAGCATGAAGCTGGGCTTGCCGGCGAGGGCGCGGGCGATCTCGGCGCGGCGGCGTTCGCCCCCCGACAGGGCGCTGGCGGGCGCCTCCTTCAGGTGGCTGATGTGCAGCTCCTCGAGCAGCCGGTCCACCTCACCCGCCACCTGGCCTGCGGGCGTGTTGAGTTCGGCCACCGCGGCGACGTTCTCGCCCACCGTCATGCCGCGGAAGATGGAGGCTTCCTGCGCCAGATAGCCCAGACCCATGCGGGCGCGCTGGTACATCGGCTGGGCCGTCACGTCCTCGCCGTCCAGCCAGATACGGCCGGAGTCCGGCGGGATCAGGCCGGTGATCATGTAGAAGCAGGTGGTCTTGCCGGCGCCGTTAGGGCCCAGCAGCCCCACGACCTCGCCGCGCTGCACGGTCAGGGACACGTCGCGCACCACCTGCCGCGCGCCGAAGCTGCGGGCGATGTGCTCGACGCGCAGCCCCTTGGGCCGCGGGGCCGCGTCGGTCTCGACCGGCGCCGTGGGCTCGGGCCGCGGCGCGCGGTTCAGAAGGGAGAGTTCCTTGCGCGGCACGGGCCCGGGTCAGTCCTGCGAGGGGTAGATGACGCCCTGGACCCGACCGCCCGATCCGCCGGACAGGCGGGCCGCTCCGCTGTCGATGTCATAGATGCCGACGGTGCCGGTCAGCACGTTCCGGCCCTGGGTCAGGATCACATCGCCGGTCACCGTGACCACGCCCTCGGTGACCGAGTAGGTGGCGCGGTCGCCGCGCAGGGTCTGGTTCGGCGTCACGTAATAGACCCCGCCGCTGGCTTCGATGCGGGTGATGGCGCCGTTGGTCAGGGTGACCTCAACGGCCTCGGCGCGCAGACGGTTCTGCCCCTGCAGGATCTCGGCGTCGCCGCGCAGGGCGATCCCGGTGGGCGTGTACTCGCCGGTATTGGCCCCGTACATGATCGGCTCGCGGCTGGGCGGGGTCTGGGCCGAGACCTGGGCCGCGACGCCGGCGCCGGCGATGACCGCGACGGCGAGGATGGAGGTCAGCTTCGTCATGTCAGTCGCCTGTCGCGCTGAGGGTCCCGCGCACCTTCTCTCCGGGGCGCCCGAAAAGCTCGATGCGCTCGCCCTGATCGTGGATGGCATAGGCCGAAGCGCGGATGGTTCCAAGGGGCCCTGCGCCCTCGATGCCCTTGTCGCCGCGGATGATGCCGGTCTCGGTGTCGATCACGGCTTCGGGCGAGGTCAGGCGGAAGCCGGAGTCCGCATCGGTAATGCGGACATTGGCCCCGAGCGTCACCGTCTTGCGGGTCTGGTCGTAGACCCCGGCGTCGGCGGTCAGTTCGGTGACGGCGTCGCCGCCGAGGTTCAGCCGCATGACCGGGCCGTTCAGGCGGAAGAAGCCGGTGGCCGGGTCACGCACGGCGCCCTCCGCGCCAATGATGAACGAGCGGCCGGCGGCGTCCTGGCCGTGGAACACCGGATTGTCGAGGCGCACTTCACGGGTCTCGCTGGCCTTGCGCTCGACGCCGGAGATGACGGTGCGCAGCACGGTCCAGCCCAGCGCGCCGCCGGCCAGCAGCAGGATGGCGACCGGCAGGATGCGGCGCGCCAGCTGGACCCGTCGGGCGCGGGCGCGAAAGCGGGCGGCGGTCCGGGCGACCCGGGCCTCGTCGGCTTCCGTGCGGCGCTCGAACTCGTCCATGGTCAGGTGTGGGCGAAGATGTCGAGCTCGTCCCAGCCCTCGAGGTCGAGGCGGGCGCGGACGGGGAGGAAGTCAAAACAGGCGGCCGCCAGCTCGGTGCGGCCCTCGCGCGCCAGCATTTCGTCGAGACGCGTGCGTACGACGTGCAGGTGCAGCACGTCCGAGGCGGCGTACTCGACCTGGGCCGGGGAGAGGGCGGCGGCGCCCCAGTCCGAGCTCTGCTGGGCCTTGGACAGCTCGACCCCGGCCAGCTCGCGCACCACGTCCTTGAGTCCGTGGCGATCGGTGTAGGTGCGCGCCAGCTTCGAGCCGATCTTGGTGCAGTAGACCGGCCGCGTCTCGACCCCGAGGTGCAGCAGGAACATGGCGATGTCGAAGCGGCCGAAGTGGAACAGCTTCAGCACCGCCGGATCGCCCAGCAGCCGCTTGAGGTTGGGGCAGTCGTAGGCGGGCCGGTTCAGCCGCACGACATGGGCGTCGCCGTCGCCCGACGACAGCTGCACCACGCACAGGGCGTCACGCCGGAAGCGCAGGCCCATGGTTTCGGAATCGACGGCCACCACCGGGCCGAGGTCCAGATCGTCCGGCAGGTCGCCTTCGTGCAGGTGAACGGTCATCGCCTCTCCTTCATGCCTCCGATAGCCGAGCCGGGCCGGCGATGCGATAGGCCGGAAATGGAAGAAGGGCGCCGGGAGGCCCCGACGCCCTTCTCGAATATGGTGCCCAGGAGAGGACTCGAACCTCCACGGCCGTTAAGCCACTGGCACCTGAAGCCAGCGCGTCTACCAATTCCGCCACCTGGGCCCGACCTCATCGATCGGAAGGCGCGGACCCTTAAGGCAGGCGCCGGGGGTCGTCAACAGGCTTTCGGAGCGTATGCGTCGGGCCGTTGCGTTGCGGGGGGCGACGCCATCGTCTAAGCGGCGGGGACATCCTTTGGAGACCCGAATTCATGGCTCAGATGGCTGGCAAGCTTGTCGTCGTGTTCGGCGGTTCCGGCTTCGTCGGGACCCAGGCCGTACGGGCGCTGGCCCGGCGCGGCTGGCGCGTGCGGGTGGCGGTGCGCAAACCCCATCTGGCCGGGGCCCTGCGGCCGGTCGGCGACATCGGCCAGGTCCAGCTGATGCGCTGCGACATCACCCGTCGCGCCGATGTCGAGGCGGCGCTGGACGGCGCCGACGCCGCGGTCAACCTGGTCGGTTTGCTGTTCGAGGGGCCCGGCGGGCGATTCGAGACCTCTCATCTGGAGGGCGCCCGCAACATCGCCGAGGCCTGCCGTGACCGTCGCATCGAGCGTCTGGTTCAGGTTTCGGCCATCGGCGCCGACGCCGAATCCCCGGCCGCCTACGCCCGGACCAAGGCCGAAGCCGAGGCCGCGGTGCGCGCCGCCGTGCCGGGCGCCGTGATCCTACGGCCGTCGATCATCTTCGGCTACGGCGACGGCTTCCTGAACCGCTTCGCCAGCCTCGCCACCTTCGCCCCGGCCCTGCCGCTGATCGGCGGCGGCGGCACCCGCTTCCAGCCGGTCTATGTCGGCGACGTCGCCGAGGCCATCGCCGGATCGCTGGAGCGGCCCGAGGCGCGCGGCCGGACCTATGAGCTGGGCGGCCCGTCGGTCTTCACCTTCAAGGAGATCCTCGAGCTCATCCTGCGCGAGACCGGCCGCCGTCGCCTGCTGCTGCCGATCCCCTTCATGGCGGCGCGTATTCTCGGCAGCTTCGCCCAGCTGACCGCCGTCGTCGGCATCGCTCCCCAGCTGACCCGCGACCAGGTGCTGATGCTGCAGTCGGACAATGTCGTGTCGGACGGCGCGCCCGGTCTGGCGGCCTTCGGCATCACCCCGACGGGACTGGAGGCGATCGCCCCGACCTATATGTGGCGCTATCGCCGCGGCGGCCAGTTCGCCGCCACGCCGCGCCCGCGCGAGGATGCCCTGCCGGCCTGACGCGTCCCGGGCCCCGCTGTCAGGTGGCGAGAATCTTCAGCACCGCCTCGCCATAGCGCGCCAGCTTGGTCTGGCCGACGCCGGGCACCTGGGACAGGGCGCCCAGCGAACCGGGTTGCGCGGCGGCGATCTCCAGCAGGGTGCGATCCTGGAAGATGACATAGGGCGGCACGTGCTGCTCCGCGGCCCGCTCGCGTCGCCAGGCCCGCAGCGCCTCGAAGCGGGCGCGCAGGTCGGCGTCGAGGGTCTCCAGCGCATCGCGGCGCCGGCGGCGGGGGGCTTCGGTCCGGGCGACCACGCGATGCGCCGTCTCCACGCGCCGCTCGCCGCGATAGACGGCCCGCACCAGGTCCGGGTCGCCCAGGGTGATCAGCGGCCGCCCGTCATTGGGGGCCTCGACCAGCAGGCCCTCGAACAGCAGGTGATCGATCAGGTCGCGCCAAGCGGCGATGTCGACATCGGCGCCGATGCCCCAGGTGGACAGGCTGGTCTCCCAGGGCTGTGGATCGCGGCCCTTGCCCAGCAGGTGGTCGACGACCCGGGCGCGGCCGAAGCGCTCGCCGAGCCGCTGCACCGCCGCCAGCACCTTCTGCGCCTCGACCGTGGCGTCCCGCCGTGAGGGTGGGTCGAGGCACAGGTCGCACACGCCGCAGGGCTCGGCGCTCGTCTCGCCAAAGTAGCGCCGCACTGCCTGGGGCCGGCAGGTGGCGCCGTCCAGCATGGCGAACAGCTGGCGCGCCTTGCGTGCCTGCACCCGGCGCACCGTCTCGTCCATCGGGCGCCCCTCGAGACGCCGCAGGCTCCAGGCGATGTCTGACGGGCCGTACAGGGTGATGCCCTCGGCCGGGTCGCCGTCGCGCCCGGCGCGGCCGACCTCCTGCCAGTAGGCCTCCAGCGAGCTGGGCGGGTCGGCGTGGATGACAAAGCGGACGTCCGGCTTGTCCACCCCCATGCCGAAGGCGATGGTCGCCACCATCACCGCCGCATCCTCGGCGAGGAAACGCGCCAGCCGCCGCTCGCGCTCGGCCGCCTCCATGCCGGCATGATAGGCGAGGGCGGGCACGCCGGCCGCCTCCAGCGCGTCGGCGAGGCGTTCGGTGCCGTCGCGGCTGCCGCAATAAACCACGCCGGAACGGCCGCGCCGCTCGCTGACCAGCTCGACCACACGGGCGTCGGTGCGGGCGCGCGAGGCGGCGGCCTTGCGTTCGGCCGAGAGGTGCAGGTTCGGGCGGGCGAAGCTGTCGACGAACACCGCCGCCGCCTGCAGATGCAGGGCCTCGACGATGTCCTCGCGGGTGCGGGGATCGGCGGTGGCGGTCACCGCCATGCGCGGCACGCCGGGGAACAGCTCCGCCAGCCGACCCAGCGCCCGGTAGTCCGGGCGGAAGTCATGGCCCCACTGGCTGACGCAGTGCGCCTCGTCGATGGCGATCAGGGCCAGATCGATCTCGTACAGCCGCTCCAGCATGGCCCCGGAGAACAGCCCTTCCGGCGAGACGTACAGCAGGTCCAGCGCGCCCTCGCGCGCCATGCGCCAGATACGCGAGCGCTCGTCGAGGCTGACCCCGCTGTCCACACGGGCGGCGGACACGCCCTGCTGTCGCAGGGCCTCCACCTGGTCGGTCATCAGGGCGATCAGGGGCGACACGACCAGGCCCACGCCGGGTCGCAGCATGGAGGGGATCTGGTAGCAGACGCTTTTGCCGCCGCCGGTCGGCAGCACCGCCAGCACGTCCCGGCCGGCGAGGGCGTCGGCCACGATCGGGCCCTGCAGCCCGCGGAAGTCGCCGTGGCCCCAGACGCGCCTCAGGGTCTCGCGAGCGGGCGCGAGAGGATCAGGCGGGGAATCGAACGACATGCCGCGTTTGTGCCCGAGCCGCGCGCCCGGCGCCACCTGCCGCGCGTTCCCGCCGCCATGCCTAGCTCTCCAGCGCCCCCGGTCGCACCCGGACCATCTGGGCGCGGCCCTCCAGCGCGGCGAACAGGGCGGGCTCGGTGCCGGTCATGAAGGCCTGAAGCCCCAGGTGTTCGATCTCGGCGAACAGGGCGGCGCGGCGCGTCTCGTCCAGATGGGCCGGGGCCTCGTCCAGCAGCAGCAGCGGCCGCGCGGCCAGCGCGCGCAGGCGCGTGACCTGGGCGAGGATCAGGTTCAGCACCAGCGCCTTCTGTTCCCCCGAGGAGCCCTCGGCCGCGGGTCTCTGCTTGGCCCGGTGCAGCGCCGTCAGGTCGGTGCGGTGGGGGCCGTACAGCGACCGCCCCGCGGCGCCGTCGCGGCTCCGGGCGGCGCGGAAGCCCTCGATCAGTCGTCCGACCAGGGTGTCTGCGTCGGTCCCCTCGGCCGCCCAGGCTTCGGCTTGACCGTCGAGCCCGAGGTCGGCCTGGGGGAAGGGGCGGTCGGTGCGCGCATCCACCGCCGCCTGCAGGGCGGTGAGAGCGCTGGAGCGGGCCAGCGCGATCCGCGCCCCGGTGTCCGCCAGCCGCGCTTCCAGCGCGTCCAGCCACGCCGGATCGGCCGGCGGCCCCTCGACCGCATCGACCAGCAGCTTCAGCCGCTCGCGCAGGGCCTTGTCGTAGCTGGCGACGGCGGCGGCGTGGTCCGGCTCGGCGGCGAATACCAGCCGGTCGTAGAAGCGTAGCCGCTCGGCGCGGGCGTCCGAGAACAGCCGGTCCTGTTCCGGCGTGGCCCAGACCGGGCGGAGATGGTCGAGCAGCCGGCCGGGCGGGGCCGGTTCGCCGTCGATCCGCACCACGCGCCGCGCGGCGCCCGGCCCGGGCACGCCGGTGCCCAGCTGGACCTCGTCGGCGAGGCGGGCGCTGACCGCCCAGGGACGTCCGTCGCGCTCGCCGGGTTCGCGCCGTCCGATCTCGGCGGCGGTCGCCCCGCGCAGGCCTCGCCCGGGCGTCAGCAGGCTGACCGCCTCCAGCAGGTTGGTCTTCCCGGCCCCGTTCGGTCCGACCAGCACCACGGTCCCGCCGGCGGTCTCCAGCCGGGCGGTCGCATAGGAGCGGAAGTCGGTCAGGATGAGCTGTCGGATCACAGGCGGAAAACTCGGCGCGCGCCGACGGGGTCGCGGGCCGGAAACAAGCCGCGCGTGACCGGGTTAGCCCTGATGCGCCGGCATTCCAAGCGGCCCGGTCGTCTCGCAGCTCCGGGCGCCCGCCCGGGCGCGCTGCGCCGCGCCCGCGGGCGCGCCCGTGCCTCGGGCGAGATCTCGCCCAGATGGGCGGCGCGCAGCCGCCCCCCGGCGTCGAGGAACAGGGTGGCCGGCAGCCCGACCGCGCCATAGTGGGCGGCCACGGCCCCGTGGGGGTCCATCAGCACCGGGGCCAGCGTCAGCCCCTCGTCCACCAGCCAGGCGCGGATGGCCGCCTCTGCCTCCCGCTGGTTGATGTACAGGAAGCGCACCTCCGGGTGCCCCGCCTGGGCCGCCTTCAGCGCCGGCATCTCGCGGCGACACGGGGCGCACCAGCTGGCCCACAGGTTGATCACCGTGGGCTGGCCGGCGAGCCGTTCGAGGTCGACCGCGGTGTCGTCGAGGCTGATCAGGGCCACCGGCGGCGGCGGCACGGGCGCGCTGGTCTCCGCCCGGTGCAGCAGGGCCGCGCTCACCACCCCCGCCAGCAGCAGCGGCGCGAGCGCCCACAGACGTTCGCGGCGCATCGGCAGCATCAGCACCGTGGCTACGATGATCACGGGCGCGGCCCAGATCCAGGAGAAGCCACCCTGCCAGATGGCGAAGGCGCGCCAGGGCGTGTCCGCGAAATGGGCGGCGTTCTCGATCACATGCCCGAGCCGCGCGGCCGCGAGGGCGCCCAGGGCCACGACGGTGCTCCAGCCGTTGAACCGCGGGCTGACCCGCGCCGCCAGCACGCCGGTGATCGCGAGGAACAGCACGAGGCCGGCGAGCAGGGCGAAACGGTCGCCGGGCAGCACCAGCGGCCCGAGGGTGATGGCGGTCATGACCGCACTGTGGATGGGCCACGGCGCTCAGCCAAGGCGCATTCCGGTCGCGCCCCCGGGGCAGGCGGGAAGGGCTGTGGTGCGGGTGGTCGGGCTCGAACCGACACTCCTTTCGGAACCGGATTTTGAGTCCGGCGCGTCTACCAGTTTCACCACACCCGCACAGGCGCGACGGCCCGGAGGTGGTAGCCCGGCCAAGGCGGCGATTCAATCGGGGCTGCGACCGCGCGTTCGGCGGGGCAGGTCTTGCGTTTCACCTCGCTGTAACGCAGATGGGCGGTCATGAGCGACGCGACGCCCGATCTGGCCATCCTGTACGAGCATCCCCAGTGGTTCGAGCCGCTGTTCGCGGCGCTGGACCGGCGCGGCGTGGCCTATGTGAAGTCGTCCTTCGCCGGCCACCACTTCGACCCCCAAGGCTCGCCGCCTCCGGCCCCGGTGGTGTTCAGCCGGCTGGCCATGTCGTCCTTCCTGCGCGAGACCGAGCACCCGATCTTCTACGCCCGCAGCCTCTACGCCCACTGGGCCGCGCGCGGGGCGCGGGTGCTGAACGCCGAGGCGCTGGACGTCGACGCCTCCAAGGCGCGACAGCTGTCGGTGATCTCGGCCCTCGGCCTGCTGACGCCGGAGACCCGCGTGGTGCACCGCCGTCAGGACCTGATCGCCGCCGCCGACGGGCTGCGATTCCCGGTGCTGGTCAAGGCCGACATCGGCGGCTCCGGCGCCGGCATCGTCCGCTATGACTCCGCCGAGGAGCTGGCGGTCGCCGCCGAGGCCGGCGAGACCCCGGTGGGGGTCAATGGCGTGGCCCTGCTGCAAGAGTACTCTCCGCGCCGGGACGGCAGGGTCTATCGCGTCGAGACCCTGAACGGCCGCTTCCTCTACGCCATGGAGGTGGAGAGCCCCGGCGAGACCTTCGACCTGTGCCCCGCCGACGCCTGTCTGGTGCGGCCCGGGGCGGCGGCCCTGAGCATGACCCGCTTCGAGCCGCCAGCCGAGATCGTCGCCGCCGCCGAGGCCATCGCCCAGGCGGCGCGGCTCGACATCGGCTCGGTCGAGTATCTGATCGACGACCGCGACGGCTCGACCCGCTTCTACGACATCAACGCCCTCTCCAACTTCGTGGCCAGACCCCTCGAGGTGCTGGGCTTCGATCCGCACGAGGACCTGGTCGACTGGCTGGTGGCCGTCATCGCTGAACAGAAGGCGCGCGCGTCATGAGATACGGCTACTGGGCTCCCGTGTTCGGCGGCTGGCTGCGCAACGTCGATGACGAGCGCGAGGCCAGCTGGGAGGCGCTGTCGTCGTTGGTGCGGCGCTCGGAGCAGATCGGCTACGATCTGACCCTGGTCGCCGAGCTGAACCTGAACGACATCAAGGGCATCGAGGCCCCGGCGCTGGACGCCTGGTCCTCGGTCGCGGCGCTCGCCGCCGTTACGGAGCGGATCGAGCTCATGACGGCCGTCCGGCCGAACTTCCACCAGCCGGCCCTGTTCGCCAAGGCGGCCGCCAACATCGACCGCATCGCCAATGGCCGGCTGGCGCTCAACGTCGTCTCGTCCTGGTGGGCGAAGGAGGCCGAGAGCTACGGCCTGCAGTTCGACCAGCACGACGACCGCTACGCCCGGACCACCGAGTGGCTGCAGGTGCTGGACCTGCTGTGGACGCAGCCGCGCACCGACTTCCTCGGCCGCTACTATCAGCTGAAGGACGCCATTGTGGAGCCGAAGCCGGTGGCCCGGCCCGACCGGCCGCGCCCGGTGATCTACGCCGGCGGCGAGTCCGAGGCGGCCAAGACCATGATCGCCCGCTACTGCGACGCCTATGTCATGCACGGCGACGCCCCGGAGGTGATCGCGGAGAAGGTCGCCGACATGAAGGCCCGGCGCGCGGCCTTCGGCCTGCCGCCCATGCAGTTCGGCATGGCCGCCTACGCCATTGTCCGCGATACGGCGGCCGAGGCGGCGCGCGAGGTGGAGCGGATCACCACCATTCCCGGCCTGGCAGAGGGCAGGCCGCCGCCCGGCTTCGCCAACTTCGACCAGTGGCTGGCCGGCACCGAGCTGGAGCGTGAGCTCAAGATCCGCGAGTACAGCGTCTCAAACCGCGGCCTGCGCCCCGGCCTGGTCGGCACGCCCGAGGACGTGGCGGCGCGTGTCGAGGCATTCGCGGCCGCCGGCCTCGATCTGCTGCTGCTGCAGATGTCGCCCCAGGCCGAGGAGATGGAGCGCTTCTCCGCCCAGGTGATCAAGCCGGGGTGATGAGGCGGGTCTAGACCCGCAGCGGCATCAGCACATACTGCACCCCCGGGTCGCCCGGATCGAGGACGAGGGTGGGGGAGGCGGCGTCGGCGAAGCGGAAGCTGGCGGTCTCGCCGGTGATCTGGCCGGCCACGTCCAGCAGGTAGCGCGCGTTGAAGCCGATCTCGAACGGCTCGTCGGAATAGCCGATCTCGACCTCCTCGACGCCCTGGCCGGCTTCCATGTTGCGCACCGTCAGGGTGACGCGATCGAGCTCGAAGGCCAGCTTCACGCTGCGGCTCTTCTCGGCCGAGATGGTCGCCACCCGGTCGACGGCCGAGGCGAACACGGCGTTGTCGATGTCGGCCTGGCGGTCGTTGCCCTTGGGGATGACGCGGACATAGTCCGGGAAGGCCCCGTCGATGACCTTGGAGGTGAGGGAGGCGGCGCCGAACTCGAAGCGGATCTTCTGCGGGCTGACCTGGACCTCGACCGGGCCGGAGCCGGCGTCCAGCAGGCGTCGCACCTGGTCGATGGTCTTGCGCGGCACGATCACGCCCGGACCGCCGGCGGCGCCCTCGGGGGCCGGCATCTCGGCCAGGGCGAGGCGGTGACCGTCGGTGGCCACGGCGCGCAGCAGGGGCGCCCCGGCCTCGGCCACCGTGTGCAGGTACAGGCCGTTCAGATAGTAGCGCGTCTCCTCGGTGGAGACGGCGAAGCGGGTCTTGTCGATCAGCCGGGCCAGGTCCTCCTTGGCCACGGTGAAGCGGGTTCCGCCGGTCTCGGTCGACATGACCGGGAAGTCGCCGGCCGGCAGCACCGGCAGGTTGAAGCGCGAGCGGCCGGCCTGCACCGTCAGTCGCGGATCATCGCCGTTGAAGGTCAGGGCCACCTCGGCCCCTTCCGGCAGCTTGCGCACGATTTCATAGAGGGTGTGCGCCGGGGCGGTGATCTGGCCCTCCACCTCGACGGTGGCGTCGGCCTCGTCGACCATCTCCATGTCCAGGTCGGTGGCGGCGAAGGACAGCCGGTCGCGACCGGCCGACAGCAGCACGTTGGACAGGATCGGAATGGTGTTGCGGCGCTCGACCACGCTCTGCACATGGCCGAGGGCCTTGAGGAGCGCGGAACGTTCGATCGTCAGCTGCATGTGTCTTGCCCGCCGGGCGACTCACGGGTCGCCGAGTGTCTATGGGCCGGAGACACTAGCGGATTGGCCGCACGGGGCAAGGAAGTGGCGGGGACATCAACAGCTTCTCCCGCCTCGGGGGACTGACGGGCTCGTCCTGCTCCCCTTGTGGGAGAAGGTGGCGGCGCTGCGTGTCCCCATTCCTCCCCCACAGGGGGAGGTGGATCGCCGCGCAGCGGCGAGACGGAGGGGGGCTGGGCGGCGACGTCGCGGACCCCCCCCGGGGGGGGGGCCGGCCCCCCGCCGCCGGCCCGCGCCCCCCCCCCGGGCCGCGGGGCGGGGGGGGCGCCCCCCGCGCCCCCCCGGGGGGGGGGGCCCCCCGCGGCGCGGGGCCGCCGGGGGGGGCGGGGGGGGGGGCGGGGGGGCCCCCCCCCCCCCCCTCCACCACGCTGCGCGTGGTCCCCCTCCCCCTGCGGGGGAGGAACGGGGGGCGCGACCCGGCACCACTGCCCGCCCTCAGCCCTTCAGCTTGCGGATCAGGGCCTCGACGTCGCGGGCGATCTGGTCGTCCTTGGGCATCAGCTCCTCGATCTTGCGCACCCCGTGCAGGACCGTGGTGTGATCGCGCCCGCCGAAGCGTCGGCCGATGTCCGGATAGGACCGGGTGGTCAGCTGCTTGCACAGGTACATGGCGATCTGGCGCGGCCGGGCGATGGCCCGGGTGCGACGCTCGCTGAGCAGGTCGGCCTGGCGCAGGGCGAAGTGCTCGGCGGTGGCCTTCTGGATCTCGTCAACGGTGATGCGCCGCTCCGGCCCGCCGCGCTGGGCCATGCCCAGCAGGACGCGGGCCTCGTCGACGCCGAGACTGGCCAGCCGCGGCCCGGCGGCGGCGGCGAGGGTGTTCACCCCCCCTTCCAGCTCGCGCATGGAGCCGGGGGTGCGCTCGACCAGCTGCTCCAGCACGGCGGCCTCCGGCTCGCCGCTGACCACCCCGAGGGCGGACAGGGCCTGCAGCCGCTGGCGCGCCACCGCCAGCTTCAGCTCGCGGTCGCCCGGCTCGATGGCGCAGGTCAGGCCCGAGGCCAGGTGGCTGCGCAGGCGCGGCTCGATGTCGGTCAGGGCCATCGGCGCGCGGTCGGCCGACAGGATGATGCGGGCGCCGTCCTCGATCAGGGCGGTCAGGGTCGAGAGCAGCTCCTCCTGGGTCGCCGCCTTGCCGCCGACGAACTGGACGTCGTCCAGCAGCAGCATGTCGGCCGAGCGCAGGGACTCCTTGAAGCCGGCCATGGCCCGGTCGGCCAGGGCCCGCTGGAAGGTCGAGAGGAAGCGCTCGGCGGTCAGATAGACCACCTTCGCCTGCGGCCGCAGGCGCTGGGCCTCCCAGGCGATGGCGTTGAGCAGGTGCGTCTTGCCGTAGCCGTAGGGGCCGAACAGGAAGATCGGGTTGAAGTGGCCCTCGGCCCAGCTGGCGGCCTGGCGCGCCATGGACAGGGCGAAGGCGTTGCCGGGGGCGGCGACGAAGCTGTCGAAGGTGAGGCGCGGCTGCAGGCCGGCGGCGCGGACGGCGCGCGGGCCGTCGGCCACCGGCTGGACCGTGCCCTGGAAGGCGGCCGACAGGGCCGCCGGCGCCTGGTCGGCCGGCTGGCCCGGCGCCTCGCCCGGGGCGGTCGAGGACAGGTGGCCGACCTCGGCGCGGCAGCGCACCTCCAGCCGGCGGTTGAGGCCGTCGAGCCCCAGCCACAGCTCGTTGATGCGGCGCTGGGCGTTGCGACGCACCCAGTCCCGGGCATAGGCGGTCGGGGTCACCAGGATCAGCTGGCCGCCGCCGTCCACGCGCACGGCCGAGGGGGCGATGTAGCTGCTGTACGGCCCTTCGCCGATCTCGCCCCGCAGGCGGGTCGCGGCCTCGGTCCAGATCCTGTCGGGATCGGTCATGCTCGCTACCGCCGCGCTGCCCATGGTCGTCAAACCCCCGCCTCAAAGTTCGGAGCCGTGCCCCAGTCATCCCTCGCGCTTCGAGCGAGCCGGTTCAGGGACGCGTTCTCCTGCTCCCGCGTTGCATGACGCTCCGCGGGTCGGCACGACCTCGTGAACTGACTTCTCCCGCCAACACGGAACAGGGTTCCGCGCCGTCTTCATCCGTATGGGGATGGAAGTGCGTTGGGAGGCCAAATCTACGCTCGCTTAAGAGAGCGTCAACGGCGATTCGATTCGGAAATCCGACTCTTTTCGATTGACTCGGCTAAGCGCCGTTCACGTCTCGGGAAATGAAATTTTCCCCGGTTCGGCGAACGCCGATCAGACGCAAAACAGTTAGCCGCACACGGCAAAACGGCGAAGCAGGAGAGCCCGCCTCGCCGTTGAAATCACTCAGTTATTACGTGACAGCGCGATGACGCGCTGATCCGCGCCCCCGGTGTCAGGCGGCCAGCTTCTTCAGCTGCGCGGCCAGACGCGACACTTTGCGCGACCCGGTATTCCTGTGCACCACACCCTTGGAGACGGCGCGCATCAGCTCCGACTGGGCGGTGATGAAGGCGGCCCTGGCGGCCTCGACGTCGCCGCCGGCGACGGCTTCCTGGAAGCGGCGCAGATAGGTGCGCACGCGGGTGCGACGCGCCTTGTTCACTTCGGTCCGCGCCGCGATCTTGCGAACGGCTTTGCGGGCGCCGGGGTTGTTGGCCATGGATCAAACCTGTCGATGCGAAACGCCGCGGGCAGGCCGCCCACGGCGCGGAAATCTCAAGAGCGCGGGCCTATAGCGGAAAGGTCCGGAGGTGGCAAGCGGAGGGGGAGGGGATCAGGCGTCCTCTCCCGGTTCCATCGTGTCCAGGGCCTCGGCGGAGCCGGCGGTCAGGGCTCCCGCGCCGCCCAGGGCGTCGGCGTCCAGCGTCGGACTGTCCACGATCCGGGCGAGCAGGTCGGCCTGGGCCGGCTCCAGCGCCACAAGCCGGGTCAGCACCCGCAGCACATTGATCAGCTCGGTGGTGTATTCCGCCAGCCAGTCGGTCGGCTGGATGTCGGACAGGGGCGAGGGCGGGCGCTTGTCGCCCATCGGTGGCTTGGAGCGGTCGGCGCGGCGATAGCTCCACCACTGGTCCAGCACGGTCTTGCCCGACACCTCATAGGCGCGGACGGCGGGCGAGACATTGTCGATCCGCCCGGTCGGCCCGAACATCAGGGCTCTTGCGGTGGTGTCGTAGACGAGG
>CAZUXK010000059.1:0-4318 GCA_964624025.1 uncultured Brevundimonas sp.
TGAATCCGCCAAGGCGGATTCAGCGCCGCGGCCGGGCTGTTCGAGATCTACTGAGAACAGCCCGAAAGCCGCGCCCCACTCAACATGGCTGAATCCGCCAAGGCGGATTCAGCGCCGCGGCCGGGCTGTTCGAGATCTACTGAGGGCTACCGCCGCACCGCCGGCATTCCGGTTTCGGCGAAGGCCCGGGCGTGGGGCATCAGCGCCTCGGCGACGACGAAGTCGTACAGGGTGTCGATGTCCTGCCCGCGCTCCGGCGGCATGACGAGTACGCGTGTGCCTTCGACAAGGAAGGTCCGGTCATCCAGCAACCGGTCCGGCCGGCCGACATAGACCGCGCCGTTCAGCACCACGCCCTCCCCGTCGCGCCCGGCGTCGAGCACAAGCCGCCCGTCTGCGCCCAGCGTGCCGTGGAAGCGGTCCGGCTTCAGCGTCGGCGAGACGGTCAGGACCGCCGGCGCCCCGGTCTCGTCGCACAGCCGGATCGCCGCATCGATGTCCGCCGCGATCCGCAGCGGCGAGGTCGGCTGCAACAGCACCACATAGTCCCAGCCGTCGCCGGCATGGTCCAGCGCATGGCCGATGGCGTCGAACACCGAGGCCTCGGCCCCCGCCAGCGCCGCCGGCCGCTCCAGCGCCTGCATCGGCGGCTGCACCCGCGCCAGCACCTGGGGATCGTCGCTGGAGACCAGCACATGGTCGATCAGGGTCGAGGCGGCGGCCGCCTCCAGCGTCCAGTCCACCAGCGGCTTGCCGGCCAGCGGCCGCACATTCTTGCCAGGCAGGCCCTGCGACCCGGCCCGCGCCGGCACGATGGCCAGCACCCGTCTGTCGCCGATCATCCGGGCGACCGCCTTACTTGGGGCGCACGGATCGATCTTTGAACAGATCGATGGCATTCCCCTGATACTTCTGGCGGCCCCAGTGGGTCACAGGAACATCGAGCAATGCGTGGACCATGCCGCCCAGACCGCCCCACCTCAGGCAGAAGCTATAGTCTTCACTAAATCGACGACCTGTCGCCTCGTCCACCATCTTGTCGAAGACGCGCGCAACACGCTTAAACTCATGATCTGATACTGTTGGACCCGTGTATTCACCAAGCCTGATAGACGGAATTTCATCCCACATCCTGACGACAACATCCCTCTTGATACAAAGACATCCGCCCGGAATGGCCGAAAACTGTGCGAATCCGTTGGTGACTTCGAACTTTCTCCCCTCGAGGACAACGTTTTTTGCGGACACGAACTCAAGAGAGCGCGTCATGGCAGTGCCATAGTCAGCACCGCTCGCCGCCTCGCGGTGAAATCGTTCCAGATCAATCTGCCGTTTCGGATAGATCAGGCCGCAAACGTCGTGTCCTGACTTGATCAGGCGCTGCATGACATGGGGCGGAAACGCCATGTCGGAGTCAACCATGATCAGATAGTCGTAATTCCCATCGAGCAACATCGTCGCGAACAGGTTTCTTGCCCAATCGATCTCGGCGAAGTCTATGACCGACGTCTTGATGTTGATGCCCGGAAACGCTTCCCGCAAATTGAGCATGTTGGCGACAAGGGTATGGAAGGTCTCTGTCCACAAGGTCGAGCCGTAAGCCGGCAGCCCGATCAGGAGTTGGAGAGGACGGTCGGGAACTTGCGATGGCAGGGTCATGGGCGCTCCTCTTTTCCACAGATACGGACGCGCTGCTCGCGGAGAACGCCGCGAGCGTTCGCGGCGAGAGGGTTCCCGAAGGTGTCACCGGTCGAACAAGGGGTGCGTATGGCGTTACCCTAGTGCATGATTCGAGCTGCCGACAGGAGCCGACGTGTCCCCGCAACTCACCTTCCTGAATCGCACCGTGCTGGTCACCGGTGCAGGAGGCTTCATCGGCAGCCATCTGGTCGAGCGGCTGGTTGCGCTCGGCGCCCGGGTGCGCGCCTTCGTCCGCTACACCTCGCACGGCGGCGCCGGCTGGCTGGACCGCAGTCCGGTGCGCGGCGACATCGAGGTGGTGCGCGGCGATCTGGCCGATCGCGACAGCGTCGAGGCCGCGGCCGAAGGCGCTGACATCGCCCTGCACCTCGGGGCCCTGATCGCCATCCCCTACTCCTACCAGGCGCCCGAGAGCTACGTCCGCACCAATGTCATCGGCACCCTGAACGTGCTGCAAGCGGCGCGGCGGCACGGCCTGTCACGGGTGGTGCACGTCTCGACCAGCGAAGTGTACGGCACGGCGCAGATCGCGCCCATGACCGAGGCCCACCCGCTGGTCGGCCAGTCGCCCTACTCCGCGACCAAGATCGGGGCCGACAAGCTGGCCGAGAGCTATCATCTCAGCTTCGGCACGCCGGTGGTCACGCTGCGGCCGTTCAACACCTTCGGCCCGCGCCAGAGCGCCCGGGCGGTGATCCCGACCCTGATCACCCAGGCCCTGGCCGGTCAGACGGTCCGACTGGGCGACCTGCGGCCCACCCGCGACTTCGTCTTCGTCGCCGACACCGTCGAGGGCTTCGTGCGCGCCGCCCTGACCCCGGGCGTCGAGGGGGAGACGATCCACCTCGGCACCGGCGTGGAGACCTCGGTGTCCGAGCTGATCGAGCGGGTGCGAGCCGTCACCGGGGCCGACTTCGAGGTCATCAGCGAGGCCGAGCGCCTGCGCCCCGAGGCCAGCGAGGTGATGCGGCTGATCGCCGACGCGAGCCACGCCCGCCAGCGGCTCGGCTGGGCCCCGACCGTGACGCTCGACGAGGGCCTGGCGCGCACCACCGATTTCATCCGCGGCCACGCCGACCTCTACCGGCCGCGGGAGTACGCGGTGTGAGCCGCCCCCGGCCGCCGGATCCGCGCTTCGGGCTGCAGGCCAACCTGGTCGCGCCCGAGGCCCCGCTGGTCGAGGCCATCGGCCGGCTCGACGCCGCCCGGCACAAGCTGATCGTGCTGGTCGATCCCGAGGGCCGGCTGGTCGGCACCGTCAGCGACGGCGACGTGCGCCGCGGCCTGCTGCGCGGCGTCCGGCTGGAAGACCCGGTCCGCAGCGTCGCCAACCTCGCGCCCCTGACCATTCCGGCCAAGGGCGAAGCCGCCGCCGTCACCCGCCGCCGGCTGGAAGAGCGCGGCGTGGCCATGGCCCCGGTGGTCGACGCCAGTGGACGGGTGGTCGGCCTGTTCCCCGACGCCCCGGCGACCCCGGCGGAGCGGGACAATCTGGTGGTGATCATGGCCGGCGGGCGCGGCGTGCGCCTCGCCCCCCTGACCCACACCTGCCCCAAACCCATGCTCAAGGTCGGCGGCCGGCCACTTCTGGAAACCATCCTCGAGCGGCTGCGGGCCCAGGGCTTCCGCCGCTTCCGCCTGGCGGTGAACTATCTGGCGGAGATCATCACCGACCACTTCGGCGACGGCTCGGCCTTCGGGGTCGAGATCGGCTATCTGCGCGAGGACGCCCCGCTCGGCACCGCCGGGGCCCTGTCGCTGCTCGACGAGCCGCTGGACGCCCCCCTGCTGGTGATGAACGGCGACCTGCTGACCCGGGTCGACTTCGGCGGCCTGCTCGACTTCCATCGCGACCACGGCGGCGACGCCACCCTGTGCGTGCGGCGCGAGCGCATGCAGGCGGCCTTCGGCGTGGTCGAGACCGACGGCGACCGCTTCATGACCGGCCTCGTCGAAAAGCCGACCTACGAGTGGCTGGTGAACTGCGGCATCTACGCCCTGTCGCCCCGGGCGCTGGACATCCTGCCCCCGGGCGAACGTTTCGACATGACCGACGCCCTCAAGCGCCTCGCCGACGACGGCCGCGGCGTGGGCGTCTTTCCCCTGCACGAGGACTGGCTGGACGTCGGCCGGCCCGACGATCTGGAGACCGCCCGACGGGAGGCGGGGTGAGGCCCGCCGCATCAAGATGATGGCGTCGCCCGAACGGCTGGGCTAAACCTGAGGCCTTGCTACTGCGTCAGTCGGGTTCATGAGCTTCCGGTCCCTCCAGCAGCATCCGCGCATCATCGGCGCCCTGATGATGCGCGAGGTGATCACCCGCTACGGCCGGGAGGGCCTCGGCTTCCTCTGGCTGGTGGGCGAGCCGCTGATCTTCGCGCTCGGCGTGCTCCTGATGTGGTCCATCATAAAGCCGCCCTATGAACACGGCGTACGCCTCGGGCCCTTCGTGGTATCCGGATACATGTGTCTGATCATGTTTCGCCATCAGATCTCCCAGGCCACACACGCACTGCAGGCGAACATGGGCCTGATGTATCATCAGCGGATACGGCCCCTGCACATATTGCTTTCCCGCGCTGCGCTTGAGTTTTGCGGCACGACGCTTGCGTTCTTT
>CAZUXK010000059.1:4418-13968 GCA_964624025.1 uncultured Brevundimonas sp.
TACGCGCCGGCGTGTTCGGCGAGTTCGTGGAAACGCACTACAACTTCGGCTACGGGATGGCGTGGGCTGGCGGGCTCCTGTTGGCCGGGCTGTTGCTGATCGCCACGGGTCGCGACCGGCTGGAATCGGAATAGGCGACGCAGGGGGCCGCGGGAGCGAACATGTCAGACGCCAAGCTCACCTACCTTGGAGCGCCGGAACTGGAGGGCCCTCGCCGGAGGCGGGGAGCCCGACACCTTCTGGGTCGCGTTCCCCTCGCCTTTCTGCTTGTGGTTGTTCTGCCGACCGCTCTCACGATCCTCTACTATAGCGTCATGGCGGCCCCGCGCTTCGTATCGGAGGCGCAGTTCGTGGTGCGCGCCCAGGGCCAGCAGACCCCCGCAGCGGGCGGGCTCGGCCTGGCGCTCGAAAGCGTTGGCCTGTCAACCGCGGCCACCGACGCCTATATCGTGCACGAATACATGACCTCACGGGACGGTCTCGCCGATCTGAACCGGCGGATGGACGTGGAGCGGACACTCGGGAAAGCCCCGCTGGACGTGATTGAACGCTATCCCCGGCCCTTCTCCGGCCGGTCCGATGAGGACTTGCACCAGGCCCTGCAGCGTTTCCTGACCGTCGGCTACGACTCGACGAATGGCATCAGCACCCTGCGGGTCGAGGCCTTCACGCGCGAGGACGCCGTGAGCATGGCCGAGGGTCTGCTCGCTGGCGGCGAGGCCCTGGTCAACGAGCTCAACGCCCGGGCCGAACGCGACGCCATCGCTTCTGCCTCCAGCCGGCGCGAAGCGGCGCTCTCCCGCCTTTCCGAGGCCCAGGCCGCGCTCACCGCCTTCCGAACCCGCGAAGGGATCGTGGACCCCGAGGTGACCGTCAGCGAGAGCATGCAGCTGACCGGTACACTCAGCACCACGCTCGCCCAACTGCGCGCCGAGCGGGCCCAGATCGCCGCGGAGGCGCCGCAGAGTCCCCAGCTCGCGTCGATCGACAACCGCATCGCTGCCTTCGAACGACAGCTTGCAGCAGAGCGCGGCAGAATGACGGGACAGGCAGGCTCTCTCGCCGCCAAGGTCGGGACCTACCAAAGTCTGATGCTGAGCCAGGAAATTGCCGATCGCGAGCTGGCGGCGGCCACCGCCGCCCTGCTCACCGCCCAGCAGGCGGCGGATCGGCAGAAGCTCTATCTGGAGCGGATCTCCGGTCCCAGCCAGCCGGACAAGGCGACGGAACCCAAACCGATCCGGGGCACTCTACTGGTCCTCGCGACCCTGCTGCTGATCTATGGCCTCGGCTGGCTGATCTGGTCAGGCGTGCGCGAGCATCGGCAGGAGACCTGATGAGCGAGGCGCTCACCATACAGACAACCCCGGTTTCATCCCTCCGCGTCGACGAGATCGGACTGAAGGTCAATGGGGTGTCCAAGACCTATCCGACGGCGACCCGCCCGGTGTTCAGCGGGCTCGACTTCGATCTGGAGCGCTCCGGGCGTCTGGCCCTGCTCGGGCGTAATGGCCAGGGCAAGTCCACCCTGATCAAGGTGCTCGGCGGCATCCTGCCGCCGACGGACGGAACCATCCAGTGGCGAATGAGCCGGTCCTGGCCGATCGGCCTTGAAGGCGGCTTTCAGGGCAGCCTGTCGGGCCTCGACAACATCCGCTTCCTGTCGCGCCTCTACAACCGGCCGTTCGAGGACATGCTGGCGCGGGTCGATGATTTCGCGGAGCTCGGCTCCAAGCTGAAACAGCCGGTCAAGCACTACTCGTCCGGCATGCGCGCAAGACTGGCTTTCGGCCTGTCGTTGGCCATCGAGTTCGACTGCTATCTGATCGACGAGCTGGTCGCCGTCGGCGACGCCCGCTTCCAGGAAAAGTGCGCCCGCGAGTTGTTCCAGCACCGCAAGGACCGGGCCTATCTGATGGCCTCCCACGACATGCATCTGATCGCCCAGCACTGCTCCCGCGCCCTGATCATCGAGAGCGGGAAGGCCAAGATCTTCAACGACATCGAAGAGGCCATCGACATCTACGTCTGGCTGCGCGCCGCGTGACGGCCATGCGCTGGTTCGTGCTGACGCCGACCCCGGACGTCGACGCCTGGACCGCTGCTGTGGAGCGAGCGGTTGCCGCGCAAGGTCGCCGCCTCGTGCCGCACGACGGAGTTGGCGCCGACGGGCCAAACTTGGGTGACGGGGTCGTCCGGCTGGTCGAGGACGCCAGCCAGATCCCTGATGGCGAGTTGTCCGAAGCCTGGGGACTAATGCCTGCACCCGGCGAGGCCACGGCCGGGGTTTTGGCCTGCCATGGCGTTGATGAAGCGGCCGGTTGGCGCCATGCGTCGCGATGCCTCGCGTTTGCCGTGCACCTCCTGGGCGATCGCCTCGCGCGGCCCCGCCCGGGCTCAGACAACCCCATTCGGTGTGGCGATCTGCAGGTCATCCCGCCGCACATCTCCGAAGGATCGGGAGTTCGCGACTTCGGCTTGCTCGAGGCTTTCGAGCGCCTCCCGAACGGACTTGATGTTCAGTTTCGGCTCCAGCCGGGAGACCTGCTGTATAACGACGCTGCGGGCCGCCCCTCTCGCAATGGCGTGATCGACATGACAGGCAGGCCGCGGATAGCCTGCTTTGGACCCTACCTCTGGGTCACCCCGGGTGCGTGGCGGGCCACCGCCGAGGTCGAGCTGGACGTCGAGGCCGCGCGACAATGCTTCGCGTTCCAGTGGGGAGACACGACCACCCTGACGGAAGAAATCTTCCAGCCGCGGCAAGCCGGCCGTTACCGCCTCGACATCGATGTCCGGATCGTCGAACCCGCTGCGCTGGAACTCCGTATCGTCAAGCTCCAGGGCGCAATCTCCGGTGTTATGATTGTGCACGGCCTCGAGATCCGGCGTATCGGCTGATCATTCGCGCGCGAAGTACAACAGCCAATCCTCCTTGTTGGATGGATCGAGCAGGGCGCTGCGCACCACGGCCTCATCCGCGCCGTCGTAGTTTATTGCACGCGCATCGCCATAGAGCGCCTCCAGCTGGTCGAGCAGGGCAGCGGCGCTCCGCGACCGGCCGACATTGAACTCCAAAACCATCGACGGCAGATCCCGGACGATGAGCGGCCACGCTCCGGCGAGGACGGCTTCTTCTGCGCCTTCCACGTCAATCTTGAGGAAGTCGACCCGCGGCCACGCCCCAAGCGCGGCGGTCAGGGTCGCTGACCGAACCGCCAAGCCGCCGCCACCTGCAGGAGCGATCACGCCGTTCTTTGGTTCATCCGCCGAGGCGTGCAACTCGATGCTGCCGCCGTCCTCTGCCGAAAGCGCGACTTCGTGCACCTCGACCCTTGACGCGAAGCCGTTGACTGTCACGGATTTTCTGAGAAGGGCAGCGAGCCCCGGATTGGGCTCGAACGCTGCGACCCGACCGCTCGGCCCCACGAGGTCGGCGAACATCACGGTGTAGTAGCCGTGGTTGGCCCCGGCATCGACGACATGCATGCCCGGCGACACGCGACGGGCCATGAACACGGTAAGCCAACTCTCCCAACAGCCATCGAGCAGCACATGTGCCCCGAAGCCGACATCCCGGGTACTGACATAGAATTTGTAACGGCCGAGAATCCGGGTCAGCGCTTGGGCGTCGCCTACATAGACCGGCTCAACGAGGACACGGGACCGCCGCTCCAGCGTCCAGCGGTCGATCTCTCCGAGTTCGTTCAGGCCGATCAGATTCATTTGGCGCTCGCTCTGGAGCGACCGCCTAAGCGCCTTCGGTAGCCGTATCAAGGCGGTCCTCCAACCATCGTCCGGAAACAGGGGCGCATGCCCGGACTGAACACAGCGTTGTCGCGCGCCGAGCGGCTTCCCGCGCTTCAGGAGGCCTGCGCAACGCGAGGTCCTTCCATGCGCGCGCCCGGGGCCCTCTCGGGCAAGCGGAACTCCAGGCCCGCGGGACCGTCCGCGCTGCCGGACACGCCCGGAGTCTCATCCCTCACGCTTCGCAGCGCGCCGTAGAAGATATGCGCCCCGATCTGCTGCACCCGCTCGAGGCGCCGCCCCCATCCGGGCGCAACATAGTCCGCGTGATAATTCACCGATCGCTCGGGCAGTATCCGGGGCCGTCGCCCTTCGGCAACGGCCGTCGCAACCTGCTCAGCCCTGACCCAGGCGGCGCGCTCCACCGGCGCGCGTCCGATCGAGCCGTCACAGGTATAGGTGAACTGGCAGGCCCGGGCGTTGCGCTGGTACACCACCTCGCACACGTCAGTCGGATATCGGCCACTTGCCGCCCGGTTAAGGATCACTTCGGCGACGGCGGCCTGGCCGTCGTCGCTCTCCGACCGCGCCTCGTAATAGACCGCCTCCGCGAGACAGCGCCGCTCGGGGTCGGTTAGCGGCCGGTAAGGTTCCCGGGCCGAACCCGTCAGGCCCGGGATATCCCTCCCGGTTCCCCCTGGTCGCGCTCGGGGCGAACCGTTCTCCCCCTCTTCCTGCGCCGGAAGCTCCGCGACGGCCGGACCGAAGCTGGCCCGGCCGTCGGCCTCGACAAAGGCGGCCAGCCGGGCGCGTAGACGGGACCGGCCCTCAATGGCCGACAGGGCTGGTTGCGGCGGCGCCTGGCGCATCCGGGGCGGCTCTGCATCAAACACGGCCACGGGAGCCAACCGGGGACGTGCGAGGGTCGCGTGCGCTCCCGCTGCTGCCGCAGCGCCTGCCAGAATCCAGATAATGTAGCTTGGCCGCACGCGCGTGGCCCTCCGATACGCCAAGTCTAGCCTTGGCGAGGCCACCGGGGAACGACGAACTGGTCGATGACGGTACGTCGCGCTATTCAGGGGATATGTTTGGAGCGGGCTGCGGCAAATGAGACGGCGTCCAGGGTTCTCTCTGGTCGAGGCGCTGGTGGTCCTTGCAATCAGCGGAATGGCGCTGACGGTGATGTTCTCGATCGGCTCGCGCGCAGGCGAGGCAGGATTCTCCCTTGGTCGCCGGGCCCTAGCGGCAGCGGAAGAGGATCTCGCCCTGGCAGACCTAAGGACGCTGCTGGACAGCCCGCTGCTACCTCCACTCGCCCTCATCGTGCGCGACGATCCCCGCGTGATCCGCGGCGATGCAGTTTCGGTACGCTTCGAGGGTCTGCCGAGCCGCCCCACACCCTGCACGCCTCGAGGCTGGCGCGGGCAGATTTCGCTGCGGATTGACCAGTCAGCTGGTGAGCCCGTCATTGTCTGCCAGAGCGGGGACCGTGCGCCGGTTGCTATCGCCAGGCTGGGCGCCCGCGTGCCGGTCTTCGAGTATTCGCTCGATGGCCTGATCTGGCAGGCGACAATCGACACGACGCTCCCGGAAGGGGCTTTGCCGGCGGCTTCCCCGTTGGCGCCGCGCGCAATCTTCATTCGTCTTCGGACTGATGAAGACACGCTGGTTTTGAGCATGCCGGGCTCCGGCCTTCCGGAAAGCTGGCTGACACCCGATGATCTTGTCTAGACGAAGCCTCCGACAGATGGCTCCGAACGGTTTCGCGCTGCCGGCCGTGCTCACGGTCACGGGGGTGGTCACCTTGATCTTCCTCGTCGCGCTTTCCGCCCTCGAGAGCCTCACACGGGAGGCGGCCGAAGCCCGGGCGCGCGTTGACTTCGCTACCCGGGCCATGCGCGCCGAAGCCAGGACAACCTACCTCCTCGCCACCGAACCCTTGGGCAGTCAGGCGCTCTTCGTCGGGGCGCCGCGGTTGATCGACGACTTGGGTATCCTCGAAGATGACTCCGCAGAAGGAGTCCGTCGTCTGTGGATCGACGGCCGACCGCACGAGGACGAGACGGTGCGCGTCAGGATCGCCCTTCAGGACGCCGCCGGGCAGCTGAACCTGGCGACCCTCTCGCCCGCCGGATTCGTTCGACTCGGGGCAGAGCTTGGATTGGAACCTGAGGAGGCCGAACGTTTGCACGCCCGGCTCCAGGACTATGTCGATCGCGACGACGAACGACGGCCGAATGGCGGCGAGAGCCGTGACTATCGCCAGGGCGCGGCCCCTGCACAGCAGCATCTCAGGACGCCGGATGAGCTGCTTTCGGTCCTTGGCGTCCGGGAGCAGGTGAATCCGGACGCCTGGAGGCGGCTGCGTGACGGCCTTGCCTATGACCCGATCCGGAGCCAACTGAATGTAAACACTGCCACGTCGGTGCTTCTGCGTGTCGAACTCGGTCTCACGACCGCCCAGACCGAGGCCGTGCTGATCGCGCGCGCCGCCGGGCCGTTTCGCAGCCTCGCAGAGTTCGTTTCAAGCGTTGCGGGGGCCGATCCCGTCCTGGACGACGAGGACGTCACCTCGCCGGCTCCGGTATTCACCCTGACGGTGTGGGATGACCTGTCCCGCTCACGGTACCGGGCCCGACTTTTCCTGACGCCGAATGGCGATCGCAGACCCTTCTGGATTGACCACCGCGAGTTCTCACGCGAGGAGCAAGGGATCGAGAGGGCCGAAGATGTTGCTGACTTTCCTCACGCCCCGCGTTGAACTGCTCGGCTCCGACGGACAGCTGAGCACGTTGCAGGAGGCCGGAAGCCTGGGTCGCGTGGCGCCGAGCGTGGTCCTGATTGCCCGCGAGCTTTGCACCTTCCAGGCCTTCTCGGCTCCCTTGCCGGGCGGGCGTCAGCTTGCGCAGGCAGCCCGTCTTCACGCCGTCGCCTCACCCCCCTATGCCCGTTCGGCGCATGTGCTTGCCCGATCGTCCGGGGCGGTCGGGATATGGTGGTGGGACGTCGATCGCGTATCCGGTTTGCTCGAGAACGCCGGCCTTCCGCCAACACTGCGGGTGACGCCGGAGACGCTGGCGCAACCGCCCGGCGACCGGCTCAGGCTGGTAAAGCTGGCTTCAGGGTTCGAGGCCCAGGCTTGGAAAGACGGGAAGCTGGTGGCGTCGGCATGGCGCAGTGCCCGCTTCGACCCCGCGGCATGGGCGCAGTTCACGCGGGGCGTCGGGATTGAAGCCGGGTCTGAATCCCCCCCGGCGGCGATCACCCTGCCGGCGAGCTTGGAGCGCATCAATGCCGCACTCGAGCCCTCACCGCCGGACCTTGCCACAGCTGCAAAGACAGCTGGAGCGGCTCTGGGAGTCCTCCTTGCCGGGGCGATCGCCCTTAATCTGGGACAAGCCTGGCGACTGACCCACGACACCGCAGGGGTTGAGAAGCGCGCTGAGACGCTCAAAGCCGCCTTGCCCCAAGACAGCGGCGAAGCGCGCCGACGCCTTGCGAGGGAGGCCGCTGTCTTCGACCCGGCGGCGGCCAGTACGTCTCCCTTGAGCGCTGCCGGGGTCATTGTGGGCATCACAGCGCTTCTCGAACTTACGCCGACCCGTCTGACCATCGAGGCAGGCGAGGCGGAACTTGTGCTGCCTTATGCAGCCATAGATCGGGTCGGCGAGTTGACACCAGAGCTTGAAGGGTCCGGCTACTTCACAGACGTGCGCCCCGAAACGAACAGTGACGCGGGGGAGCTCATCTACTACCTGCGGATAAGGCCGGGACTCGCACCCATCAGCGCAGACGAGTGAGCCCGCAGGCCGCATCCGTGACGCGCAGACGCATGACTTCCTCATCATCCCTATAGAGCCGAAGGTCCGCCGGGCTGCAGGCGCCGCCCTCACTCACGACAAGATCGGGTTCAAGCGAATAGGTCCATGGGGAGGGGAGCGCTATCGACTCCCTTGGCGCTGTAGCCCGTTCATCGTACAGCGGTTTTGCCTCATGGTGCAGCGGCGGACGTGTGCCCTCCAGCGTCACGGCGCGACCCGCCCGGCTGGCGTCACGGCGGATCGCGCTCAACTCTCTCTGCAGCTCGAAGAACACCGCGTGAGCCGTAGTCTGGTCAAGCAGCCTTGATCCACTTGGCATCAGAAGCGCCAAGGCCAGCCCCATGATCGCGAGAACCACGAGGAGCTCCAGCAGACTTACTCCATCGCGGGCGCGAGGCGCGTCAGCCCGCCCGGCTGGACACGTCCGCATTGGCCCCCTCACCGCCCGGCTGACCGTCGGCGCCATAGCTGATGACACGCGGCCGCGCCTCGCCCGAGGGCGCAGCCGCCGCGATCTCCGTCGAGGAGTCGGCCGCGGCCGACTCCTCCGGGGTCAGGTAAATGTACGGGCGGCCCCATGGATCGTTCGGAACAACGTCGTCGAGGTAGGGACCATACCATCCTGTGACTTGGGCAGGATCGGCACGCACGAGGAGTTGAAGCCCCTCCGCCGAGGACGGCGCGCGCCCAATGTCGAGACGCATCGTCTCGAGCGCGGCCTCAAGCGCCCGTATCTGCAACTCCGCGGCGCGGGTCTTCGAGCGATCGAGTTGCGCGAACACCCTGGGGCCGACCACGGCGGCGATCAGCGCGATGATCGCCAGAACCACAAGGATTTCGAGGAGGCTGTATCCTCCCCTTCGCCGCACCGGGCGACGACTGGAACCGTGACGTGTCATGATCGAAATGGACATTTGTTCGTCCGCGCGAGAAGACTCAACCCTGACAATGGCCTATCCGGTCAGAGCCTTGGCTGGTATAGCGCTGCGGGATGCACGGGTCGATGAACATTATGAGATCATATCTCAGGTCCCGTCTCCGCTCGGCACCGTCGGCCCTCCGTCGTGGCTCTGCAGGCCTGTATGCCGTACGCCCCGGGCGGGCGCTCCGGCAGCTTTCTTCGCACGCAATGCGCAAGCTCGGCGCCCGATTTCAAGCCACCACGCCGCGTGAACGTATGTTGCTTGCCGGGCTCGCGGCCGGAGGTTGCCTTTGGGCCCTGACCGCCTCGATGGACGCAGCGGAGGGCGCCCGGCAGCGTTACGCAGAAGCGCTTCTCGTGGTTTCGGCCCTCGATGCCCGCGTCGCGCAGGCTCAGCGGGCGCAGGCTGCGGATGTGGTGGAGGCCCGGCTAAGCCGCTATGAACGCTGGCGGTTTGAGGGACCAAACGTCGAAACCATAGCGGTGCAGCTTGAGCAGCGGCTGGCGACGGTTGCGGCCGATGCCGGGCTGCCGGCCGCCCGCATCAGGGTTGAGACCCCCGATCCGCCTCTTCCCGGCGAAACGTTCTGGCTTCGCGCCAGTGTGGAGTCCGGCCTTCTCTGGACCCCCGCCTTCGACTTCCTTGACCTGGTCTCGAGCTGGCCCCAGGCCCATGAGGTGGTCGGCGTTCACATGGAGGTGAGCCAGGTCGGGCGGGGGGCAAGCCCACGGCCGGGGCGACCTATCGGCCAGTTCCGGATCGACCTGAGGTTCCCGGCGAGGATCTCGGGTGGCGAGAACGCGACGTGAACCGCATTCTTCTGATTGTCGCACCGCTTGCTGTGACAGCCTTCTTCCTTGCGGGCTGGAGCTGGCCTGGCAGACCGGCCCCCCCCGTGGGAGCCTTGCGACGCGCGCCCCCGGCAACCGCCGAGCCTGAAAAGCCAGGCAAGGACACCTACCCGGCGGTGGCTACGCTGCGCACCCTGCTTCAGGATCCGCCCGCGCCTCCTCCTCCGCCGCCGCCGCCGCCGCCGCCACGGCCGCCGCCGCCGCCGCC
>CAZUXK010000060.1:0-4979 GCA_964624025.1 uncultured Brevundimonas sp.
TGTCGCCATTGGTGGACTTCACCTCGAAGACGCCGTCGCCGATCTCGAGGATCGAGACGTCGAAGGTGCCGCCGCCGAGGTCATAGACGGCGATCTTCTGGCCGTCGTTCTTCTCGAGGCCATAGGCCAGGGCCGCCGCGGTCGGCTCGTTGATGATGCGCAACACCTCGAGGCCGGCGATCTTGCCCGCGTCCTTGGTGGCCTGGCGCTGGGCGTCGTTGAAATAGGCCGGCACCGTGATCACGGCCTGGGTGACCTTGTCGCCCAGATAGGCCTCGGCGGCCTCCTTCATCTTCATCAGGGTGAAGGCCGAGATCTGCTGCGGCGAGTAGTCCTTGCCGTGGGCGCGCACCCAGGCGTCGCCGTTCGGGCCCTTGACGATCTCGTAGGGCACCATGCCCTTGTCCTTGGCCACCACCGGATCGTCGAAGTTGCGGCCGATCAGGCGCTTGATGGCGAAGAAGGTGTTCGACGGATTTGTCACCGCCTGGCGCTTGGCCGGCTGGCCGACCAGGGTGTCGCCGCCGTCCTGGATGGCGACCACCGACGGGGTGGTGCGCGCGCCCTCGGCGTTCTCGATGACCTTGGGGGCCTTGCCGTCCATCACGGCCACGCACGAGTTGGTCGTGCCGAGGTCGATGCCGATGATCTTGCTCATGGCGGGCTTTCCGTCTCCTTGCGGCGGGCGATGCGGCGGCCTCAGAGTCCGAGCGCCGCGCGTGATCGCCCCCATTGTGAAAAACAGCGCCGCGTCCTGGGATCGCCGGTACCCGGCGGACGCGACAGGGGTTGATGTGGTCGCTCCGGGATCACGTGTCTGCGACACCGGAACGCTTGGCCTCGCATATGGGGAAGGCCACATGGCCCGCAAGGGCCAGAAGGGGCTTGTGGAGCCGGGAGCATGGCGATGACGGAGTCTCCGCCCGGACCGGCGCTCGAGCCCCTGCCCGGGCTGAAGCTCTGGCCCGGCCGACTCGATACGGCGGCCCAGGCGGCCCTGCGCGACGCGGTGTTCGCCGCCCTCGACGCCGCCCCGGCCTACCGTCCGATCACCCCCGGTGGACGGCTCCTGTCTGTACGCATGAGCAACCTCGGCCCGCTCGGCTGGGTCACCGACCAGGCCGGCGGCTACCGCTACCAGCCGACCCATCCCGAAACCGGCCGGCCCTGGCCGCCGATCCCGCCCGTTCTGCTGGAGCTGTGGGCGCGCCACGCCGACCCGGACCGGCCGCCGGACGCCTGTCTCGTGAACCTCTACGACGCCGGGGCCCGCATGGGCCTGCACCAGGACCGGGACGAGGCCGACCTGACGGCGCCGGTGCTGTCGGTCTCGCTGGGCGACACGGCGCTGTTCCGCTTCGGCCCGGCCCAGGGGGGCCCGACCCGGTCCCTGCGGCTGGCCTCCGGCGACGTGCTGCTGCTGTCCGGCCCGGCGCGCCTGTGCCGCCACGGGATCGACCGCCTCCTGCCCGGCTCGTCACAACTTCTGCCCGGCGGTGGCCGACTCAACCTGACCCTGAGGCGGGCAGGCTGACGCATCACGGCAATGGGAGTCGACGCATTCCCGATGGACTGCGATGGTCCCGCGACCCAGAACTCCGGGGGGACCGCCATGCCCATGCTTCACCGTCCCGAGGGCCCCGCGCCCGAAGACGCCGTCCTCAGCCGCCGCGGCCTCGCCGGGGCCCTGGTCGGGGCCGCCGCCTTCGCCGGCTACGCCCCCGCCGCCCTCGCCCAGGCGGCCCAGCCCATCGTCACCGACAGCGCCGGCCTGGTCATCAGCGAGGTCACCTACCCGGCCCCGGACGGCTTCGACCTGCCGGCCTATGTGGCCCGGCCCGAGGGCGACGGCCCCTTCCCGGTGGTCATTGTGGTCTCCGAGATCTTCGGCCTGCACGCCTGGATCATGGACATCTGCCGGCGGCTGGCGAAGGCCGGCTACGCCGCCGTGGCCCCGGCCTTCTTCGTCCGGGTCGCCGATCCCGCCCCCCTGACCGACTTCGCCGAGATCCAGCGCATCGTCGCGGCGGCCGGCTACGAGCAGGTGATGGGCGACATCGCCGCCACCCTGGCCTGGACCGACCAGCAGCTTTGGGCCGACAGCGATAGCGTGGGCATCACCGGCTTCTGCTGGGGCGGCAAGGTGGTGTGGCAGGCCATGGCCCGCTTCGCCGCCCTCGACGCCGGGGTCGCCTGGTACGGCCGGCTGGCCCCGGCCGCCAACGCCTCCGACGACCAGCGCGCCGCCGGGGCGCCCTGGCCCGTCGACGTCGCCGGCGACCTCAAGGGCCCGGTGCTGGGCCTTTACGGCGGCCAGGACCGCGGCATCCCGCTGGATACTGTCGAGGCCATGCGCGCGGCGCTGGGCCGGGCCGGAGCGACCGACAGCGACATCGTCGTCTATCCCGACTCGCAGCACGGCTTCCTCGCCGACTACCGCGCGGCTTACGACCCCGTGGCCAGCCCCGACGCCTGGGCCCGGCTGCTGGCCCATTTCACCGCCCGCCTCTAAGGATTGAGTAATCAGACCCGGCTGATCCTTGAAGGGCGGGATTGGCCGGTGGAGCCCCAGTGATGAGATTTTTGCGCAAACTCGCCGCGCCCGCCCTGCTCGCGGCCGCCCTCGCCTTGCCCCTCGCCGCCTGTGGCGGGGGCGGTGGCGGGGGAACGGGAGGGGGCGGGACCTCGCCGCCGCCGCCGCCGCCTCCCCCCCCCCCGCCGCCGCCGCCGCCGCCTCCCCCGCCGCCGCCTGCGCCGGTCCCCTCCCAGACCTCGGCCGAGGTCACGCGCAGCTATGGCATCGGCAACAGCCGGGCCTTCGGCGCCTGGAGCCGCGGGGCCACCGGGGCCGGCGTCACCGTGGCGGTGGTCGACACCGGCATCGACGCCGACCAGACCGACCTCGACGCCAACATCTCGCCGCGCTCGACCGACATCGTCATCGGCCGCAACACCCCCGAGGGCTCCAGCCGCCACGGGACCCGGGTCGCGGGGGTGATCGCCGCCGAATTCAACGGCTTCGGCACCATCGGGGTGGCCTACAACGCGACCATCCTGTCGATCCGGGCCGACATCAGCGACTGCACCGAGCCGGATCGCACGACCTGCTTCCGGTCCAGCGACCTGGCCCGCGCGCTCGACTACGCCGTGGCCAACGGCGCGAAGGTCATCAACCTGTCCCTCGGCGGCGACGGGCCGCTCAGCCCGACGTTCGAGGCCGCCCTGCTGCGCGCCGTCCAGGCCGGGGTGGTCATCGCCGCCGCCTCGGGGAACGATGCGGAGGCCAACCCGTCATGGCCCGGCCGATACGCCTCGGACCCGCGCTTCCTCGGCGGGGTCATCGTCGTCGGTTCCCACGACGTCAGCAACACCCTTTCGAGCTTCACCAGCCGGGCGGGAGTCAGCGCCGACCGCTTCATCTCGGCCCCCGGGGACCAGGTCATCACCGACTGCGACGGGACCAGCTGCTGGCGCGTCAGCGGCACCTCCTTCGCCGCGCCCCATGTCGCCGGGGCCCTGGCCCTGCTGCTGCAGGCCTTCCCCAACCTGACCGGGCGCCAAGCCATCGACATTCTGCTGACGACCGCCCGTGACGCCGGCGAGACCGGGACCGACACCACCTACGGCCGCGGCCTGCTCGACATCGAGCGCGCCTTCCAGCCGGTCGGAACCACCTCGACGCCCCAGGCCGCCGGAACCGCCGTGCGCATCGTCGAGGTTCCAGGCAGCCATGTCGGCGGCGCCTTTGGCGGCGCCCTGTCCGGCGGCGGCGAGGCCCTGACCACGGTCGCCTACGACAGCTACGACCGCCTGTTCACCGTCAACCTCGGCGGCCTGCTGCGCCCGGCCCCGCGCCGCAGCTTCCAGCCCGAGACGCCGGAGCCGATGCACACGGCCACCGTGGCGGGCGAGACCGCCTTCGGGACCCGTCTGGCCCTGACCGCCGCCGTCCCGGTCCCCGAGGATCGCGAGGCCCTGCGCCGCGACAGCCCGTTCCGCGCCACCTGGCTCGGGTCGGAGACCCGGCGCGAGGCCCTGGCCACGATCGAGGGCGGCCGACTCGCCTTCGCCGCCTGGCAGGGCGAGGGCGGGGCCCGCGCCCCCTTCGCCACCGGCGCCGGCGACGGCTTCGCCGCCCTCGCCCAGGCTGACCACGCCCTGCGCGGGGCGCTGGACCTCGGCCGCGTCAGCCTGACCGCCGAGACCGGCGGCGGCGACCGTCCCGTCCCGCTGCGCCGCGCCGAGGAGGACGCCGCCCGCTACAGCCGCGCCGGTCTCGCCTGGCAGGCCGACGAGGCCCTGACCCTGAGCCTGTCCGCCGGTCGCCTCGACGAGCGTCTCGGCCCGCTCGGCGGCTACTTCCCCTCGACCTCGGACTTCGCCATGCCTGCCTCGACCGACTTCGGCGCGGTCGGCTGGCGGCTCGAGGCCGGGCGCGGCCTGACCCTCGACGGCGAGCTGGGCGCCTCGCGCACCCAGATCCGCGACGGCCTGCTGACCCTCGCCGAGCCGGCGCTGGGCTCGACCTGGCGGGTCGGCCTGTCCGGGGCCTGCCCGACCTGGCTGCGCGGCTGCCGCAGCCTGCGTCTGGAGCTGTCCCAGCCCCTGCGCATCGAGGACGGGACCTTCGAGGTCGAGCTGGCCGATGTGCCGCTGGAGTATTTTGACCCGGTCACCTTCTCGGTGCGCCGCCTGTCGGCCAGCCCGGACGGGCGGCAGATCGACCTGTCCCTGTCCAGCCTGCACCGAACCGGCCCGGACTCCGCCCTGTCGCTGAGCGCCGTGCTGATCCGCGAAGAGGGCCACCGCCGCGACGCCGACCCGGCCCTCGCGTTCCTCGCCAGCTGGCGCCGGGGGTTCTGACCCCCCCCCTTTCCTCCCCACGCAGTGGGGAGGGGGACCGCGAAGCGGTGGAGGGGCCGACGTCGCGCCCCGCTGGATGGCCCCCCCGTCGCGCCCCGGCGCGGCGGGGCCCCACC
>CAZUXK010000060.1:4989-13647 GCA_964624025.1 uncultured Brevundimonas sp.
CGCGTGCCGCCCCCGGTGGCGCGGGGGGTTCTCACCCCCCCCTTACCTCCCCCCGCCGGGGGTTGGGCGACCGCCGAGGGGGGGGGTGGGGCCGACGTCGCGCCCCGCTGGATCGCCCCTCCGTCTCGCCGCTGCGCGGCGAGCCACCTCCCCATGCCATGGGGAGGAGAGTGCGTCCCTACCCCCGCGCCATCGCGCGGCGGATGACCTCGGCCATGCGGTCGGGGCCAAGGTCGTGCGACAGGGCCGAGCGGAACTTGCCGTCGGGGCCCATCAGATAGATCGTGAGGGTGTGGTTCATGGTGTAGTACTCGCCCTCCCCGACCTTCTCGTAGACGGCGCGGTAGAGGCGGGCCGCCTCGGCCACCTGCTGGTCGGTGCCGGTCAGGCCGATCGTGCCCTCGGGGAAGGCCTCGTTGGACAGGTAGTCGGCCAGCGCCTGGGGCGTGTCGCGGGCCGGGTCGATCGAGATCAGCACCACCTGCATGTCGTCTCCGGCCGGGCCCAGCCGGTCCAGCGTCGCCTGCAGCGCCCCCAGCGTCGCCGGGCAGTAGTCCGGGCAATAGGTGAAGCCGAAGAACACCAGGCTCCAGCGCCCCTCCAGCTTCGCCTCGGTGAAGGGCTGGCCGGTCTGGTCGACCAGCTGGAACGGGCCGCCCACGTCCGGCTGGCCGGTCGAGATCACCCGCGGCTCCGAGGCGTCACGGCCGCCGACGACGATCACGGTGACGAGCGCCAGGGCCAGGGCGATGCCGAGGCAGGCGGCGGCGAACAGGAAGATGCGACCACGCGGCATGGGCAGGTCCGAAAGCCGCGCCGACAATCCGGCGCGCGCCGTCTATAGTCAGCGCGTGCCGTTCAAAGAAGCCCTGTCGTCGTCGCAGTTCCGCCCCGCCGCCGGGGGGGCCGCCCTGTCGCATACGCGCGATGTCGGCGGGGTCCGGCGCGGCCGCGGCCTGTCGCTGCGGACCCTGGTGCTCCTGCGCTGGGCGGCGCTGGCCGGCCAGACCGCGACCATCACCCTGGCCCAGGTCTGGCTGCACTTCGACCTGCCGGTCACCGCCTGCCTGACCGTCGTCGCCGCCGGGGCCCTGGTCAATTTCGCCGCCATGACCCGGCTCAACCGGCAGGAGGGCAACCTCGCCGACGGGCCGCAGACGGCCCTCCACCTGGGCTTCGACATCCTGCAGCTGAGCCTGCTGCTGGGTCTGACCGGCGGGCTGAAGAACCCGTTCTGCCTGCTGCTGGTGGCGCCGGTGACGGTGGCGGCGGCCTCGCTGCCGGCGCGCCAGGCCCTGCTGCTCGGGCTGATGGCCCTGATCGCCTCGGCCGGCCTCTTCCTGTGGGCCATGCCCCTGCCGTGGGTAAAGGGCCAGCCGCTGGAGCTGCCCTATCTGTATCTGCTCGGCATCTGGCTGGCGCTGGTCACCGGGGTGGTGTTCACCGCCACCTACGCCTGGCGGGTGGCGGCCGACGCCGAGAAGCTGGAGCTGGCCCTGGCCACCACCCAGGACGTGCTGCAGCGCGAGCAGAAGCTGGCGGCGCTGGGCGGGCTGGCGGCGGCGGCGGCGCACGAGCTGGGCACGCCGCTGGCGACCATCCAGGTCGTGGCCAAGGAGCTGCTGCGCGAGAGCCGGTCCGAAGGGCCGATCGCCGAGGACGCGCGGCTGCTGTTGCAGCAGGCCGAGCGCTGCCGCGACATCCTCAAGCAGCTGTCCCAGGCCCCGGACACCGGCGACCGGCTCTATGCCGACGTGTCGCTCAAGGCCCTGCTCAACGAGATCGCCGAGCCGCACCGCGGCTTCGACCTCGACTTCGAGATCGTGGTGCGCACCCCGCCCGGCCAGGAGACGCCGCGGGTGCGGCGCCTGCCGGAGATCATCCACGGCCTGTCGGCCTTCGTCGAGAACGCCGCCGACTTCGCCGCCTCGCGGGTCCGCATCAGCGCCATCGTCGACGCCGGCTGGATCGTTATCGAGATCGTCGACGACGGCCCCGGCATCTCGCCCGACATCCTGCCGCGCCTCGGCGAGCCCTATGTCACCAGCCGGCCCCAGGCCAAGGCCCGGCGGGCCCTGGCCGAACAGCTGCGCGCCGCCACCCGCGGCCGCCGCGGCGAGGCCCCGCCCCCGGCCGAGGTGGCCCCCAGCCAGGGCGGCATGGGGCTGGGCTTCTTCATCGCCCGCACCCTGATGGAGCGCACCGGCGGCGAGGTCACGGTGGGCGCCGGCGACGGCGGGCCGGGCGACAACCGCGGCGCGCGGGTGTCGGTGCGCTGGCCGCGCGCCCGGCTGGAGCCCGGCCTCGACCAGCCGGTCGACCTGGCGGCGGATCGCCGCATCCATTGACGTGTCGCGCTGCGGGTCCAACATGGATCGTAGCTAGAACGTCCTGCGCGGCACGACCGCGCCGCCCCGGCGCCCGCCGAAGGCCGAAGGAGATACCGGATGACCGACCTCGACGCCCGCGTCGCCGCCCTGCCTGACAAGTCCCTGTTGTTGCTCGACGACGACAACGCCCTGCGCAACCGGCTTGGCCGGGCGCTGGAATCCCGCGGCTTCGCCGTCACCACCGCCGCCTCTGTGGCCGAGGCCCAGGCGGCGCTGCGCCAGACCCCGCCGGCCTTCGCCGTGCTGGACATGCGGCTGGAGGACGGCAACGGCCTGAAGGTGGTGGAGCTGATCCGCGAGCGCCGCGAGGACGCCCGCATCGTCATGCTGACCGGCTACGGCGCCATCGCCACGGCGGTGGCGGCGGTCAAGGCCGGGGCGGTGGACTATCTGTCCAAGCCCGCCGACGCCGACGACGTGGTCAAGGCCCTGCTGACCGACGCCGGCGAGGCCCCGGAGCCGCCGGACAATCCGATGAGCGCCGACCGGGTCCGCTGGGAGCACATCCAGCGGGTCTACGAGCTGTGCGACCACAATGTCTCCGAGACCGCCCGCCGCCTCGGCATGCACCGCCGCACCCTGCAGCGCATCCTCGCCAAGCGCGCCCCGCGGTAAGAGGCAGGCGGTAGGGGTAGGCGTAGGCGGTAGGGTCTTCAGGCCTTTCCGTCGCCCGAAAGGCTGTCAGACAGCCGGCGCAGCATGCGGCCAAGCTGGTCGGCCTCGTCCAGAAGGCCCTGGATGTCAGGCGAATGGCAGGCGCCGACCCGGGCTGCGAGCAGGAGATGGGTCTCCAGCTCCTTCAGCGAGCCCTGCGCGATCCGGACAAAGCTGACATAGGCGGGCCGCGTGCCCCGCCCATAGCCTTCCGCGATGTTGGCTGGAACGGAAGCGGCGGCGCGCCGCGCCTGGGATGTCAGGCCAAACCGCTCCTCGGAGGGAAACCCGCGCGTCAGCAGGTAGACCGCCTCGGCGAGGTCCATCGATCGGCGCCAGACCTCCAGATCCCTGTAGCCGCCCATCTCCCTACCCCTACCGCCTACCCCTACCGCCTACCCCTGCCCCGCCCGGAGCGCCGCCAGCCGGCCGAACGCCAGGGTCAGGGCCTTGCGGCGGGCGGGGGCGAGGGGGGTCGGCGTGGCCTCGCGCAGGATCGCCCCGCCGAAGCCGTCGGCGACGATCAGGCCGCAGGCCTCGTCGATCAACGGTTGAGGGAAGTCGGGCGCCACGGCGAAATAGAAGGCGTCGCAGAACGGCCCGTACTCGCGCCACTTCTGGTCACAGCGGAAGTCCTCGACCCCCGACTTGACCTCGCAGATGACGATCTCGCCGCGCGGGCCCAGCGCCATGACGTCGGCGCGCCGGCCGTTGGGCAGGCCGACCTCCAGCAGTGGCGCATGGCCGAGGTCGCGCATCAGCCGCGCCGCCCCGCGGGTCACGGCCAGGGTCGTCTCCGGCCGACGGGTGACGAGCTCGATCTGCAGCAGGGCGGCGGGCATGACCCATGTTCCGTGTCTGTTCCGCGCCGGTCAAGCGTTGCGTCCAGGGGGAATCGCCCGCACTTTCCGGACATGGGCCACGATTTTCACGCGGACCTGACCCGGCTGCTGCGCGACGCAGGCTGCTGGCGCGTGGACGGCGGCAAGGGGAGCCACGAAAAGTGGCGCAGCCCGCTCAACGGCCGGACCTTCATTGTGCCGCGCTCGAAAAGTCGCCACACCGCCAATGAGGTGCTGAAGCAGGCGGGCCTGCCGAAAGCCTTCTAGACCGGCTCTAGGCGATGTTCAGGTGGCGCCGCGCCGTCGCCTGGAAGTCGATCGTCACCTGTCCTGCCGGAAGACCCAGATTGTCGTTCAGCAGGTCAGGGGCCAGGGCGAAGATCAGCTGCTCGAACTCGGCCAGGCTGTCGGCCTCGATGACCAGGCCGGGGATGTCGCTTTCCGAGACCCAGACCTCGGCCTGGGCATCCCAGCTGGCTTTGACGAAGAAGGTCGGGTTGCTCATGACGGACCGGGCTTCACCCTGAGTCTCCGGGACCCGGAAGTCAACGGCGCCACCTCTCCTCCCCCATAGCGAAGCGTATGGGGGAGGAGAGGCTACCCCCGTTCCGCCGGGGGCTTCAGCCGGTTGACGGCCCAGTCGGCGCGGGTCTGGCCCCACCGGTCGACCTCAACCTCGTGGAAGGGCGGCGGCAGGCGGGTGGGGCCCTGGTGGCGCGAGCCCAGCTTGATCGCCAGCCGCTGCGACGGGATGTTGTCCGGGGCGATGCAGTGAATGACGTCGTCCCAGCCCAGCACGTCGAAGGCGTAGTCCATGCTCGCCTCGGCCGCCTCCAGCGCCAGCCCGCGGCCGGCGGCCTCCGGGTGCACGCCCCAGCCGACCTCGTTGCCCGGCCAGTCCAGCGGCCGCCACGGCCCGATCCGGCCCATCCACAGGCCGGTGTCCTTCTCGATCAGGGAGAACATGCCGATCCCGGTCAGGGCCCACGCTCCGACCATGGTCATGAACGGTCGCCAGGCGGCCGCCGGGGTGTCGAGCGGCCCGCCGATGAAGCGGGCGCTCTCATGGGCCATGGACTCGGCCCAACGCGGGAAGTCCTCCAGCATGGGCGGGCGCAGGATCAGCCGCGGCGTCTCCAGCACCGGGCCGGGACCCATCAGGGGCGTGCTCACAGCAGATACTCCCGCTCAAGCGTGTAGCGGCTGCCCTCGTGGGTCAGGACGCTGGACCAGAGCCCGAAGCGGTCGACCCGGAAGGGCGGCGAGGCCAGCAGATTGTGGCCGGTCATCCAGGCGCCGATCCGGTCGGGCTGGGCCCCGCGCAGACAGGCGAGGGTGACGTGCGGGCGGTAGACCCGCTTCTCAATGTTGATTCCGGCCCGTTCCCCGGCCGCGCGGCAGCGGCCCGCCAGCACATTCAGAGACTCCGACGGGGCCACCCCGGCCCAGATGGCGTCGGTCTGGTGGGCGTCGCCGAAGGCCCCGGTCCCGGCCAGCTGCAGCGCGAACGGGGCCACGGCGGCGCGGCTCAGCTCGGCGGCCAGATCGTCCGCCACGCGCGGGGCGACCTCGCCGTAGAAGGCCAGGGTGATGTGCAGGTGATCCGCCGGCCGCCAGCGCGCGCCGGGCAGGCCGGCCTGACGCCGACTCAAGGCTCCGGCGATCTCCTCGGGCAAGGCAATAGCGGCGAACAGACGAGGCATGCGGCCTTTGGTAGCGCCCCGGCGGGAACCCGGCCAGTCCGGTTTCGCTTGAAGGCCTGGCGGCTTGCCACGATATTTGCGTGCTGGAGCCCCGGGCGCCCCGCCCGCGGTTCGATCTGTTGGGAGACCCTTTCGCGATGAGCGATTTCCGTAACGGCTACACGCGCGCCACGCCGGCCATGGCCGACATGGCGGTGGACGCCGGCCTCAGGGCCTTCATGCTCGGCGTCTACAACAAGCTGGCCATTGGCTTGGTCGTGGCCGGCGTGCTGGCTTACGTCACCGGCAATGTGCCGGCGGTGCAGCAGCTGCTGTTCGGCCTGACCGCCGACGGCCGCGTCGCCCTGACCCCCCTGGGCATGATCATCCAGTTCCTGCCGCTGGTGCTGCTGTTCGGCTCGATGTTCTTCATGCGCAACCCGACCGCGGGCGGCGTCAACCTGCTCTACTGGGCGGTGGTCGGCTCGATCGGCGCCGGCCTGGGCATCGTGTTCCTGCGCTACACCGACGCCTCGATCGCCTCGACCTTCTTCGTCACGGCGGCGGCCTTCGGCGGCCTGAGCCTGTTCGGCTACACCACCAAGCGCGACCTCGGCCCGCTCGGCACCTTCCTGATCATGGGCGTCATCGGCCTGGTCATCGCCAGCCTGGTGTTCATGTTCCTGCCGGCGGCCCAGAACCCGGTGTTCTACTTCGCCATCAACGCCGTCGGCGTGCTGATCTTCTCGGGTCTGATCGCCTATGACACCCAGCGGCTGAAGCTGGACTACTACCGGCTGGGCGGCGACCAGAACGCCATGGCGGTGATGACCGGCTTTGGCGCGCTGAGCCTGTTCATCAACTTCGTCAACCTGTTCCAGTTCCTGCTGGCCTTCATGGGCAACCGGGAATAGGCGCAGCCTGACGGCTGGACCGACAGGGCCCCGGCGGCGACGCCGGGGCCTTTTTCGTGGGCCGGGAGCGCCCCCCTCGCTCGCCCCCGTCACTCGTCACTCGATGACGGTGAAGCGCCGGCTGTCGAACACGCGCAGGGTCTGGGCCAGGTCGCGGCCGCGCTTCAGCACCTGGCCGCCCTCGCCGATCACCGCCCACTGGCCCTGGCGGGCCTGCAGCGCCGGGCGCTTCTCGATCCGGTAGGCCGGGGCGTCGCCGGCGCGGCGGAAGACGGCGAACTCGGCCAGGTCGCGATGGCCGACGATGGCGTAGTCGCGCCATTCGCCCTGGGCCACCATCCGCCCGTAGACGCGCAGGATCTGGTCCAGCTCGCGCCGGTCGAAGAAGACCGGACCCGCCGCCAGCCCCTCGGCGCTCATCGCCCGCCCTCCGGCTGCGACATTCTGGCGTACCACGACATGAAATGGCCCCGATTCGGTCCTGACACAGCCTTGTCATGGAGCGACAAGGGTTCAGTCGGCTCGCCAGCGCCCGGAGCGGTTCCGGAACCTGAACAGCCCCCCCAGCCCCCCGGGATCATTCCCTCAGGGGCGCAGGCGGGCCGATGCTTCCAAGCGACGCGCCCGTCCGGCCCCTCCCTCCCCCTCCAGGCCGGGCGGGCGTATCGCATTCAGCCCTCCAGCCGCACCGTCACGGTCTCGCCGCCCCGGGCGACGAGGATCCGCACCGGGTTGCGCGCGTCACGCAGGCGCTGGGCCAGGCCGGCCAGGCCGGTGATCGGATGGGCCTCGACCTCCAGCACCTGGTCGCCGGCGACGAGACCCTCGACCAGCCCGCCCTGAACCGACATCACCACCACGCCGCTCCCGTCCGTGGCGAGGGCGAACACGGCCCCGAAGGCCGCCACTTCGCTGCTCCCGGCCAGCACCCGGTCGGCCACCGGCTCGCGCGGCGCCACCTCGGTGGTCAGGGTCCGCCCGTCGCGCAGATAGGTCAGGCTCAGCCCGGCCCCGATCTCGCCGACGCCGATCACGGCCTGGACCGAACCGGCGTTGGCCACCGGGCGGTTCTGGATGCGGGTGATGATGTCGCCCCGGCGCAGGCCGGCGCGATCCGCCGGCGAGCCCGGCGCCACGTCCTCGACCACCGCCCCGCGCACGAAGCCGAGCCCCAGCTCGCGCGCCCGCTGGGCGTTGAGCGAGCCGAGCGCGGCGCCGATGCGGCCGCGCCGCACCTCGCCGTCGGCGCGCAGCCGCCCGACCACATACATCATGATGCGCGTCGGCACGGCGAAGGCGATGCCGTCATTGCCGCCGCCGATGCCGAACAGGTCGCCGCCGCCGGACAGGATCGAGGTGTTGATGCCGATCAGCCGCCCGCGGCTGTCCAGCAGCGGCCCGCCGGAATTGCCCGAGTTCACCGCCGCGTCGGTCTGGATGTAGTCCTCCACCGCATCGCCGAGACCGGAGCGGTTGAGGCCGGAGATGACGCCCATGGTCAGGGTCTGGTCCAGCCCCAGCGGATAGCCCACCGCAAAGGCCAGGTCGCCGGTGCGCAGGGTGTCGGAGTCCACCACCTCGACCTGGGCCAGACCGGGGGCCAGGTCGGGGTTCGAGATGCGCAGCACGGCCAGGTCCGTGGCCTTGTCGGCCCCGACCAGTTCGGCGTCGAACAGCCGGCCGTCGATCAGGTCGACGGTGAACTTCTCGCCGCCCTCGATGACATGGTGATTGGTGACGATGATGCCGGCCGCGGCGTCGATGATCACCCCGGAGCCGCCGGACAGGGGTTTGGGCTCGCCGTCGCCCGTGGTCGGGCCCTCGCCGCCGCCGAGGGTCGTCACCTGCACCACCGCCGGCAGGCTGCGCTCCAGCCCGGCGGCGAAGCTGAACACGCCGCGGCTGGCGTCAAAAGGCAGGGGCGCCGGGTCCTGGGCCTGGACCGCCGCGGGAGCCCCGGCGGCCACGGCCAGGGCGAGGGCGGCGACGAGCGCGCGTGAAGCAGGGCGGCGGGCGGGCAACAGGCGCATCGGGACTCCTCGGGCGGTGTGGCGCACCCGATCAGACGCCGCGCCGTGGCGAAAGTCGAGGGGGAGTCGGCAGGGGCAGGGACTGGCCTTCTCCTCCCCATGCCTTGGGGTGGTGGCGCGGCGCGCAGCGCCGTGACGGAGGGGCG
>CAZUXK010000061.1:0-13361 GCA_964624025.1 uncultured Brevundimonas sp.
GAGCGGCCGGTCCGTGACGAAAGCGCATGCGAAACCTCCAGGATGTCCCTATGTGCCCACACTACTCCGGCGAGCCCCCGCGACAAGGCGGCGCATCGCCGCCCTGCAAGGACCGCCGATGCCTGACCCGACCGCCCCGACCGCCCGCTGGAGCTTCGACGCCCAGGCCACCGCCGCCGACTTCGACCGCGGCGGCGCCGTGTTCGCCCTCGGCGACGGCTCGGTCCGCTTCGCCTCGGGCGAGCGTCAGGACGCCCACGACGGGGCCGTGCTGTCGGCGGCCGTGCACCCGTCCGGCGACGGGCTGGTCACCGGCGGCGATGACGGCCGCATCGTCTGGAGCCGGCGCGACGGCCTGGAGGTGCTGGCCGAGGTCCCGGGCCGCTGGATCGACTCGGTCGCCACGGCCCCGGAGACGGGCCTGATCGCCGCCGCCGCCGGCCGCAGCCTGGTGGTGCTCGACGCCGCCGACCGCGCCTTCCGCCGCGACCATGCCGCCGAGCGCACCCTCGCCGCCGTGGCCTTCGATCCGAAGGGCCGGCGCGTCGCCGCCGCCACCTATGGCGGAGCCCTGGTCTGGTTCGCCCGCATCGCCGAACAGCGCCCGACCCTCTACAAGTGGGGCGGCTCGCACACGGCCGTAGCCTGGTCGCCGGACGGCGCCTTCCTGATCACCGCCATGCAGGACAACCAGCTGCACGGCTGGCGCCTCAAGGACGTGCGCGACATGCGCATGGGCGGCTATCCGTCGAAGATCCGCAACATGGCCTTCCTGTCGAAGGGCCAGCTGCTGGCCACGCCGGGGGCCCAGGGGGCGGTGCTGTGGCCCTTCGTCGGGGCCAACGGCCCGATGGGGCGCGAGGCCACCGAGATCGGCTTTGACCAGTCCGCCATGGTCGCCCTGGTGGCCGCCCGACCGGCCCACGGCCGGCTCGTCGCCGGCCTCGACGACGGCCGCGTCTGGGTCGCCGACCCCGCCGCCCAGGGCCTCGACTTCGTCCGCGTCGACAAGGGCGCCGCCATCACCGCCCTGGCCCTGTCCCCCGATGGCCGTCAGGTCGCCTGGGCCGACGAGGACGGCGAGGCGGGGGTCGCTGAAACCGGCTAGCGCCTTTCCGCAGCAAGTGCGAGGTTCGCCCCCTCATTTGGGGGAAACACGATGAAATCCACGCCTGAGGAGTTGTCCCGGCGTTCGCTGGTCCAATGGGCCCTTGCGACTCCGTTCACGACGCTGGCCGCGCCGGCCCTTGCCGCAGCGGACCCCCACGCCGCTCAGGTCCGGCTGACCCCGGATGAAGCCCTGGACCGGCTGCGTCAGGGCAACGCGGCCTTTGTCTCGGATCACCCCCGGCCCCTGAACCTCGGCAGGGAGCGTCGCTCCGCGCTCGCGGCGAGCCAGTCCCCGTTCGCCGTGCTGGTCTCCTGTTCGGACAGCCGCGTCCCGCCTGAACTGGTGTTCGGCTGTGGGCTGGGCGAGCTGTTCACGATCCGGGTGGCCGGCAACACGATCGACACCACAGCCCTCGGCTCGATCGAGTATGCTGTCGGGCATCTGGGGGCGCCCCTCGTGGTCGTCATGGGTCACGAGCGCTGCGGGGCCGTCGCGGCCGCTGCCGAGGTGGTGCAGCACAACACCCACTTCCCCGGCGCGGTCGGAGCGATGCTGCAACCGATCATCCCGGCAGTGCTAGCGGCGCGGGATGGAGATTCCACGGGCGACCTCGTGGATCAGTCGGTGCGCGAGAATATTCGTCAGACGCTTCGGTTCCTGCAGGAGACAGCCTCGCCCGGGCTGCTCGAGAAACAGGCGGCCGGTGGCCTCAGGATCGTAGGTGCTCGCTATGACCTTGATGACGGCCTCGTAGACTTCTTCGAGACCGGCGAGGCTGGCGCCTGACGCCAGAGCACGTCGCGTGAGGCCGGCGCAGGGCGGGGCGGCGATGGCGGACGTCGCCCGCTAGTCCCGTCGCGCCCAAAGCAGGGCGCCCGTCACCGCGGCCACGAACAGCGCCCCCTCCGCCGCCCCGGTCACGGCCCGCGCCAGCGTGCCGAAGCCCTCGTCCCCCAGCATCCGCCCCAGCGGCGCGAGCGACAGCCGGGCCGCGGGAAAGGCCTCGGCGAGGGCGGCGAGACTGCCGCCCAGCAGCCGCCCGTTCAGCAGGGCCGTGGCGACTCCGGCCAGGGCGCCCAGTCCCGCAGCCGCCCGGCGACCCAGCCCGAGTCCCAGGCCTGCGGCGGCGCCCAGCAGCGCCCCCTCCCCGGCTCCGGTGATGTCGGCCGGGCCCCCGCCCAGCAACAGGTGGAAAGCGTCCAGCCCCAGCAGCTCGACCAGCCCGCCGAGCAGCGCCCCGCCGGCGGTCGCCCCGATCACCCGGCGTCGGCCCTCCGGTCCCGGCAGCCGCCGTGACAGGGCCACGCCCGCGCCGATCGCGCCGCCCCCGAGCGCGCCGAGGCCCAGCGCCAGGACCGTCATCACCAGCACCGCCGACACGGCCCCCGCGCCCGGGCTCGCCGCCGCCAGCCCGTAGCCGAGCCCGCCCAGCGCCCCGGCCGCGCCGCCCCCCAGGGCGCCGGCGAGGGCGCCCGCGAGCGGTTCACCCAGGGCGCCGGACAGGGGAAGCCCCACGCCCGCGCGCGGCGCGGCGCCGGTCGTCTCGCCGCGGCTCACCGGCGCGATGAAGCGGTACCCGTGCTTGGGCGCTGTCTCGATCAGACGCGGTCGCGCCGCCTCGTCGCCCAGCTCGCGCCGCAGGGTGCGAATGGCCTGGCTCAGGGCTTCGTCGGTCACGGGTACGCCGCGCCAGACCTCGTCGAGCAGGCGCTCGCGCGACACCAGGCGGCCGCCCTCGCGCACCAGCAGCACCAGCACGTCAAGATAGCGGCCGTTCAACGCCACCACCTCGCCGTCCCGGGTCAGGCGACGGTCGTCGGGGTCCAGTTCGAAGCGGTCGAAACGGTAGGGGGCCGGGCTCATCTTCAGACGATGCGGATCAGACGCCGCGAGCCTGCCGCCGCGCCGCCGGCCGGCGCAACGGAAATCTGGGCGGCCGCACGATTTCAGCAAATGCTCATCCGCCGCTCAGGCCGCTCACCGGCGGGTCGGGCAGGCTTGCCCCGTCCTTCACGCCGGAGCCCGCCATGTCCGCTAACCCTGCCGCCACCCCGACCTCCGCCGCCCGCTTCGACCGCGTCCTGCGCGGGCTCGGCTGGGGCGGGGCCCTCGTCCTGTGGCTGCTGCCCTTCCTCGTCGCGCGCCTGACAACGGAGATGAACTGGAGCCCGATGGATCACATCGCCTGGGGCGTCATGCTGCTGGTCGGCGCGGGGCTGTTCGAGACCAGCCTGCGGCTCAGCCGCAGCTTCGCCTTCCGCTTTGCCTGCTGGATCGCGCTGGGCGCCGGCTTCCTGCTGGTCTGGGCCAACCTCGCCGTCGGCATCATCGGCAGCGAGGATGCGGCCATCAACAGTCTGTTCTTCGCCGTACTCGTCGTGCCTCTGGTCGGGGCCTTCCTTGTCGACTTCCGCGCCGGGGGCCTGGCGTGGGTCATGGCCGCCACCGCCGCCGCCCAGATCGCCGTCGCCGTCCCGCCCCTGCTCGCCCGGGAGCCCGACGTCGTCTTCACCCTGCCCTGGCTCGCCGCCTGGCTGATCAGCGCCGCCCTGTTCCGGATGGCGGCGCGGGCGGCGCCGTCCGCCTAGAGGTTCAGCAGGGCCGGGTCGCCGCCCTGGGCGGCGATGTTGACGCTGATGGCCTTTTCGGCGGCGTAGCGGATCAGGCTGTGGGGACCGCCGGCCTTGGGCCCGGTGCCGCTCAGGCCCTCGCCGCCGAACGGCTGCACCCCGACCACCGCGCCGGTGATGCCGCGGTTGACGTAGACATTGCCGGCCGGGACCAGGCGCATGACCTCCCCGGCGAAGGCCTCGATGCGGCTGTGCACGCCGAGCGTCAGGCCATAGCCGCGCGCCGCCAGCTTGCCGGCCACGGTCTTCAGCTCGGCCGGGTCGTAGCGGTGGATGTGCAGGATCGGGCCGAACACCTCGCGCTCGAGGAAGTCGGGCGTCGGGATCTCGGCGATGGTCGGGGCGAACAGGTCGCCCTTGTCCGCGCCCGCCGGCAGGGTCGCCCGGGCGATGACCGTGGCCTCCTTTTCGAGCCGGGCCACATGGGCCTCCAGCGCCTGGCGGCTTTCGGCGTCGATGACCGGGCCGATGTCGGTGGCCGGGTCGGCCGGGTCGCCCAGAACCTGCACCGCCAGCGCCCCCTTCAGCCCCTCGATCAGGGCGTCGGCGGAGTCCTTCGGCACATAGAGCACCCGCAGGGCCGAGCAGCGTTGCCCGGCGGAGCCGAAGGCCGACAGGATGACGTCGTCGATCACCTGTTCGCGCAGGGCGGTGGTGTCGACGAACATGCCGTTGAGCCCGCCGGTCTCGGCGATGAAGGGGATGATCGGCCCGCGCCGCTCGGCGAGGGACCGGTTGATGGCCCAGGCCGTCTCGGTACCGCCGGTGAAGGCCACGCCGTCGATCGCCGGATGGCGGACCAGCGCCGCCCCGACCGTCTCGCCGCGGCCGGGCAGCAGGGCCAGCAGGTCGGCGTCGAGGCCGGCCTTGTGGAACAGGCGCACCGCCTCGGCGGCGATCAGCGGCGTCTGCTCGGCCGGCTTGGCCAGCACGGCGTTGCCGGCGGCCAGCGCGGCGGCGATCTGGCCGGTGAAGATCGCCAGCGGGAAGTTCCACGGGCTGATGCAGGCGAACACCCCGCGGCCGTGCAGCACCAGGGCGTTGGTCTCGCCGACGGGGCCCTTCAGCGGCTGTTCGCCGCCGAAGTCGCGCTCGGCCAGCATCGCGTAGTAGCGGCAGAAGTCCGCCGCCTCGCGCACCTCGGCGACGCCATCGTTGAGGGTCTTGCCGGCCTCGCGGGCCAGCAGGGCCACCAGCCGGTCGAGGTCGGCCTCCAGCGCATCGGCCATGGCGCGCAGCACCGGGGCGCGGCCGGCCCCGCCCTTGCGGTCCCAGCCAATCTGGGCCGCCGCCGCCCGCTCGGCCGCCGCATCGACGTCGGCCGTCGTCGCCTCGGAGACGTGGCCCAGCACCTGCGTCCGGTCGAACGGATTGGTCACCGGCCGGCTGTCGACCCCGGCCAGCAGCCGGCCGCCGACGATCGGGCCGGCGGTCAGGGTCTCGGCGTCGACCTTCGCCAAGACGGTGGCGTGGGCGGCGCGCTCGGCGGCCTGGCTATAGTCACGGCCGAGGGAGTTCTGGCGGTCGCCGTAGAGGTCGCGGGGCACGGGTATCCGGGGGTGGCGGTCGGGCTGGGCCTCGACCTGGGTGACGGGATCGGCGGCGACAGCGGCCGCGGGCACGCGCTCGTCCAGCAGGGCGTGGACGAAGGAGGAGTTGGCGCCGTTCTCCAGCAGGCGGCGCACCAGATAGGGCAGCAGCTCCTCGTGGCCGCCTACCGGGGCGTAGGCGCGCACGGTGATCGACCGGCCGTCCGGGAAGGCCTCGGCCACGGCGTCGTAGAGGGCCTCGCCCATACCGTGCAGGCGCTGGAACTCGACCTTGACGCCCGACCGGCGCGCCATGTGCTGGACCGCCGCCAGGGTGTGGGCGTTGTGGGTGGCGAACTGCGAATAGACGTGCGGCGCGCCGCGGATCAGCAGGTCGGCGCAGACGAGGTAGTTCAGGTCGGTCGCCGCCTTGGTGGTGAACACCGGATAGTCCGGCCGCCCCAGCACCTGGGCGCGCTTGATCTCGCTGTCCCAGTAGGCGCCCTTGACCAGCCGCACCATCAGTCGCCGGCCGCTGTCGCGGGCCAGCTCGACGATCCGCGCCACCGTCTCGGGCCCGCGCTTCTGATAGGCCTGCACCGCCAGGCCGAGCCCGGTCCAGCCGCCCAGCTCCGGCTCGCGCGCCAGCCGGTCCAGCAGCTTCAGCGACAGGGCCAGCCGGTCCGCCTCCTCGGCGTCCATGGTGAAGTTGATGTCGTGCTGGGCGGCGATCAGGGCGAGGCGCTTCACCCGCGGATAGAGCTCCGCCCACACCCGCGCCTCGTGCGTCGCCTCATAGCGCGGCGACAGGGCCGACAGCTTGACCGAGACCCCGTGCCCGGCCTCGGGCCCCTGCCCGCGCGCGGTCTGGCCGACCGCCTCGATGGCCACCGCATAGATGCGCTCGTAGCGCTCGGCGTCGGCCTCGGTCCGGGCCCCCTCGCCCAGCATGTCGAAACTGCACAGCCAGCCCTCGCGGTCCGAGCGCTTGAGGGCCGCGTCGATGGTGCGGCCGAGCACGAACTGCTCGCCCATGATGCGCACGGCCTGGGCCACCGCGCGACGGATCACCGGCTCGCCCAGCCGCCCGGCGACGCGCCTGAGGAAACCCGGCAGGTCGCGGCGTGCGTCCTCGTCGACGTCGACCAGCTTGCCGGTCAGCATCAGCCCCCAGGTCGAGGCGTTGACGAACAGGCTGTCGGACTTGCCCAGGTGGCTGGCCCAGTCGGCCGAGCCGATCTTCTCGGCGATCAGCCGGTCGCGGGTGTCGTCGTCCGGGGTGCGTAGCAGGGCCTCGGCCAGGCACATCAGGGCCAGCCCCTCGCGGGTGCCGAGGCTGAACTCCTGCAGGAAGCTCTCGACCACCCCCTGCCGCTGCGGGCTCAGGCGGGCGCGCTCGACCAGATCGGTGGCGGCGGCGACCACGGCGGCGCGCTCGGCGGCGTCCAGCGGCAGACGGGACAGGTTGCGCGCCACGACGGCGCGCTCGTCCTCTTGCTTGCCATGGTCCAGCGCCTCCCAGGCGGCGAAGGCGGTCGGCGACGGGACAGCGGTCATGGGGGCGCACCTGTGGCTATCGCCGCCAGATAATCCCGGCTTCGCCAAAGGTGCTTCGTATGTTAGCAGTTATAACCGAAGATCATTCGGCCAACGGGCGAGATTCCGATGATCGAGATTGACGCCGTCGACCGCCGCCTCCTGCGCGTGCTGCAGTCCGACGCCCGCATCTCCAACGCCGAGCTGGCGCGCCGCTGCAACCTGTCGGCCGCCGCCTGTTTCGAACGGGTGCGGCGGCTGCGCGAGCGCGGGGTCATCACCGGCTACGCCGCCATGGTCGATCCGGCCCTCGTCGGCCGCGACCTGCTGATCTTCGTCGAGGTGCTGCTGGACCGGACCACCGGCGATGTGTTCGACGCCTTCGCTGAGTCGGTGCGCCGCCAGCCGGAGGTGCTGGAGTGCCATATGGTGGCCGGCGGCTTCGACTATCTGATCAAGGCGCGGGTGGCCGACATGGACGCCTACCGTGCCTTCCTCGGCGACGTCCTCGTGCGTATGCCCGGGGTGCGCGAGACCCGGACCTACGCCGTGCTGGAAGAGGTCAAGTCGACCACGGTGCTGCCGCTGTGACGCCGTCTCGCCTTCGTCCGCCGGATTGTCTAGAAGATCACGTTCCTGAAACGGCAGGGTCCGCCGAGAGCATGCGCATCGTTCTGGCCACTGACGCCTGGGAGCCCCAGGTCAACGGCGTCGTCCGCACCCTCACCCGCACGGTCGCGGAGTGCCGCGCCATGGGTCATGAGGTCGAGGTCGTCGAGCCGAGCCAGTTCAAGACCATCCCCTGCCCCACCTATCCGGAGATCCGGCTGGCCCTGGGGGCGGAAGAAGAGATTCGCGAGCGGCTGCGCGCCTTCGAGCCGGAGGCGGTGCACGTCGCCACCGAGGGACCGATCGGCATCGCCACCCGCCGCATCTGCCTCGAGTGGAAGCTGCCCTTCACCACCAGCTACCACACCAAGTTCCCCGAGTATGTCTCGGCCCGGTTCCCGATCCCGGTGCAGGTCGGCTACGCCTACATGAAGTGGTTCCACAAGCCGTCGGGACGGTTGATGGTGGCCACCCCGACCCTGCGCGACGAGCTGGTGGCGCATGGCTTCCGCAATGTCTCGCCCTGGTCGCGCGGCGTCGACACCGAGCTGTTCCGCCCGGACCTGGCCCCGATCTACGCCGAGCTGGGCGGCGCCGACTGGCCGCGTCCCTTCTGGCTCAATGTCGGCCGGGTGGCGGTGGAGAAGAACATCGAGGCCTTCCTGGCGCTGGACCTGCCCGGCACCAGGATCGTGGTCGGCGACGGCCCGGCGCGCGAGGACCTGCAGACCCGCTTCCCCGAGGCGAAATTCCTCGGCGCCCGCTTCGGCGAGGAGCTGGCGCGCTGCTTCGCCGACGCCGACGTCTTCGTCTTCCCCAGCTGGACCGACACCTTCGGCCTCGTGATCCTCGAGGCCATGGCCACGGGCACCCCGGTGGCGGCCTTCCCGGCGCACGGCCCGATCGACATCATCCCCGGCTCGAACGCCGGGGCCATCGACGACGACCTGCGGGCCGCCTGCATGGCCTGTCTGGAGCTCGACCGCAAAACCGTGCGCGCCTACGCCGAGCAGTTCAGCTGGCGCGCCTCGGCCGAGGAGTTCGTGCGCAACCTGCACGCCTATCCGGAGCCCGAGCGCGGGCGCTTCTGGCGGCGGCTGCGGCGGCTGGCCCGGGTCCGCGGCCGCGCCGCCTGACCGGCGCGAGACGGGACCGTCACACAATCCGGCTAGGCCATCGGCTCCCCCGAGACCGGAGCCTTGTCCATGATCCGTTCGATCCGCGCCGGCCTGCGCCTGTCCGTCGCCGCCCTGGCTCTTGCCGTCGCCGTCCCCGCCTTCGCCCAAACCCCGTCGTCAGCCGCGCCGGTCAGGGACTCCTATTTCGCTGCCGGCCGGGATGCGCTGGCGCAGCGTCTCGCGGTCCGGCCGATCGAGGGCCGGGCGCGCAGCATTATCCTCTTCATCGGCGACGGCATGGGGGTCTCGACCATGACCGCCGCCCGGCTGCTCGGGGCGGAACAGGCGGGGGAGGCCGGGAGCGGCCGCCCCCTGGCCATGGATGGCCTGCCCCATGCCGCCCTCGTCCGGACCTATACCCATGACGCCATGGTGGCCGACTCGGCCGCCACCGCGACCGCCATGGTGACCGGGGCCAAGACCCGCAACGGCGTGCTCGGCATCGCCGCCGCAGTCCCGAGGCAGGACTGCGCGACCGCCCTCGCCGCCCCGCTCGACAGCCTGTTCGCCCAAGCCGAGCGGGCGGGCCTGTCGACCGGCGTCGTCACCACCGCCCGCGTCACCCACGCCACCCCGGCGGCGGCCTGGGCCCACAGTCCGGACCGCAACTGGGAGAGCGACCGCCAGCTGCCGGCCGCGGCGGCGGCGGCGGGATGCCGGGACATCGCCCGCCAGATGATCGAATGGCCCCACGGGGACGGCATCGACGTCGTGCTCGGCGGCGGCCGGGCCTACTTCACGCCGGAAGGTCAGCCCGATCCGGAGATTCCGTCCCGCAGCGGCCTTCGCCGCGACGGCCGTGACCTGATCGCCGAGTGGCGCGCCGCCAGTCCCGCTGGCGCTTTCGTCATCGATCAGGCCGGCTTCGATGCGGTCGATCCCGCCCGCACCCCGCGCCTTCTCGGCCTGTTCGAGCCGGACCACATGCGCTTCGCCCACGACCGCGAGAACGAGCCGTCGCTGGAGGAGATGACGCGCAAGGCGATCGCCGTGCTGACGGCGCGCGGCGAGGGCTATGTGCTGATGGTCGAGGGCGCGCGGATCGACCACGCGCACCACGTCGGCCAGGCCGGGGCGGCCCTGCAGGACACCCTCGCCTTCGACGCGGCCGTGCGCGCGGCCCTCGAGATGGTCGACCTGCGCGACACCCTGGTGATCGTCACCGCCGACCACAGTCACAACCTGACGATCACCGGCTACTCGCCGCGCGGCGCGCCGGTGCTCGGCCTTGTGGCCGGCGCGGACGGCGCGCCGGTGCGCCTGCCTGACGGCAAGCCGGCGACGGTGCTGAGCTACGCCAATGGCCCCGGCGGCGCGATGGGGCCGCGCGCGGACCTGTCAGACGCCCACGTCGACGACCCGGCCTTCATCCATCCGGCGCTCGCCCCCCTGCCCTCGGCCGCCCATGGCGGCGAGGACGTGGCGGTGCTCGCCGCCGGACCGTGGGCCCATCTTTTCGGCGGCGTCATCGAGCAGCAGGTGATCTATCACGTGATGGCCCACGCCCTCGGCATGGGCCCGACGGCCGACTGAGCGGGCGGACCCGCCCCGGTGCGGCCGGGGCGGGCTTCGCGACCTACTCGGGCCGCGCCATCACCGTGCCGGCCTGGGCGATCTGGCGCTGACGGGTGAGTTCTTCCGGCAGCAGCGGGATCAGGCCGCGGTCTTCCAGATAGCCGCCCCGGCCCGCCGAGGCGTCCGAGACGAACTCATTGACGAATTCCTGCAGGCCCGGGATGACGCCGATGTGCGCCTTCTTCACATAGATGAAGAGGCTGCGCGCCAGCGGGTAGGAGCCGTCGGCGATGGTTTCGACCGAAGGCGCCACGCCGTCGATGGTCTCGGCCTTCACCACGTCCTGGTTCTGTTCGAGGAATGAGAAGCCGAACACGCCGACGGCGCCAGGGGTTCGGGTCAGGGTCTGCAGGATGGCGTTGTCGTTCTCGCCGGCGTCGATCCACAGGCCGTCCTCGCGCAGGGTGTGCGACACGGCTTCAAAACGGTCCTCGTCCGAGGCCTTGAGCGCGGCCAGCTCCGGCAGGCGCTCGGCCCCCGGGGCCATGCCCAGCTCGAGGAAGGCGTCGCGGGTGCCCGAGGTCGGCGGCGGGCCGTAGACCTGGATGCGCTGCGCCGGCAGGGCCGGGTTGATCTGGCTCCACTGGGTCGCCGGGTTGGCGGCGAGGGCCCCGTTGACCGGAACTTCCCTGGCGAGCGCCAGGTACATGTCCTGGAGGCGCAGGTCGAACGAGACGCCGTCGCGCGCCGTGGCCACGACGATGCCATCATAGCCGATCTGCAGCTCGATGATGTCGGTGACGCCGTTCTGGGCGCACATGTCGAACTCGGACGCCGTCATGCGGCGCGAGGCGTTGGCCACGTCCGGCGTCGCCGGGCCGATGCCCTGGCAGAAAGCCTGGATGCCGCCGCCGGTGCCCAGCGCCTCGACCCGCGGGGTGGCGCCGCCCTGGGCGCGCGAGAAGGTTTCGGCCACCCGGGTGGTGAAGGGGAACACGGTCGAGGAGCCGGCGGCCCAGACGCCGTTGCGGGCCTGGCCGGCGCCGCCGGCGTCGCCACAGGCGGCGAGCGCGAGGGTGCAAAGCGCCGCGCCGGCGGCGAGCAGGGTGCGGGTCATGATAGAGTCTCCTGGTGGTCCAGAGCTTGGCTGGGTTAGAGCAGACGTTTGCGCATGGCCTGTGACAGCAGGTCGATCAGCGTCACCGCGATCACCACGACGATGACCACGGCCGAGACCGCGCTGAAGTTGAAGGCGTTCATGCGGTCGAACAGCACCTGGCCGATGCCGCCGGCGCCGATCAGGCCCAGCACCGTGGCCGAGCGGCTGTTCGACTCGAAACGGTAGAGGGCGAAGCTGGTCCACAGCGGGGCCACCTGGGGAATCACGCCCCAGACGATCTCCTGCAGGCGCGAGCCGCCGGTGGCGCGCACCCCCTCGACCGGCCCCTTGTCGATCGACTCAACCGCCTCGGAAAACAGCTTGGCCAGCACGCCGGCGGTATTGAGGGTGATCGCCAGCACCCCGGCCAGCGGCCCGAGCCCGACGGCGACCACGAACAGCAGCCCCATCACCAGATCCGGCACCGAACGCAGCAGGTTCATGACCCAGCGCACCGGCTGGACCAGCCAGACCGGGGCGATGTTGCGGGCCGCGGCCAGCCCCATCGGAATGCCGAGGAAGACCGCAAGAAAGGTGCCCCAGAGGGCGATCTGGATCGTCTCCCACATCTTCTCGACGAACAGGCGCCAGTCGCTGAAGTCCGGACGCAGCAGGTCGGCGGCGAAGGTCTGGATGTTGGCCGAGTTGGTCACCAGCCGGCTCAGGTTGCCGAGATCGACGGCCTCGACGCTCCACGCCAGCAGCAGGGCCACACCGCCCCAGATCAGGACGTCCATGGCCCAGGCGACGAGGCCGCGACGCGGCGGCGGCGGCACGCCGTCGCCGCGGATCGTATCGGCGGCGCCGCTCAAGGCTGGACCTCGCGGCCGGCGCGCAGGCGGGCCAGCTCGGCCTCGGCGGCGGCCGCGGCGGCGGTGTCGCCGGCGGCGCGGGCCGCGGCCAGCGCCTGGTCCGCCGCCATCTCACGCACCGGATCGAGGTACGAGCCCTCGGCGGCGCGGAACTGCGAATAGTTCAGCCCGCGCAGCACCTCGCGCTGGCGCTCGGCCTCTGCGCCCTCGCCCTGACCATAGGTGATGAAGAAGGTGCGGATGCGCTCCTTCAGGGCCGGATCGAGATCGCCGCGCACGAGGATGCCCGACTCCGGGATCGGCGGAGACTCCCAGATGTCCTGCAGCTGGGCCGCGATCTGCGGATTCTGGCGCTCGAGGAAGACCGTGTTGACGGTGTTCGAGGTCGCCACATCGACGAGGCCGTTGGCCACCGAGAAGGCGTTGGCCTGGTGGTTGGCCGAGCGCACCGTGGCGAAGCACTGGTTGGGGTCGATGCCGCGCGGGTTGAACAGGAAGGTCATGGGCGCCAGCGTGCCCGAGGTCGACTGGGCGTCGCCGATGCCGAAATCGTAGCGCTTGCCGCAGGCCAGCACGTCATCGAGCGTGATGCCGGAGTCGACCTTGACGATCAGGGTCGAGCGGTAGCTGTCGCGGCCCTGCAGGTCGACCGTCCGGGCCACCACCTCGGCGCCCGCGCGATCGATCGCCTCGATCGCCGGCTTGGCCGAGAACCAGGCGACGTGAGTCTGCCCGCCGCGCATGGCCTCCACCAGAATGGTGTAGTTCGAGCCGAAGTAGGGCTCGACCGGCACGCCGATGGCCTCGGACATGTCCTCGAGCAGCGGGGCCCACATCGGACCGGCCGAGGCCTGGCCCTCGGCCGACAGGATCGAGAACACCAGCTTGTCGGGCGCGCCCGCAGGGGCGCTCTCGCCGGCCGGGCCACAGCCGGCCAGGCCGAGCAGGGCGGCGCCGACAAGGCCGCCGAGCAGACGACGGGACAGGATCGGGCGGCTCATGACTTGGTCTCCCAGAAGGCGTCCTCGTATTCGGGGCCGTAGATGTCGATCAGGATGCGGGTGTCGAGTTGGGTCGAGGGGCCGTCGTACACGACCTTGCCCGCCTTCAGCGCCACGACGCGGTCGCAGTAGCGCAGGGCGTAGTCGACCTGGTGCAGGGTGACGATGACGCCGAGGCCGTCGCGCTTGTTCAGCTCGACCAGCAGCTCCATCACCCGGCGCGCGGACACCGGGTCGAGCGAGGCGACCGGCTCGTCAGCGACGATGCCGCGGGCGCCCTG
>CAZUXK010000062.1:0-10847 GCA_964624025.1 uncultured Brevundimonas sp.
AACTGGGCGATCTCGCCGCCGTCCCCGACCACAAAGGCATACGGAAGGCCATCGCGGGCGCCGGCGATCAGGCACAGCGCCTCGCCGGCGAAACCGAGGGCCTGGCGCGCTTCGACGCCACCGGCCGAGACCACCAGAGCGTTGACGCTGCCGTCAAGGCGCGCGCTGACCTCGGTCGGGACGCCGGCCACCCGCCCGACGATGCGCGCCGCCGGCGGCTCCTCTGAAGGGACGGCCGCGAGCGGCGCCGAGGGGGCCTCCTGGGCGTGAAGCGCGCCGGCCGCTGCCCACGCCGCCGTCGCCATCAGAATCGCACGCATCGTCGCTCCCCTTCGCGTCAGGCTTGACCTAGCCATCGCGCTTGACGGTTACGCGACGGTTCAGTGGCCGTCCTGCCACCGCGCCAGCAGCTCCAGCCGCGTCCCTAGGGGATCAGTGAGCAGCGTAGGTCCGTCATTGCTGAACTGCAGCGTCTGCAACGTCTCCCCCGCTTGCGGCCATGCCGGGCGATCGCCGCCGTTCGGGTCGCCCGTGCGCCCGAAGCCGGCCCAGTAGGCGCTGATCAGGTCTGCCGCCCGCGCGTCCATGGCGTCGGTCGGCCAGGGCGAGGCGTTGAGGGTGCGGAACACATACTGCCGGTCCCAGGCGTGGCCGGCGCCGCCGGGTTCCTGGGGCGCGGCCGCGGAAACGATATCAAACCGGTACAGCCAGGTCGGCGCCCCGCTCCGGGCATGCAGCCGGGCGATCTGGCGCGCCGGTTCCACGAAGATCAGGTCTGAAATGACATGGGCGCGGTAGACGTCCGGACCGCCGTAGGCCTCCACCAGGGCGGCGCGCTCCGCGTCGGGGATGCCGTCTTCGAGGGTCCCGTCAACGGGATCGTCCGCCGTGACCCAGAAGAACTCCGCCGAGTTGGCCCCGACAATCAGGGGGACCTTCGCCTGGCGGCCGGACGCAAAAACGTCCATCACCGGCTCCGGCACCACGCGGCCGTCGACGATGTTCAGCACCCCCTGACGGAAGCTCGGCCAGGGCTGCAGGAAGGCTTCCGCCGGCAGCGCGCGCAGGGCGTCGGCGCTCGCGGCGTCGAGGCCGCGCTCGGCCATCCAGGCGACCGCCGCCGCCTGCACCGAGGGCTCACCCTGGGGCCCGGTGCGGTCGAGCCGGCGCGCCGGCAGACGCGGCGGGCCGGACTGCACCACGGCCCGGTGAAACAGCCCCTGCGCCGCCGGGGCGGTCATCAGCTGCAGCACCGCCATGCCGCCGGCCGACTCGCCGAAGATCGTCACCTGGGCCGGATCGCCCCCGAAGGCGGCGATATTGTCGCGCACCCACTGGAGGGCGGCAATCATGTCCATGACGCCATAGTTGCCGGCCGGCTCGTTGGCGGGACGGTCCTGCGCCAGCGCCGGATGATCGAAGAAGCCGAGGCGGCCGAGGCGATAGTTGATCGTCACGACCACCACGCCCTGCCGCGCCAGGGCGGACCCGTCGTACAGGTCCGCGGTGGCCGATCCGTTGACGTAGCCGCCGCCGTGGATCCACACCATGACCGGCGTGTCGCCGCCAGCGCCTTCCGGGGCGAAGACATTCAGCTGCAGGCAGTCCTCGCTCATCGGCAAGGGACCGACGCCATTGTCGCCATTGGCCGGCGGCTGGATGCAGATCGGCCCTCGCCGGGTCGCGTCGCGCACACCCGGCCAAGCGAGCGGGGGCTGCGGCGGGCGCCAGCGGAGCGGCCCGACCGGCGCCGCCGCATAGGGAATGTCCAGGTAGCGGGCGACGCCCTGAACGGCGTGACCGGCAAGACGGCCTGTCGCGACCGTCACCTCGACGGGCTCAGCCCCCGCAGGCGGCAGCGTTCCGGAAGGACTGGACAGCATCATCAGCGCGGCAAGACCGGGGATCAGCATGCCCCACCCTAACGCCGCAGACGCCCGAGGCCAGTTGTCCGAGGGGTTTTTTCCGTCAGGGCCTGAACCGATCTGCGGCAGGGCCGTTACCGAGACCTACGGGAGGGCGCACAGATTGCGGGAGCTGGCCAGATCAGGCACGCTGGGTGCGGAGCTCGCGCAGGTGTTCGACGCCTCTCCCAACCCCTGCATGCTATGGTCGGGTCTGGGTCGACTGGCGGCAGTCGACAGGCCCGGAGGCGGAACTCCGGAGTGTCTGGCGTGAAGTCGGAGGACCCGCGTTCGCTCCCCCCACGCGGCGCGGCTTCGGCGCCCGGCTGATCGAGCGCAATCTGCGCCACGATCTGGCGGGGACCCTGAAGGTCCGCTACGAGCCGGATGGCTTCGAGGCGGAGATTTCCATCCCCCTCGAGCGGGAACCCTGGCTATGAGCGCGGAACTGGGCGGGCGACGGATCCTGGTCGTCGAGGACGAGTCGCTCGTCGCCATGCTGATCGAAACCATCCTCGAGGATCTCGGCGGCGAGACCGTCGGCCCACTGGCCAGCGTCGAGGAGGCCCTCGCCTTTCTCGGAGACGGACCGGCGCTCGACGCCGCCCTGCTGGACGTCAATCTGGCGGGCCGCCAGGTGTTCCCGGTGGCCGAGGCGCTGGCGGCGAGCGGCGTGCCCTTCGTTTTTTCGACCGGCTACGGCGAGGGGGGCCTGCCCGAGACCTGGCGCGGCCGGCCGACCGTGCAGAAGCCCTTCACCGAGGCGAGCCTGCGCGCCGCCCTGCGCCAGGCGCTGGGGCTGCCCTAAGCCTGGCCCGGCCAGCGACGGCGCAGGTCGCGCAGGATTTCCCGCGCCGCGTTGCGTCCCGGCGCCCCCGTGACGCCGCCGCCCGGATGGGCCCCGGAGCCGCACAGATAGAGCCCCTTCGCCGGCAGGCGGTAGTCGGCGTGGCCCGGGACCGGCCGGGCGCTGAACAGCTGGTCCAGCGTCAGCCGACCGTGGAAGATGTCGCCGCCAACGAGGCCGAAGCGCTGCTCCAGATCCAGCGGCGTCAGGGTCATCCGGCCGAGGACCGAGGCGGCGAAGCCGGGCGCCAGGGCGTCCACGGTCGCGATCATCAGATCGGCGACCGTCTCGCGCGCCGCGTCCCAGGATCGTCCGTCCGGCAGGGTCGGAGCCACATGCTGGCAGAACAGGCTGGCCACATGCGCGCCAGCCGGGGCGAGGCTGTCGTCCAGCGTCGAGGGGATCAGCATCTCGACGATGGGCTGCGACGACCAGCCGTTCAGCCGCGCCTCGGCATGGGCGCGATCCATGTAGGCGAGGCTGGGGGCGATGATGATCCCCGCGGTGAGGTGATCCCCGGCCTCGGGCGCGCAGCTGAAGCGCGGCAACTCTGTCAGGGCCACATTCATGCGCAGCGTCCCCGAGCCGGAAGCGTACCGCCCCATGCGCTCGCGGAAGTCCTCGGGAAGCGCCGCGGGGTCGACCAGCCGCTCGACCAGCAGCCTCGGATGCAGGCCGCAGACAACCACCGGCGCTGACAGGCGCTCGCCGTCCGCCGTCACGGCGCCCGTCGCGGCGCCGCGGTCCGTGATGACCTCGACGACCTCCGCCCCCGTGCGGATCTCGACGCCGGCCTCGACGCAGGCGCGGGCCATGGCCTGGGTGATGGCCCCCATTCCGCCCAGCGCATGGCCCCAGGCGCCCCGCTTGCCGTTCACCTCCCCGAACACATGGTGCAGCAGCACATAGGCCGAGCCCGGCGTGTAGGGGCTGGCGTAGTTGCCGACCACGCTGTCGAAGCCGAACAGGGCCTTGACCGGATCGCTCTCGAACCAGCCGTCCAGCCAGTCGCCGGCCGACTTTGTGAACAGGTCCAGCAGGTCCCGCCGCCCCTGCATCGGCAGGTCGCCCACCCGCCGCGCCAGACTGGCCGAACGCAGGAGCTCCGGCAGGGCCTCAACCCAGCCGCCCTCGACCAGGTTGGGCGGCGTGGCCAGCACCATGGCGCGCAGCACATCAGACACGACCTCCAGCCGCCGCTCGTACTCCGGCAGACGATCCGCGTCGCGGCTTGAGAAGCGCCTGACCTCGGCCGTCGACAGCCCCGGCCCGGCGAACAGCCGCTCCGTCGCCGACAGGGGCAGGAAGTTCGACATTCGCCGCTCGACCACGGTCAGGCCGTGGCGAGGCAGATCCATCTCGGCGGTTACCCGCGGGTTCAGCAGGCTGACGGTGTAGCTGGCGGTGGAGTTGCGAAAGCCGGGATGGAAGGCCTCCGTCACCGCGGCGCCGCCGACCACCTCGCGCCGCTCCAACACCACCACGCGCAGGCCGGCGCGGGCGAGATAGAAGGCGCACACCAGCCCGTTGTGCCCGCCGCCCAGAACGATCACGTCGCAGACCGCGGTGCCACGGGCCGGCGGCGATGTGGGTCGGGAGGTCGGCATGCGGGCGTGGGTCCGGTGAGCTGGAGCGGCAGCATCGCCCGTTCCGCGGCGCCTGTGGAAGCCCCATGAGCGACGAGGATGGCCCGACGGGCCGGGACATGCCATCCGAGGGGGCGATGAGCCGCGACGAGTCCCCCCTACCCGAGCCCGCCGTCAATGTGCGCGACCTTATCATGGGCAATCCCGTAGCCCGCGCCTTCGCCTTTACGGGCGACGCCTGGACCCAGCTGATCCTGCGCGAGGCCTTCTATGGCGCTCGCCGCTTCTCCACCTGGCGCGAGCGGCTGGGCATCCCGCGCAGCGTCCTCGTCGAAAGGCTGACACGGCTGGTCAGCGCCGGCCTGTTCGAGCAGCGCCCGGCGCGCGGCGGCGAACGGCTCGAGTATCGCCTGACGGAGATGGGCCTCGACATGTTCGGGGTGGCGGTGATGCAGGGCCAATGGGAGCGGCGCTGGGCCCGCTCACCGCTGCAGGATCGTTACGCCCTTGCCTTCTTCGACCGCGAGAGCGGCGAACGCCTGACGCCCGCGATCTTCGATCGCGCGTTTGGCCATGCGGTCGACCCGCGGCAGGTGCGCTGGGTGGCGCGCGAGGGGTTGGCGGCCATCCCCCCGCCGACCTCGCGCCGGCGGCGCACGGCGCCGCTCGAGACCGACCGGGCGATCATCGACCGCTCGACCGACATCCTGGGCGACTACTGGAGCTGGGCCGTCCTGTCGGCCGCCTTCTTCCGCCTGCGCCGCTTCGACGCCATCCACGCCGCCCTCGGGGTGGCGACCAACATCCTCGCCGACAGGCTTCAGCGGCTGGTGCTGCACGGCGTGCTGCGCAAGCAGCTCTACCAGACCGCCCCGGCGCGCTACGAGTATCGCCTGACACCGGCGGGGCTGGAGCTCTTCCCTATCGCCATCGCCATGCATGGCTGGGCCGTCCGCTGGCTGTGCCCCGAGGGAACGCCGCTGGACCTGTTCGACACTGTCAGCGGGCGGGTGATCGAGGGGGTGGTCTGCGACCTGCGCAGCGGCCGTCCGCTGGATCCACGCCGGATCCGCTGGGAGATGGAGGCGGCGCCGGAAAATGCGGCCGCGACAGCGCCGCTCTCGTCGCCCACGCCATAGCGCCGCCTTACCGGAGGCCGCATGGCGGCGCCGCGGCTTGTGTAAGCGTACCTTTCTGGCGCAAGCTGCCGGTGGACAACCATCGAGGCTGGACATGGCTGATGACATCGGCGTCCGCCGCCGGATCGAGACCGGCGAGCTGACCGAGCTGAACGCGCTCAACCCCTATCTGCAGGGGCTGTACGAGCCGGTGGCGCGCGAGACGACGGCGCTGGAGCTGCCGGTCATTGGCGAGATCCCCCTCAACCTCCACGGGGCCTTCATCCGCAACGGCCCCAACCCGGCCGAAGCCCCGGCCGGCATGCACCACTGGTTCGACGGCGACGGCATGGTCCACGCCGTCTATTTCGAGAACGGCCGGGCCGAGTACCGCAACCGCTGGATCCGCACCGCCGACCATGTCGCCGAGCGCGCCGGGCAGGACATCGGCGCCGGCGGCGTCATGCTGCCCTCGGCCCGCGCCCGGCCGGACAACCGCCGCGGCGAGCTGGTCTACAAGGACACGGCCAACACCGACCTGGTGTTCCACAACGGCTCGCTGATGGCCCTCTGGTACATCGCCGGCAAGCCGGTGCGGGTGGACGCCCGGACGCTGGAGACCCTCGGCGAGGAGAGCTTCGGCGGCGCCCTGCCCCGCCACGTCTCGGCCCACGGCAAGGTCGATCCACGTACCGGCGAGTTCTGCTTCTTCGACTACTCGCTCTACGAGCCGTGGATGACCTTCGGCGTGGTCAGCGCCGACAACCGGCTGACCAACTTCCAGAAGGTCGAGCTGCCGGGACCGCGTCTGCCGCACGACATGGGGCTGACCGAGAACTACATCATCCTGCACGACCTGCCGGTGGTGTTCACCGAATCCGGCCTGCGCAACAGCCAGTGGCAGATCCGGGTCGCGGACCAGCCGGCCCGGTTCGGCGTCGTGCCGCGCAACGGCAGGGGCGACCAGGTGCGCTGGTTCGAGACCGACAGCTGCTACATCTACCACGTCATCAATGCCTGGGAGGACGGCGACGAGGTGGTCATGACCGCCTGCATGATGACCCCGAACGGCTACCCGCCGAATCCCGCCTACGGCCCCTATGCGGCCATGGTGAATGTGCTCGCGCTCCATGCGGTGCCGGTGGAGTGGCGCATGAACCTGCGCACCGGCGCGGTGACGAAGCGGCAGCTGGACGACCGCATCGGCGAGTTCCCGGTGGTCAATCTCGACATGACCGGGGTGAAGACCCGCTGGAGCTATCACGTCTCCATGGCTCCGGAGGAGCTGCAGCGCTTCGACGGCCTTTACAAGTACGACCTGGGCACCGGTCAGGCGAAAACGTATCGGTTCGCGCCCGGCGTCGGCGGCTCGGAGCCGGCCTTCGCCCCGCGCGTCGGGGCGACCGCGGAGGACGACGGCTACGTCATCGTCTTCGCCACCGATCCGGAGGGCAAGTCCGAGGTCCAGATCCTTGCTGCGCAGGACTTCGAGGCCGGGCCGGTCGCCCGCATCCCCCTGCCCGTCCGCGTCCCCGCCGGCTTCCACGGCACCTGGGCGCCCGGCGACCTGATGGGCGGCATGCGTTGAGGTGATGGCCGCCTACATCCGCGACGCCGTGCGCACGCCGCGCGGCAGGGCCCGGCCGGACGGCGGCCTCGCCACTCTCAAGCCGCATGAGCTGGTCGGGGCGCTGGTCGCGGCGCTGGACGCGCGCAATGACGGGGCCGCGCACAAGGCCGGCGGCCTGATCCTCGGCGCCGTCGGCCAGGTCGGGGCGCAGGGCGCGAATGTGGCCCTGGTGTCCAAGCTGCACGCCGGCCTGCCCGAGGACGGCTTCGCCTTCAGCCTGAACAACTACTGCGTCTCCGGCCTGACAGCCGCGGGCCAGGCCAGCCGGATGGTGCAGCCCGGCGGACCGGACATGCTCGCCGGCGGGGTCGAGATGATGTCGCGCGTGCCCTTCATGGCCGACGGGGCCGACTACTACGCCGACCCCAGCTTCCCGCCGCGCATCCGCTACATTCCGGTGGCGCTGGCGGCGGACCGGTTGGCCGAGGACCTCGGCGTGACCCGCGCCGAGATGGACGCCGCGGCCCTGACCTCGCAACAGCGCGCCGCCGCGGCCGAGGGCACGCCGCTGGTCTCCTCGCGCATCCCGGTCAACGGGCTGGATCGGGAAGAGCCGGCCCGCGCCTCGACCTCGGCCGAGAGCCTCGCAGGCCTCGCGCCGGCCTTCGCCGCCCTGTCCGACCAGTATGCCGAAGCACTGGAGGGTCGGCGCATCGACCACCGGCACACGGTGGCCCACGCCCCGCCCATGTGCGACGGCGCGGCGCTCGCCCTCGTCAGCGCCTCGCCCGAGGGCGCCCGCGCCCGCATCCTCGCCTGGGTCGAGGCCGGGGGCGATCCGGCCGCCTCCCTGACCGCCGGCTTCACCGCCATGGACCGGGCGCTGGCCAAGGTCGGGCTCGGCCTCGGCGAGATGGACCGGATCGAGTTCATGGAAGCCTTCGCCGTCACGATCGTGAGATTCCTGCGCGTGCGCGACGTAGTCCCGGAGCGGGTCAATGTCGGCGGCGGCCATCTGGCGAAGGGCCATCCGATGGGCGCGACCGGCGGCATCCTGCTGTCGTCGTTGCTCGATGCCCTCGACGCCTGCGAGGGCCGCTACGGCCTGGTGGTCGCGGCGGGGGCCCAGGGCGTCGGCTCGGCCATGATCGTCGAGCGGCTCCGTTCCGGCGTCACACCCCGATGACGAGGCTGACGGTGGTGGTGGTCGAGCCGCCGATGTTCAGCGTCTGCACGTTGCGCGCACCCTCGACCTGCATGTCGCCCGCCTGCCCGCTCACCTGACGCGCCGCGTCCAGCGCCATACGCACGCCGGTGGCGCCCACCGGGTGGCCGCAGCCGATCAGCCCGCCCGAGGGATTGATCGGCAGCCGCCCGCCCTTTTCGATGTCGCCGGCCTCGACCGCCTTCCAGCTCTCGCCGGGCGCGGTCAGACCGAGGTGATCGATGGCCATGTATTCGGTCATGGCGAAGCAGTCGTGGGTCTCCACCGCGTCGATCTGGTCCAGCGTCAGACCCGCCCGGGCGTGGGCGTCCACGATGGCGCGGCGCACCTGCGGGAAGACGTAGGGCTGGTTTTCGCTGGCCTCGACCTTGCGGCGGTAGCTGATCGGGGCGGAGCGATGCCCCCAGCCCTTGATGCGCGGCAGGCTCTCCAGCGGCACGCCGCGCCGGCGGGCCCACTCGGCCGCGCGCTCCGGCGAGGCCAGCACCACCATGGCGGCGCCGTCCGTGACCTGGCCGCAGTCCGACTTGCGCGTCCGCCCCTCGATCACCGGATTGGCCTCGTCGTCGTCGGAGAAGCTCAGGTTGCTGAAGCTCCAGCCGCGGGTCTGGGCCTTCGGATTGGCCTTGGCATTGTGGAAGTTGATCTCGGAGATGCGCCGCAGGTGGCGCTCGTCCAGCCCGTAGCGACGGTCGTACTCGTCGGTCAGGTCGGAGAAGGCGCGCGGCCACAGATAGGTGGCGTCGCCGAACTCGTGGCCGGTCCAGGCGGCGGCGCCGAGGTGCTCGGCGGCGGTCTGGCCGGGCACATTGCGCATCAGCTCCAGCCCCAGCACCGCGGCCGTGCCGTAGCGGCCGGCTTCGATGTCCGCGGCCGCCGCCAGCAGGGCGACGCTACCCGAGGCGCAGGCGGCCTCGTGGCGCGAGGTCGGCAGGCCATCCAGCTTCGGCTCGGCCAGGGCAAAGAAGCCGCCCAGCAGGCCCTGGCCGGCGAACAGGTCGCCGACGAAGTTGCCCACATGGCCGACGTCGATCTCCTCAGGCTCCATCTGCGCGTCGGCCAGGCCCTCGCGCAGGGCCTCGGCGAAGCCATCGGCGATCTCCACGCCCTCGCGGGCCCAGTTGCGGGCGAAGTCCGACTGCCAGCCGCCCAGGATGTAGGTCACGCCGCCTCCGTCGTTTCGGCTCGGACGCCGGTCTTGCAACGAAAGTTACACGGTCGGATAAGACGGACAAGGACCCGCTTGCCGACGCGGGCCGATGGTCCGCCGCCCCAGTCGAGGACGCGCTCATGGCCGAACCGCCCCCGCTGCAGGCCCTGATCGGCTCCCTGATCTTCTACGGCCGGTTTGCGCCGTCGTTCACGCGGATCGGCTATGTGGCGCGCGGCTTGCCGTGCCGGCCGGTGAAGGTGTCCGCCGGGGGTGAGGTCTGGCTGGTCACCGGGGCCAGCGGCGGCCTCGGCCGGGCCACGGCGTTGCGCGCGGCCCGGCGCGGCGCCACCGTGCTGGCGGTCGGCCGAAACCGCGCCGCGCTGGACAGCCTCGCCGCCGCCGCGCCGTCAGGGGCGATCGTCCCGGTCGTGTGCGACCTGTCCGACATGCGGTCGGTGGCGGCCCTGCCCGCCGCCCCCGAGCTGGCCGGACGCCCGGTGGATGTGCTCGTCAACAATGTCGGGGTGCTGATCCGCGCCTTCCGCAGGACGCCGGAGGGGCTGGAGACCTCCTACGCCACCAACCTGCTCGGGCACCACGTCCTGACCCGCGGCCTCGTCGCGGCCGGAAAGCTGGCCCGTGGCGCAGTCATTCTCAACGTCGTGTCCGGCGGTCTCTACAGCGTGCCGCTCAACACCCGCATGCTCAACATCCCGGAGGCCCACTACAACGGCTTCGCCGCCTACGCCTCGCACAAGCGGGCGCAGCTGGCGCTGGTCGATCACTGGCGAGGCGCGTTCGCGGAACTCGGCGTGCGGACCTACGCCGTCCATCCGGGCTGGGCCGACACCCCCGGGGTCCAGACCAGCCTGCCGGTGTTCCGCCGCCTCCTCGGGCCGATCCTGCGGGATTCCCACCAGGGCGCGGACACCATCGACTGGCTGGCGGCGGCGCGGCCGCCCGAAGCGATCGACCAGATCTGGTTCGACCGCCGCCCGCGCCCGGTCCACGCCTTCCCCCATACCCGCAAGCCGGCCGCCACGACGGCCCAGCTGCTCGCCCTGCTGAATGCCGATGCGGCGCGGCTGGGCCTGAGTCCCGGCTGACGCCGCGCCCTTAGACCAAAGTCGTCCTCCCGCGACGGCGCGCTTGCGATCAGTCTGCAGCCCATGGCCCCGCCCGACGGGGTCGGGACGCCGCGTCAGGCGGCGCGACGGGAGGACACACGGATCATGGCGACATCAGCCACCCAAACGCCCGGGGAGGGCAAGCACATCGTCGACCGGAAGGACCGCATGGTCATTCTGGCCTCGTCGGTGGGCACCGTCATCGAGTGGTACGACTTCTTTCTGTACGGCTCGCTGGCGGCGATCATCACAGCCCAGTTCTTCTCGGGCGTGAACGAGACCACCGGCTTCATCTTCGCCCTGATGGCCTTCGCCGC
>CAZUXK010000062.1:10947-13344 GCA_964624025.1 uncultured Brevundimonas sp.
TCTCGGGCGTGAACGAGACCACCGGCTTCATCTTCGCCCTGATGGCCTTCGCCGCCGGCTTTGCGGTGCGGCCGTTCGGGGCCATCGTGTTCGGCCGCCTCGGCGACCTGTGGGGCCGCAAGAACACCTTCCTGGTCACCATGGCGCTCATGGGCCTGTCGACCTTCATCGTCGGCCTGCTGCCGTCCTACGCCGTCATCGGCATCGCCGCCCCCATCATCCTGGTGCTGATGCGCCTGCTCCAGGGACTGGCGCTGGGCGGGGAGTACGGCGGGGCCGCCACCTACGTCGCCGAGCATGCCCCGAACGGCAAGCGCGGCTTCTACACCTCCTTCATCCAGATCACCGCCACGGTGGGCCTGCTGCTCAGCTTGGTCGTCATCCTCGGCGTGCGGACGCTGATCGGTGAGGAGGCGTTCGCCGACTGGGGCTGGCGCATTCCGTTCCTGGTCTCGATCCTGCTGCTGGGCGTGTCTCTGTGGATCCGCCTGACGCTCAGCGAGAGCCCGGCGTTCCAGCGCATGAAGGCCGAGGGCAAGGGCTCCTCGACCCCGCTGAAGGACTCTTTCGGCAACTGGGGCAATCTGAAGTTCGTGCTTATCGCCCTGATGGGTATGGTCGCTGGCCAGGCCGTCGTCTGGTACACGGGCCAGTTCTACGCCCTGTTCTTCCTCGAGCGGGTGCTGAAGGTCGACGCGCCGCTGGCGAACACCCTGATCGCCATCGCCCTGCTGCTGGCCACGCCCTTCTTCGTCTTCTTCGGCTGGCTGTCGGACAAGATCGGCCGCAAGCCGATCATCCTGGCGGGCTGCCTGCTGGCGGCGGCGACCTACTTCCCGCTGTTCCAGGGGCTGACCCAGGCGGCCAACCCGCGGCTGGCGGCGGCCGTCGCCTCCGCCCCGATCACCGTCTACGCCGACCCGGAGGACTGCTCGCTGCAGTTCGACCTGATCGGCAAGGCGACGTTCAACTCCAGCTGTGATCTGGCCAAGAGCTACCTGGCCAAGGCGGGCGTCAACTACGAGAACGTCGCCGCCCCGGCGGGGACGGTGGCCCAGGTCCGGATCGGCGAGACGGTGATCCAGAGCTTCCCCGGCCAGACCCTGCCGCGCGAGGAATTCGTCGCCCGCAAGGCCGCCTGGGACGCCGAGGTCGGCGCGGCCCTGACCGCTGCGGGCTATCCCGCGAAGGCCGACAGCGCCCTGGTCAACAAGCCGATGGTCGTGCTGATCCTGTTCCTGCTCGTGTTCTACGTGACCATGGTCTACGGGCCGATCGCGGCGGCGCTTGTCGAGATGTTCCCGACGCGCATCCGCTACACCTCGATGTCCCTGCCCTATCACATCGGCAACGGCTGGTTCGGCGGCTTCCTGCCCACCACCGCCTTCGCCATGGTCGCCGCCACGGGCAACATCTACTACGGCCTCTGGTACCCGATCGTTGTCGCCCTGCTGACGGTGGTTGTCGGGGTGCTGTTTGTGAAGGAGGGCAAGGACGTGGACATCCACGACTGACGCTCCCCTGCCCCCGGTCAGTCATGGGCGTCGGCGCGGATCGGGCAACCGATCCGCGCCTGTCGTTTGCGAAGACCGCCACGACGTCGTCTAGTTGCTCCCGATGCTGAGCCTGCTGATCCTTGCGGCCGTTGCGGCCTATGTGGCGATCCTGTTCGTCGTCGCCGCGCGTTCGGACCGCGAAGGGGTGCGGGGCCGTGGCGGTCAGGGCTGGATCTACGCCCTGTCGCTGGCGATCTACTGCACCTCCTGGACCTACTATGGCGCGGTCGGCACCGGGGCGCGGGTCGGCTGGGAGTATCTGGCCATCTACATCGGTCCGGCGCTGGGGCTGACGGTGCTGTTCCCGGTGTGGCGACGGATCGCCGAGGCGGCCCGGCGCGAGAACATCGGGTCGCTGAGCGACTTCATCTCCTCGCGCTACGGCAAGAGCCAGAGCCTCGGCGCGGTCGTGGCCGTGGTCGCCATTCTCGGCTCCCTGCCCTACATCGCCCTGCAGCTGCAGTCCCTCTCGATGGCCTGGCGGCTGATCACGGCCGGCACCCCGGCCGAGGGCTCCGAGGGCCTGACTGTTCCGGTCATCGCCGCCGTGCTGGCCGGCTTCACCCTGTTGTTCGGGGCCCGGCGCGCCGACCTGACCGAACACAATCGCGGCCTGATCCACGCCGTGGCGCTGGAGTCGGTCATCAAGCTGACCGCCCTGCTGGCCATTGCGGTCCTGGCGATGGCCCTGCTGCTGGGCGCGGGCACGCCGGCCTGGACGATCCGCCAGAGCCTCGGCCCGCTGGCCGGCCCGCCCGAGATCGACGTGCGCTTCCTGACCATCGTCCTGCTGTCGACGCTGGCGATCTTCTGCCTGCCTCGGCAGTTCCATGTGGCCTTC
>CAZUXK010000063.1:0-13323 GCA_964624025.1 uncultured Brevundimonas sp.
GGCCGTGTCTCAGTCCCAGTGTGGCTGATCATCCTCTCAGACCAGCTACTGATCGTCGCCTTGGTGAGCCATTACCTCACCAACTAGCTAATCAGACGCGGGCCGCTCCAATGGCGATAAATCTTTCCCCCGAAGGGCACATACGGTATTAGCTCAAGTTTCCCTGAGTTATTCCGTACCAAAGGGCACGTTCCCACGTGTTACTCACCCGTCCGCCACTAACCCCGAAGGGTTCGTTCGACTTGCATGTGTTAGGCCTGCCGCCAGCGTTCGCTCTGAGCCAGGATCAAACTCTCAGGTTGAGTTGAGCACTGACCTTCGCGTCATCGACCATATGGTCGGTTTGGCGTAGTCTACGTTTCTTGACGAGATCCCACTCGATCGATCCGAAGATCGACTTCATGGTGTCTTTTCAAAAGACCGCAGTTGTCAGTGTCGAGATGGTCTCAGAGGACCATCGCCAGGACACCGCCGCCTGCGTTTCTCTTTCCAGATCAACGATTTCAAAGACCCGAACCGGAGGCTTTCCGGCCCCACCGTTTAGCGCCCGGTGTCGGCGGAGGCGGCGATTTAGTCGCCTCGGTTTTCCGTGTCAAGCGGTTCTTTTTGAAGAAGAACCGTTTTCTCCGGAGCCGCTTTTGGAGGAGGCCTCCGGGGCGGCGGGAGCGGCGTCTCTAAAAAGGACCGATCCCTGTGTCAACCGGCTTTTTTCAGAAGCATTTTCGCCGTTTCGAAGCTGGAGGCTTCGGAGACAACGAAGGCCTCACCGGGAAGTTTGGGGCTTCCCGTCGGGGCCGTTTCTGAGTCGGTCAAGAGCGCGGAGACTATGCGGAACCGAAACCAGAAGCAAGTGACTATTTCCACTTTCTTCCGGGGCCGCTCGCCGGGGTGACCCCCGCTCCGCCGCCTCGGCACCGCCCGTTTCCGAGCGAGGCGGCGATGTACCCACGGGCCGTCCGCGCCGCAAGCGCTGATTTGCAATTTCTCAAACTTTCTCGCGGCGCGCCGTTCGGCGAACCCGGGACTCAGCCGGCGGCGATGTACTTCTTCAGGCTTTCCGCCTCGCGGGCCGCCTCGTCGATGCGCGCCTTCACCAGGTCGCCGATGGACACCACGCCCATCAGCGCCCCGTTCCGCAGCACCGGCAGGTGACGAATCCGCCGGTCGGTCATGCGGCCCAACAACTGGTCCACGCTCTCCCCCGGATCGGCGAAGACCACCTGGCGGGTCATGTAATGCGCGACCGGCCTGTCCAGGGCCGCGGCCCCGTCCTGCGCCACGGCCCTGACAATGTCGCGCTCCGACAGGACGCCGACGCAGGCGTCGCCGTCACAGACCATCAGCGCCCCGACCCGGCGGGCCTGCAGCTCGCCTGCGGCCTCGGCCACGGACGCCTTGGGTCCGAGGGCATGCACCGCCCCGCCCTTGCTCCTGAGAATCTCGGCCACCAGCATGCGCGTCTCCCTCGCCCCGGCGGTCGCGGTCGGACCGCTTCTAGAGGGGAGGGTCGCCCAGATCCGCGGCCGAATCAAATCGGGGGCCGTAAAGACGAACCCAAGGCCCGATCAGCAGCAGCCCGGCGATGAAGCCGGCGGCATGGGCCTCCCAGGCGATCGACGCGCCGTCCGCCCCGGGCGCGAAGCCGATAAGACCGACGAAGGCGTTCAGCCCCATCCAGGCCAGACTCGCCGAGATCACCCGGCGATCCCGTAACGGCAGCACCCGTCCGCCCCCGCCCAGCAGGCGGGTCGCTCCGCCGATCAGGCCGAACACCGCGCCCGAAGCGCCGACCAGCGCCTGGCCGCTGTCCGGATGGATCGCGATGTAGCCCAGGCCAGCCAGCACGCCGCACACTGTATAGAAGGCGAGAAACGCCCCGACGCCGCGCATCCCGGGCGACATGCGCGCCACGGCCGCGCCGAACGTCAGGGCCCCGATCGCATTCATGAAGACGTGGCCCCAGCCGCCGTGCAGCAGCATGACGGAGATCAGCTGCCACCACGCCCCGTCGAGCACAGCCGCCGGACGCAGGGCCCAGTCGATCCCCTCCCCCGGAAGACGCAGCTGCAGCCAGAACAGCACCGGCATGGACACCGCCAGCGCCACGGCCACGCCCGGGGCGTTGAAGACGCGTTCAGAGCGCGCGAATCGGGGGGGCTCGTCCGCCATGGCCCCCAGATGGGGCCGCCCCCGGCCCCGTATCAAGCGCTTCTTAAGAGACGTGGGCCAGTTTGCACGGGCGCCCGCTTAACCAGGGTCGCTTACCAAGATGGTGGACGCACCATGACGACCTTCGCTGCGGCCGCTCCGGTCGCCCTGATTCTGTCGCTGGGTCTCGCCGTCCCGGCGGCGGCCCAGTCGTACGGGTCCACGCCCGCGCGCTTACAGTCGGGATATGGCGATGCGCGCACCGCCGTGACCACGCCAGCCACCGGCTCGACCCGCGACGCCAACGGCAACCGGCTGATCGTCAACGGCATCATCCAGAACGGCGCGAGCGCCTACTCGTCCTCCTCGGGCGGCGTCGCCCGGGCCTGGTCGGGCGTCGGCGGCCAGACCTCGGGCACCCAGGTCGGCGGGGCCACGGCCATCGGCAACCAGCTCAATGTGGTCGTCACCGGCAACCGCAACACCGTGATCGTCAATTCCACCCAGACCAACAGCGGCGACATCACGGCCGGGACCGTGCTGAACGGGACCCTGAACCTGCCATGAGCCTTATGATCGCCCTCAAGCGCGCCCGACCGCTCGGCGTCCTGACCGCCGCGGCGGCCCTGCTGTCGGCCTGCGCGGTCAGCCCGACGGCCGGTCCCGGCGGGCTCTACGCCCGCCCGATCGGCAACGCCCCGGTCACGGCCAACCCGACCCCCTACTCCACGGCCCTGTACTGCCTCGCCGACTACGCCCGCCGCTACAACCTGCCTTCGCCGCGCATGGCGGTCGGCCGGATCAGCGACTACACCGGGACCATCTCGCCGGACGGCGGAAGGCAGATCACCGGCGGGGCCTCGCTGATGGCCACCTCGGCCCTGGCCAAGGCGGGCGCGCGCATCGTTGAACGCTTCGACACCTCCGTGTCCGAGCTGGAGCTGCGCTACGCCAACAACCGCCTGATCGGCGATGAGGCCGCCAATCCCGAGTCGCCGGGCGAGATCGAGTTCCGCCGCATCATGGCCGGCCAGGTGCCGGGCTCCGACTTCTACATCGTCGGCGGCATCACCGAGGTGAACGCCAACATCCGCTCGGCCGGCTTCGACGTCGCCGGCGGGGAGATCCAGGACAACGGCGGCTCGGGCATCGTCACCGGGCGCGTCTACGTCATGAACATCGCCCTCGACCTGCGGCTGGTGCAGACCCAGACGCTGGAGGTGGTGGATGTCATCTCCTACCAGAAGCAGGTGGTCGGCCGCGAAGTCTCCGCCGGCCTGTTTGACTTCCTCAACGGCAATGTCTTCGACCTGTCCGCCGGGACCGGCGGGATGGAGCCGGTGCAGCTGGCCGTCCGCGCCCTCGTCGAACGGGCGACGCTGGAGATGATGGCCAACCTCTACGGCGCGCCGGGCCCCCAGGTCTGCCTTGACGCCGCCAACGACCCGCTCGGAACCGTGGGCCCCACGGGCGGCTACTATCCGGCCTACGCCAATACGGAAACCAACAATGGCGAAACCCGCGCTGAGCCGGGTCGCTGGCATGATCGCCGCGACCGTGACGTGCGCCGCGGCCGCTACTGAGGCCCTGGCCCAGGACGGTTCGACCGTCCTGAACGGACAGATCCAGCTGAATGACAGCGTCGCCGAAGCGACGCTGAACGTCGTCGACGCCGGCGCGGTCGACGCCTCCGCCGGTGCGCGGGGCAACGAGGTGCTGACCGGCGTGGTCGGGACCAGCGGGCGGATGACCTCGGACCAGACGATGCTGGGTGGGGCCCGCGCCACCGTCAGCCTGACGCTGGAGGGCGACACGGGCCCGGTAGAGGCCCGCGCCGACGCGACCGGCAACAGTCTTGGCGGCACAGCCGAACGCGGCAGCCTTGATCTCGACGCCCGCCAGACGGTCGGCGCCCCGTCCGTCATCGCCCGCGCCCGGATCGAGAACGACACCGCCCGCCTTCTCGACGGCGGCGACCTGACCGCCACCGCCCAGGGCAATGTCGCCGCCCTGCAGGCTACGGAAGGGCGCGTCACGGGCAGCATCGCCCAGACCTCGACAGCGGCCTCCATCGACGCCGGGGCGCTCGCCCTGACCCAGTACATCCCCGCCCCGGCGGTGGTTTCCGCCCAGGCCCTCGGCAACGCCGTCCAGTCCGGCGGGACCGGCGCCTCTAGCGCGGCCCTGGACGTGCGCCAGGTCTCCGGGGGCGCGCTGGTCACCGCCGCCGTCAGCGCCAACGCCGGCAATGCCTGGGACCTCGCCGGCCGGGCCCGCGCCGCCGCCAACCAGACGATCCTCCGCAACGCCGGGGGCTCGGTCGTCGCCGCGACCGACCAGACCAGCCAGTCCGCCGTGCGCGCCTCGTCCCTCGTGACGGCGTATGACTTCGGCCGCGCCGAGGCCTCGGCCACCGCCGCCGGCAACAGCGCCGAGATCGGCAACAACGACCGCTACGTCGAGATCGACAACAGCCAGTTCAACGGCGGGGTGGTCGAGGCCGACGCGGCCTTCGTCGGGGCGTACGGCTATGACGCCCAGGTCGGGGCGGAGGCGGTCGGCAACACTGTGGTCGCCTACGCCTGCGCCGCCTGCGAGGGCACGCTGGTCGCCGCCAACAGCCAGACCAACACGGCTGCCGTGACCTCGACCGCCACCGCTTCGGTCGGGGGACAGGGCCGCGCCGTCGTGGTCGGGGCCAACGCCGTCGGCAATCGCGCCACCTTCTATGTCACCGGCCCGACCAACTGAGCCGCCTCAGCGGCCGGTGACAAAGCCGGCGATGGCCTCCGTCAAACCCGCCGACAGCGGCGCATCGGTCAGCCTGTAGGTCGCCGCATTGGCCGCCCGGTCCGCCGGGGCGTCGCGCAGGACATGGTTCATGCAAGGGATGATCACCGGCTCCAGCCCCCGCGCCTGCGCCAGACGTTCGGCGTCGGCCAGGGTCACCTGAATGTCGGTCTCGCCCTGCACCACCAGCACCGGCCCCGCGTAGCGCGCCAGCTCGGCAGCCGGATCATGGCTGAACAGGCTGATGAAGAAGGTGTTCAGGGCCGGATTGAACAGACCGGCCACGCCCGGGTGCACGCCGGTCAGATCCGGAGCCTGTCCCGCCTCCAGGCTGGCGATGATGCGATCGACCTGGGGCAGGATGACGACGTTGGCCGGGTTGGCCGCCAGCTGTTCGCGCAGCACCTGCTGCAGCGGCCGGCCCGGCGCGGCCAGCAGCACCAGACCGCAGACGTCGGGACTGTCCTGCGCCGCCAGAATGGCCACCAGCCCGCCTTCGCTGTGGCCCAGCAGCCAGGCGCAGGGGGCGCCGCTGCGCCGCTGCGCCTCGGCCGCCCAGGCGCGAACATCCTCGGCATAGTCGGTCAGGCGCACGGCGTTCGGGTCGGCGGCCGCGCCGGCGCTGCCGAACATGCCCCGCTTGTCGATCCGGATCGACCCGACGCCCTGCGCCGCCAGCGCCTCCGCCAGCCGCTGGTAGGCCCCGCCGGCCACCCCGAGCGGGCTGTTGCCGTTGCGGTCGGTCGGGCCGCTCCCGGGGATGATCACCATCACCGGCCCGCCCTCGACCGGCGCCAGATAGGCGCCGGCCAGCGGCCCGGTCGGCCCGGCGACCGTCACCGCCTCGTCCGCCGCCGTCGCACCGGTCGCCAGCAGCCCTGCCGCGACAGCCAGTCCCCCGATCCACCCGCTTCGCAACCGCATCCGCGTCTCTCCCGCGTCATCCCAAGGCCAGCCTCCAGGCCGCGCCGCATCAACAGGGCGCCTTCCAGGATGCATTAATCTTTCGTCATTTGTGTCCGCGCCGCGGCCGCGGCAATGTCAAGCTTCCTTGCCATTTGGAGAGCCTCCATGATCCGGGCCCGTCGCCTCCTTCTCGTCTGCGCCTCGAGCGTCGCCCTCTTCGCCGGCGCCGCGCTGCCGGCCGTGGCCCAGGTCGCGCCGTCGGACCCCTGGGCCCAGGCCTCCAGCGACATCCCGGCCGACAGCGCCGTGCGCTTCGGCACGCTGGAGAACGGCATGCGCTACGCCATCCTGCGCAACGCCACCCCTCCCGGCCAGGCCTCCCTGCGCCTGCGCATCGACGCCGGCTCGCTGATGGAGAACGAGGATCAGCTCGGCCTCGCCCACTTCACCGAGCACATGGCCTTCAACGGCACGACCAACATTCCCGAGAACGACCTGCTGCGCATCCTTGAGCGGCTCGGCCTGGCTTTCGGCGCGGACACCAACGCCGCCACCGGCTTCGACCAGACCTTCTACCAGCTGGAGCTGCCGCGCACGAACGACGAGACCGTCGACACCGCCCTGCGCATCATGCGCGAGCAGGTGTCCGAGGCGCTGTTCGCGGCCGAGGCCATCGACGAGGAGCGCGGCGTCATCGTCGGCGAGGAGCGGACGCGGAACACCCCGCAGCTGCGCTCGCTCAAGGCTCAGCTCGCCCTGCTGGCGCCCGGCCAGCGCATCGCCGACCGCCTGCCGATCGGCGACCTCGACATCATCCGCACGGCCCCGCGCGAGCGCTTCGTCGCCTTCTACGAGGCCTACTATCGTCCGTCGCGCGCGACCATGATCGCGGTCGGCGACTTCGACGTCGATGTGATGGAACAGAAGGTCCGCGCCGCCTTCGCCGACTGGACTCCGCGCGCCGCCGACGGCCCGGAGCCGGACCTCGGCCAGGTCGCCCCGCGCGGCCCCGAGACCCGCATCCTTGTGGAGCCGGGCATCCAGTCCTCGGTGCAGATCAACTGGACCCGCGCGCCGGATCTCGACCCGGACACCGTCGCCGAGCGCCGCGACGACACGGTGCTGGGCCTCGGCCTCGCGGTGCTGAACCGTCGCTTCGGCGAACTGGCGCGCGAGGACAATCCGCCGTTCCTCGGCGCCAGCGCCTCGTCGGACACGCTCGTCAACAGCCTCGATCTCGGCAGCGTCTCGGCCAGCTTCAATCCGGGCGGCCTGAAGCGCGCGCTGGAGACGATCGAGCAGGAGACCCGCCGCATCGCCCAGTTCGGCGTCACCGCCCAGGAGCTGCAGCGCGAGATCACCGACCGCCGCACGGCGCTGGAGAACGCGGTGGCCGCCGCCGCGACCCGCACCACGCCCGGCCTCGCCGGCGGCTTGCTCGGCGCGACCAACGCCAATCGCGTCTTCACCAGCCCTCAGACCAACCTCGACCTGTTCAACGCCGCCGTCGCCGGCCTGACCCCGGACACGGTCGTCGCCTCGCTGCGTCAGGCCTTCCAGGGCCAGGGCCCGCTGGTGCTGGTGGTCACGCCCGAGCCGATCGAGGGCGGCGAGGCGGCCGTCACCGGCTGGCTGGAAGCCTCGCGCGCCACGCCGGTCCAGGCCCGGGCCGAGGCGGCGGCGCTGACCTGGCCGTACACCAGCTTTGGCGCGCCCGCCGCGCCGGCGGAGCGTCGCGAGATCGCCGAGCTGGGCGCCACCGTGCTGACCTTCCCGAACGGCGTGCGCCTCACCGTCAAGCCGACCGACTTCCGCGACGAGCAGATCCTGATCAGCGTCCGGACCGGTCTGGGCGAGCTCGGCCTGCCCACCGACCGCGCCACCCCGACCCCGCTGGCGGCCGGCACCTTCACCGCCGGCGGTCTCGGCCAGCTGACCCTCGACGAGCTCAACCGCGTCCTGTCGGGCCGCATCTACGGCGTCGGCTTCGGGGTCGAGGGCGACGCCTACCGGCTGAGCGGCGCGACCCGTCCGCAGGACCTCGAGCTTCAGATGCAGGTGCTGGCCGCCTTCCTGACTGACCCGGGCCTGCGCCCGGCGCCGTTCGAGCGCATCAAGGGCCTGTTCCCGCAGATCATCGCCCAGCAGTCGGCCACCCCGGCCGGGGCCTTCGGCCTGCAGGCGCCCGGCCTGCTGGCCTCCGGCGACGCCCGTCAGGGCCTGCCCTCTGCCGAGACGGTCGCCGGCTTCACCAACGACCAGCTGAAGGCCACCCTGCTTGAGGGCCTGTCGCAGGGTCCGATCGAGATCGTGGTGGTCGGCGACACCGCCGTGGACGCCGTCGCCGCGGCGGTCGGGGCCACCTTCGGGGCCCTGCCGGCGCGCGGCGCCCGTCCGGCGGTTCCGGCCGGCGGCGACGTGCTGCGCTTCCCGGCCGGGACGCCGCAGCCGGTGGCCCTGACCCACACGGGTCCGGCCGACCAGGCCCTGGCCTATGTGGCCTGGCCGACGACCGATGCGGTCACGGACGCCACCGAGGCCCGTCAGATCAGCGTGCTGGCCTCGGTGATGGAGCTGCGGGTGCTCGACCGGATCCGCGAGGAGCTGGCCATCGCCTACTCCCCGGGCGTCGGCTCCTCGAGCTCGGACGTGTTCGCCGGCTATGGCTCGATCTTCGCCTCGGCCCAGACCTCGCCGGAGAACCTGGCGACGTTCTTCGCCGAGATGGACGCCATCGCAGCGTCGCTGCGCGATGCGCAGGTCAGCGAGGATGAGCTGACCCGGGCCCGAGCCCCCCAGATCGAGGCGCTGCGCCGCGCCCTGGCCGGCAACGAGTACTGGCTGACCCAGCTGGTCGACGCCTCCAGCGACGCCACTGCAGTCAACGATGTGGTCAACCACATCGCCGACCTGGAGGCCGTCACCCCGGCCATGCTGCAGGCCCTGGCGCAGCGCTACCTCAACGCCGGCAGCGCCTGGCGCGCCCAGGTGGTCTCGGCCGCCGCGCCGGCCAACTGAGCCTGACGCAAAAAGCCCCGCTCCGGTTCGCCGGAGCGGGGCAGTTGTCAGGAGGTCGACGGAGACTTCGACCCTGACCGAATTCAGCACATTGAAGCTGACCGGTGGCTGAACCGCCGGTTCAGAACACCCGGCCGCCCACCCCGCCGTCGAGGGTGATGGAGGAGCCGACGACGACGGCCCCGGCCTCGTGCACCACCTCCTCGCGGTACTCGGTGTAGGTCTCCTCGCGGACCATCGTCAGGATCTTCAGACCGGCGCCGTAGCGACGCAGCAGCGAGCGCTCGTTGCACTCCCGCTCGGGCCGCTGCACGCGGCACTGGATGATCCCGCCGCGGCCGTGCCACAGGGCCTCGCCCTTCTCGCACAGCAGCGTCTCGCCGCCGTCGAAGCGGACCTCGCCCTCGTAGTCGGCGATGGTGATCTGCAGGCGGCTGCCGGCGAGGCAGCGGTACAGCTCGCCCTCGTAGTCCTCGTAGACATCGCGGCCCGGACGCACCTGCGAGGCCGGATGCGGCACGGCGCGATCGTCGATGCAGAAGGCCTGGATGGCGACCCGCTTCGAGACGCGGCGCGTCAGGGTGTAGGGCACGCGCACCACCCGGGCGACCGAGGCGGCCTCGACGTTCAGGCCCTGGATGGTGGTCGGATAGGGCTGGTCGACGTTGAAATAGGCGACGCCGCCGCCGCGACCGAAGCCGCCTGCAGAGGCGCTGGCGCGGGCGTTCAGATAGGCCCGCGCGCTGGCCGATGCGGTGGCCGTCGCGCCGGCATTGACGTTGACGTTCACATTGACGTTGCCGCCGCAGCACGGCGGCGGCGGGGGCGGCTCGCAGCAGGCCGGAGGCGGCGGCGGGGGCGGCGGCGGCGGGGGCGGCGCACAGCAAGGCTCGGGCGGGGCATGGCAGCCCGTGCCGCACTGGGCTTCAGCCCTCTCGGCCGAGGCTGTCAGGGCGAGGAAGGCGATCGCCGCCGGCAACCAGATGTCGATCCGCAACCGCATGGGCCGGGCTCCTGTCGAGACACTCGCCGCCCGGACCTGCAAGGACCGGGCCGCACGTCCCCTTACAGGAACAGCAAACCCTTGCGTTTCCGTTGCCTGAAGGCCGTCAGGTCAGACCGGCCCGAGGTCGCGGGCGTAGCGCCGCCAGTTCTGGACATAGTGTTCGGCGGACATCCGCAGCACCGCCTCGTCAGCCGGCGCGCGCGTCCGAACCACCTTGCCGGGGGCCCCGACGACCAGACTGTTGTCGGGAATATCCTTGCCTTCGGTGATCAGCGCCTTGGCCCCGATGATGCAGTTGCGGCCGATACGTACGCCGTTCAGCACCACCGCGCCGATGCCGACGAGGCTGTAGTCGCCGATCTCGCAGCCGTGCAGCATGGCCTGGTGGCCGACCGTGACGCCGCGGCCGAGGGTCAGGGGAGCCCCCGGATCGGTATGCAGCACCGCGCCGTCCTGGACATTGCTGTCCTCGCCGATCGTGATCGGCTCATTGTCGCCGCGCAGCACCGCGCCGAACCAGACACTGGCGCCTGGACGCAGAATCACGTTGCCTAGAACGGTTGCATTCGGCGCGATCCAGTATTCCCCCTCGGGCGGAAGCTGGGGTTGCTTGTGGCCAAGTCGCAAAATCGTCATCCGTGATGCGCCTCTTCTGAACAATTCAGCGGTTTAAGGCTTCAGAAACCACGTTAGCATCATGCTGTCAGCACGATTCGGGAGCCGGATTCGGGGCCCGTCTCGGAAGCCGGTCCATTCCGGTCCGGCCAGGCCACGGAGGACGTGAGTGTCGCGTTCGGTACGGCCGCGGGTTCGCCCGCACGACGTTGGCCTGTCTCCCGATCCCGGCGATCGCGTCGTCCCGGCAGCCGTCACTTCCTCCCCTTCTACGTCGACCACAGGCGAGTCCGTTTCGGGCTCGCCTTTTTCAATGCCCTGGAGGCGTCCATGACCAAGCGTTCCGCCCTCAAGCGCCAGGCCCGCGAAGCGGTCTTTGATCCGCACCAGTTCTCGGAGGACGCCAAGGTGCGTCGACTTCCGACCCATGCCGGCTGGTCGCCCTATCCGTCGAATGACGAGCGGGACCAGGGCTACCTCAAGACGCTGAAACCGAAGTCCGAGGGGCAGGCCGCTCTGCTGAACGCCATCGACGCCCACAACCTGGTGCTGGCGCTCGGGCCGGCCGGCACCGGCAAGACCTATCTGGCCGTGGCCAAGGCGGTCGAGGCGCTGGAAGCGGGGCGGGTCGGCCGCATCGTCCTCAGCCGCCCGGCGGTCGAGGCGGGCGAATCGATCGGCTTCCTGCCCGGCGACATGGAGGACAAGCTGGCCCCCTATCTGCGGCCGCTCTACGACGCCCTGTCGGACCGGCTGAGCATGAAGCGGGTCAAGGCGCTGATGGCCGAGGGCCTGATCGAGATCGCCCCCATCGGCTACATGCGCGGCCGCACCCTGAACAACGCCTTCGTGGTCGTCGACGAGGCGCAGAACTGCACCTACGTCCAGCTCAAGATGCTGCTGACCCGGCTGGGCTGGCACTCGACCATGGTGGTGACCGGCGACCCGCACCAGTCCGACCTGCTGCCGGGCGTCTCGGGCCTCGCCGACATCGCCGAAAAGCTGCAGCTCGTCACTGACATCGCCGTGGTCCAGCTGGCGGAGCGGGACATCGTCCGCCACCCGCTGGTCGCCTCGATGATCGGCGTGCTCTGACGCGCCGCCCCTTCCCCCGGGCGAAGACGATCAGACCGTCGCCGGATTGCCGGCGGCGGTCTTTTCGTGTGCGGCGTCCGCCGAATCCTTCGAGCCGTCCGCCGGCGGGACCGGCCGGGCGCCCATCCGGTCGATCAGGCGGAACAGGAACGGATTGAGGGTGATCGACAGCAGCGCCGCCGACAGGATCAGGTCGTGCGTCTCCCGGCTCATGGCGCCCAGGTACATGGAGAGCGCCGCGAGGATGAAGGAGAACTCGCCGATCTGGGCGAGGCTGGCCCCGACCGTCAGGCTGGTCGCGCGATCCAGCCGGAAGGCCGTGGTGATGGCCAGGGCCGCCAGCGTCTTGCCCACGACGACAATGAACAGCACACCCAGCACGGCCAGCGGCTCGCGCCACAGGATCGAGGGGTCGAACAGCATGCCGACCGAGACAAAAAACAGCACGGCGAAGGCGTCGCGCAGCGGCAGCGACCGCTCGGCGGCGTTGTGGCCCAGCGGCGTGCCGTTCAGCACCAGACCGGCGACAAAGGCCCCGAGGGCGAATGAGGCCCCGAACACGCCGTAGGCGATCCAGGCGATGCCCAGCGCGATCGCCAGCACCCCGAGGGTGAACAGCTCGCGGGACCGGGTGTGGGCGATGCGCACCAGCAGCCAGGGCAGCACCCGCCCGCCGACGATCAGCATCAGGCCGATGAAGGCCGTGACCTTCAGCAGGGTCCACCCCATGTTGGTCGCCAGCGAACCCAGGCTCAGCGTCTCGCCGGGCGGGACGACGATCAGCGGCAGCATGACCAGCGCCACCACGATCACGAGGTCCTCGACGATCAGCCAGCCGACGGCGATGCGGCCGATCTCGCCCTTGACCTGACGCCGTTCCTCAAGGGCCCGCAGCAGCACCACGGTCGAGGCGACCGACAGGGAGAACCCCAGCAGCAGGGCCTCGACATCCCCGAGTCCGAGCAGGAATCGCCCCAGCACCCAGCCGAGACCCGTCGCGGCCGCAATCTGGACCAGGGCGCCCGGAACGGCGACCCGCCGCACCTGCATCAGGTCGCGGGGCGAGAAGTGCAGTCCCACCCCGAACATCAGCAGGATCACGCCGATCTCGGCCAGCTGCGGCGCCAGCTCGGTGTCCGCGACATAGCCGGGGGTGAACGGGCCCACGACGATGCCGGCGACCAGATACCCCACCAGTGGCGACAGCTTCAGCCGATTGGCCAGCATCCCGAAAACGAAGGCGAGCACGAAGCCCGCGACGAGGGTCAGGATCAGGCTGTCGGCATGCGGCATCGGCGCTCCTTGGCGGGCGGGGGCGGAATTCCTCGGGGGTTAGCGCTCCATATGGCCATGGCTCGCCGGAATTCAAAGCCTCCGCACGCTCACAGGCTGCGGGCGAACGCCTCCAGCTCCTCGGGCGTGTTCAGGGCGAGGCTCTCGGCATCGGGCGCGATGCGCTTGGCCATGCCGGTCAGCACCTTGCCCGAGCCGACCTCGACGAAGCGGGTCACCCCGCCCTCCCCGGCCAGCCACTCCATGCTCTCGCGCCAGCGCACCCGGCCGGTGACCTGCTCGACCAGCAGTCGCCGGATCGCCTCCGGGTCGCGCTCCGGTCGGGCCGTGACGTTGGCCACCAACGGGACAGCCGGAGCATGGATCGCGGCCGAGGCCAGGGCCGCCGCCATCTCCTCCGCCGCCGGCTGCATCAGCGGGCCGTGGAACGGCGCGGACACGTTCAGCGGAAT
>CAZUXK010000064.1:0-12904 GCA_964624025.1 uncultured Brevundimonas sp.
CGGCTGTCCGGGCCCATGCGCATCTCGAAGCCGGGCCAGGCTTCCGCCGCGCGTTCGGTGATCATGGCCCGGTTGGCGGCCGACTGCTCCGGCGTGGACCCGTACTTGCGGGCGATGTGCTCGCCGATGTTTTCCCCTTCCGGGGCCATGCCGGGGTTCAGCTCGAACGGGCGGAAGGTGACCTCGGCCGTGATCCCCTCGGCCTGCAGCGTCGCCAGCGCGCTCTCCAGCCCGCCCAGCCCCACCACGCACCAGGGACAGACCACGTCCGAGACGAAGTCGATGCTCAGGGGGCGGGGGGCGTCGGTCATGGGGGGGGCTCGTGAGAGGCGGCAGGGGCAGGCGGTAGGGGTAGGCGGTAGGGGTAGGCGGTAGGGATAGGGACTGTACCTGTGTTGCCGGCTCAAGGGATCACAACGGGCACGGAGGCGCCAACGCCTCTCCCTTCCCCCTCGATGGGGGAAGGGTCGGGGATGGGGGTGGGAACACGGTCGTTGGAAGATGTGGCGCCAGAGGCGGGCGCGCCGCCGTCGCCCTGCCTGTCCGTGTCGCGCCCTCACCCCCACCCAAACCCTCCCCCCTCGAGGGGGAGGGCTTTCAGCATGGCGCTGCGCCCCTGCTCCTGCCGCCTACCCCTACCGCCTACGCCCCGCACGAAATGTCGCACCCCCTTTGCCGCGCGGCGGCCGGCCCCGCTAAGGTCTGTGACATCGTAACAATCCGAGGTTCCGCATGACGTCCGCCCGTCGCCTGGCGCTCGCCGCCGCCCCGCTCGCGCTCGCCCTCGCCTGCGCCGCTTCCCCGGTCCTCGCCCAGTCCTCTGCAAACCAGAGTGGCCGCGATGTCGGCAACGCCGGCCTGACCGCCATGGCCCCGGCCTCGCCGGTGCGGGCGGTGAGCTTCGTCGCCGAGGCGCCGGCGGGCGGGACCCTGGTGCTGCCGCTGGCCTCGGCCGCGGACCTGGAGACGCGCGGCGCCAGCCTCGGCGCCGCCGACCGCGCCGTCGTGGCCCGGGCCCTGACCCAGGCGAGCTTCGGCTATGGCGCGCGCGACACCCTGACCGTGCGCGGGCTGGAGAGCGTCGAGCGGCTGCAGGTGATCGGCCTGGGCTCGGGCGCGCTCGACGCCTACACCGCCGGCGCCGTGGCCGGGCGCGCCCTGGCCGGCGAGGCCGGGGCCGTGACCCTGGCGGCCCAGGGGCTGGACGCGGCGCTCGTGGCCGAGCTGGCGACCGGCTTCGGCATCGCCGCCTATCGCCCCGACCTGCACAACACCACCCGCGCCCCGGCGCCGGCGACGCCCCTGACGGTGGTCACCGGCGACGCCGCCGGGGCCGCCGCCGCCTGGCGCCGCGGCGAGGCCCTGGTCGCGGCCATGCACTTCGCCCGCGACCTGTCGAACGAGCCGGCCAACGTCCTCTATCCGCAGACCTTCGTGGAGCGCACCCGCGCCGCCTTCGCCGGGGTGCGCGGGGTCGAGATCACCGTGCTGGACGAGCAGGAGATGGCGCGGCTGGGCATGGGCGCCATCCTCGGCGTCGGCCGCGGCTCGGAGCGTCCGCCCCGCATGCTGGCGGTGCGCTACCGCGGCCCGGGCGCCGGCGGCGACGGCCCGGTCGTGCTGGCCGGCAAGGGCATCACCTTCGACACCGGCGGCATCTCCATCAAGCCGTCCGCCGGCATGGGGGCGATGAAGATGGACATGTCCGGCGCCGCCTCGGTGGTGGCGACCGTGCTGGCCCTGGCCCGTTCGGGCGCCCCGGTCGATGTGGTGGCCATCGCCGCCCTGGCCGAGAACATGCCCGACGGCCGCGCCATCCGCCCGGCCGACGTCCTGACCGCCTACAACGGCCGCACCATCGAGATCATCTCCACTGACGCCGAGGGCCGGCTGGTGCTGGCCGACGCCCTGTCCTGGGCCGACGCCACGATGAACCCGGCGGCCATCGTCGATGTCGCCACCCTGACCGGGGCCGTGGGCACGGCGCTGGGCGACGACTACGCCGGTCTGTTCAGCCGTCACGACGCCCTGGCCGACCAGCTGGACGTCGCCGGCCGGGCCACCGGCGAGCGCCTCTGGCGCCTGCCGCTGCACCCGAGCTACGCCCGCGACACGTCCTCGCCGATCGCCGACATCAAGAACACCGGCGACGGCGGGGCCGGGGCCGGCACCGGGGCCCACTTCCTCGGCTTCTTCGTGCGCCCGGAGACGCCCTGGGCCCACCTCGACATCGCCGGGGTCGACAATATCAGCGGCGACGCTGCGCGCCCCGGCGGCTCGGCCGGCTTCGGCGTGCGCCTGCTCGAGCGCTTCGTCCGAGAGTTCCGCCCCGTCCCGCGCGAGCCGGGCACGGGGGGCAGCTGAAAGGGCGCTCCTCCCCATGGGCATGGGGAGGAGCCCCGCCCCGGGGCGGCCTTAAGACGCCTCGCCACATTGTGCTTTTCAACACGTCCTATAATGTAAGGTGACTTGCGACGGAGCGACACGCATGTCCGGGCCGGCTGAAGATCTCGAGCTTTTGCGGCGTTTCGTGGAGCGGGGGCAGGCGGCCGTGCAGCCTGACGCTGGCCACCTCGTCTTCTGGGGGCTGGCGCTGTGCGCCGGCCTCGCCCTCCAGTATCCGGCCGAGGTGCTCGACTGGGCCCCCAGCGCGGTCCTGTGGATCTGGCAGCCCCTGGCGGTGATGATCTGGGCCAGCGCGCTGATCCGCCGCCGTGGCCGTGGCCCAGGCGCCCATCCCACCCAACGTGCGAGCCGGGCCGTGTTCGCCGCCGCCGCCCTCGCTGTCGCAGCCAGTTACGCCGGAGGCCTGGCCGGCCGCATGCCGGACGGCTACCCGACCGTTCTGGTCGCCTGCACGGCCGCCGCCTCGGCGTTTGTGGTGCTGGCCGCGCTCACCGGCAGGGCGACGGCCTGGGCGGCCGCGGCCGGGTGGTTCGGCCTCCTCGCCTGGTTCTCCTGGCGGGGGCGGCTGGAGCCGCACGACTTCCTCGTTCTGGCGCTCGCCTGCGCCGCCCTGCTCGCGCTGCCCGGCCTTCTGCTTGGCCGGCCGCTCCGGGTGCGCCCCGGCCGCGGGGTCTTCTCATGAGCATCTTTGACTACAAACAGCTGGACGACCTCGTGCACAGCCGGGTCCGGCTGGCGGCCATGGCGTATCTGGCCGGATCGGGCCGGACCGACTTCGCCGTGCTCCAGACCGAGCTTGACGTGACGCACGGCAACCTGTCCGCGCAGCTCCGCAAGCTCGAGGACGCCGGTCTGGTCCTCGTCGAGCGGGAGATCCGCAACCGTCGCGCCTGGACCGTGGTGGAGCTGACCGATGCGGGCCGCCGGGCGCTGCGGGACCATGTCGAGCGGCTGTCGCTGCTGATTGAAGCTGCCAAGGGAGATTCGTCATGATTTCGAGGCGCACCCTGTTGGCGGGCGCCGCCGCCACACCGGCGGCGACCCTCACCCTCGGCGGCTGCGCCGGCCATGGCGCATGGCGGGAGGCGCCGCCGACCTGGCCCTGGAACGAGCGGCTCCACGATGACGGCTTCGCGGCCGCTGCGGCGCTGGCCGGCGAGCGTCTGCGCGAGGCGCGCGAGCGCCTCGGGGCGCCGTCCCTCACCGCCGCGGTCGCCGTGCAGGGCCGCCTCGTCTGGAGCGCCGCCGTCGGTTACGCCGATGTCGAAGCCCGAAAGCCGGCGTCGGAGGCCACCGTCTACCGCATAGGCAGCACCTCAAAGGCGGTGACCTCGACCGTCCTGGCGCGCCTTGTGGACGAAGGTCGTGTCAGCCTCGATCAGCCGATCGGCGAGATCGCCCCCGGCCCGCTTCCGAACCCCGCCTGGTCCGCCTTGACGCCCCGCCGACTGTCGTCCCACACGGCTGGCCTGCCCGGCTACGCGCAGAACCGCGACTGGTGGGGCCTCTACCAAACCCTGGTCAAGCGACGCCGCTTCGACAGCACCCGGGACGCGCTGGAAATCTTTGACGACACGCCGCTCCTGTACGCCCCGGGCGAGCGGTACCTGTACTCCTCGTTTGACGTGAACCTGCTCAGCCATGCGCTGGAGGGGGCTGGCGGGGCGCCCTTTCTGGATCTTGTCCGGTCCCGGGTCACAGCCCCCCTGGGCCTGTCAACGCCCGTCGCAGACGGTCTCGGTGGAGCGGACGACGCCGTCTTCTATGACCAGGGCCGGGATGGCCGGCTGCGCCGCTGGCGGGCCGTCGACCTCAGCGACAAATGGGCCTCGGGCGGCCTCGCGGCGACGTCGGCCGACCTCGCGCGGATGGGCATCGCCTGGCTCGACGGAGCGTTCATCCGGCGGGAGACCCGCACCGAATTCTGGACTGAGCAGCGGCTCAACAACGGCCAGCCGAATGGCGACAACTACGCCGTCGGCTGGCGGGTGAATCGCTCCACCCTGCTTCTCGGGCCGGAGCGGCCGCTGGTCAGCGCCAACCACGCCGGGGTTTCCCAGGGGGCCTGGAGCTGGCTGAACATCTATCCCGACGTCGGCCTCGCCATCGCGCTCAACACCAACATGCGAGGCCGCGAGGTGCGCGACTTCCTCCGGCTGGAGCCTGCGATCGCCAGGCCGTTCGTCTCCGTCTGACGGGGTCGGGGCGAGACCGTCGCGCCCTAGACGTCCACCTCGGCGTCCAGGGCGTTCTCCTGGATGAACTCGCGGCGGGGTTCGACCACGTCGCCCATCAGCTTGGCGAACAGGTCGTCGGCGTCGTCGGCGTGATCGATCTTCACCTGCAGCAGGGTGCGGGCGTTGGCGTCCAGCGTGGTCTCCCACAGCTGCTCGGGGTTCATCTCGCCCAGACCCTTGTAGCGCTGGATCGACAGCCCCTTCTTGCCGGCGTCGAGCACGGCGTTCAGCAGGCCCAGCGGGCCGCGGATGTCGGTCGACCTGTCCTTGCGGCGATAGACGGCCGGCCCCTCGAACACCCCCTGGAAGGCGCGGGCGCGCTCCGCCAGGCGGCGGGCGTCGAGCGAGCGGATCAGCGTTTCCTCCAGCACGATGCTCTCGGACACGGCGCGGCGGGTGCGGCGGAAGGCGACCGCGCCCTGCAGGCCCGGCTCGCCGGTCCAGGCGCTGTCGCCGACCTCGGCGAAGCGGTCCATGCGGGCGGCGGCGGCCGGGGCCGCGGCGACGGGGTCGCCGGCCTCGTCGAACAGACCGGCGAGCGCCGCCTGCTCGATGGCGAAGGCCGGGGCGCGGGTGGCCAGCCGGTCGACCAGCCCCTTGAAGGCCTTGGCCTCGCGCACCAGCGCCTGCAGGTCCAGGCCCAGACGGCGCTCGCCGCTGGCCAGGTCCAGCTCGGCCTCGGCGGAGCCCTCCTCGATCAGATAGGCGTCCATCTCCGCCTGGTCCTTGAGGTAGCGGTGCTGCTTGCCCTTCATGACCTTGTAGAGCGGCGGCTGGGCGATGTAGACGTGCCCGCGCTCGATCAGCTCGGGCATCTGGCGGTAGAAGAAGGTCAGCAGCAGGGTGCGGATGTGGGCGCCGTCGACGTCGGCGTCGGCCATCAGGATGATCTTGTGGTAGCGCAGCTTCTCGACGTTGAAGTCGTCGCGGCCGATGCCGGTGCCCAGCGCCAGGATCAGGGTGCCGATCAGATCCGAGCTGAGCATGCGGTCAAAGCGCGCCCGCTCGACGTTGAGGATCTTGCCCCGCAGCGGCAGCACCGCCTGGTTCTCGCGGTTGCGCGCCTGCTTGGCCGAGCCGCCGGCCGAGTCGCCCTCGACGATGAACAGTTCGGACTTGGCCGGATCGCGCTCCTGGCAGTCGGCCAGCTTGCCCGGCAGGGAGCTGATCTCCAGCGCCGACTTGCGCCGGGTCAGCTCGCGCGCCTTGCGCGCGGCCTCGCGCGCCGCCGCCGCCTCGATGATCTTGCCGACGATCAGCTTGGCCTCGACCGGGTGCTCCTCGAACCACTGGGCCAGACCCTCCTGGCACAGGCCCTCGACCGCGGGGCGCACCTCGGAGGAGACCAGCTTGTCCTTGGTCTGGGAGCTGAACTTGGGGTCCGGCACCTTGACCGACAGCACGCAGGTCAGGCCCTCGCGCGCGTCCTCGCCGGTGACCGAGACCTTCTCCTTCCGGGCCGAGCCGGCCTGGTCGATATAGCCGCCCATGACCCGGGTCAGGGCCGCGCGGAAGGCCGACAGGTGCGTGCCCCCATCCCGCTGCGGGATGTTGTTGGTGAAGCACAGCATGGTCTCATGGTAGCCGTCGTTCCACCACAGGGCGAGGTCCAGCTCGATGCCGTCCTTCCTGCCCCGGATGACGATGACGTCCTTGAGGATCGGCGACTTGGACTTGTCCAGGTGGCGCACGAAAGCCTCGACCCCGCCCGCGTAGTGCAGGATCTCCTCGAACGGCTCGGCCCCGCGATGGTCGGCCAGACGGATCTTCACGCCGGAGTTCAGGAACGCCAGCTCGCGCAGCCGGTGCTCCAGCGTCTTCAGATCGAAGTCGATGGTCGAGAAGGTGGTGACCGACGGATAGAAGGTCACGTCGGTGCCGGTCATCGGCTGGCCGGCGCGCGGCCCCTCGGTGCGGGTCGGGGCCTCGCCGGTGACCTTCAGGCTCTCGACCGTGTCGCCGCGCTCGAAGCGCATCTCGTGCCGCTTGCCGTCGCGGTAGATCTTCAGCTGCAGCCATTCCGACAGGGCGTTGACCACCGAGACGCCGACGCCGTGCAGGCCGCCGGACACCTTGTAGGAGTTCTGGTCAAACTTCCCGCCGGCATGCAGCTGGGTCATGATGACCTCGGCCGCCGAGACGCCTTCGCCGGGGTGGATGTCGGTGGGGATGCCGCGGCCGTCGTCGGTCACGGTGACGGAGCCGTCGGCGTTGAGGATCACCTCGACGCGTGTGGCGTGGCCGGCCAGCGCCTCGTCGATGGCGTTGTCGACCACCTCATAGACCATGTGGTGCAGGCCCGAGCCGTCATCGGTGTCGCCGATGTACATGCCCGGCCGCTTGCGGACGGCGTCGAGGCCCTTCAGCACCTTGATGGAGTCGGCGCCGTATTCGGTCTGGCCGGCGGCGTCGGCGGAGGTCGGATCGGTCATTCAGGTCGTGTTTCGATCAGGCCCGGCGCGCGGGCGGACGAGGGCGGCCGGCGGAGGCCCGAAGCCTCGCGAATCCCGACCGTCGCGAAGCGTCCAGATATAGGCTTTCGCGCAGGAAAAGCGAGGGAAAGCGGCGTTTGTCCCGTTCCGGAACAGGCCCCTCGTCACTGTCCGCGCACAAATCGGTGATCGGCTTGACACCGGCGCGCGGCAGTCGCGTTCTATCCGCATGCAAGTCCAGATCAGTGGCAAGCACGTGGATGTCGGCGAAGCGTTAGGCTCGCGCATCACCCAGGAACTCAACGACGGAGTCGGCAAGTACTTCGAGCGCGGCGGACAGGACGCCGAGGTCGTGGTGACGAGGGACGGTCACCTTTTCAAGGTGGACTGTTGGGTCCGGCTGGCGTCCGGTCAGACCCTCTACACCACCGGCCTCGGCGGCGACGCCCACGGGGCCTTCACCGAAAGCCTCGACAAGCTCGAGAAGCGCGTGCGCCGCTACAAGCGGCGGCTCAAGAACCACCATGCCGGCCCGCGCGGCCTGTCCCCGGAGAAGGAAGAGGACGCCGCCCGCGCCATCGCCCGCAGTCTGGTGCTGCGCGACCCCGGTTCGGTTGAGGACGATCACTTTGGCGACGCCGGAAGCGAGGAGGAAGGCCCCCCGGCGGCCATGGTCATCGCCGAGACCGAGGCGCGCATCACCACCATGACCGTGGGCCAGGCGGTGCTCGAGCTCGACGTCACCGGTTATCCGGTGCTGGTCTTCCGCAACGCCGGGCATGGCGGCCTGTCGGTGGTCTATCGTCGGCCGGACGGCAACATCGGCTGGATCGATCCGGAACGGACCCGACCCTCGAACGGCGTCGGCCACTAGGCCCACGCCCTTTGCAAACCGGGGCGGCGCGTCTTAAAGGGACGCCGCCCCGCTCAGGGTCCGCTTACCAGTCAGGCTCAGCTTCATGGATATCGTCGAGTTGCTGGCCGAGGACGGCGTTGTCCTGCGGACCGGCGTGTCGTCCAAGCGTCAGGCTCTCAACGCCCTCGCCGCCCTGGCTGCCGAGCAGTTCGGGGTCGAGGAAACACGCACGGTCGAGGCCCTGCTTGAGCGCGAGGCGCTGGGCTCGACCGGCCTCGGCGGCGGCGTCGCCGTGCCCCATGCCCGGATCGATGGCCTTGAGCGGGTCTGCGGCCTGTTCATCCGGCTGGACCAGCCGGTCGCCTGGGCCTCGGTGGACGAGCGGCCTGTCGATCTGATCTTCGGCCTGTTCGCACCGCCCCGCGACGGGGCCGAGCACCTGCGCGCCCTCGCCGCCGTGTCGCGCTTCCTGCGCAGCGCCGAGCGCCGGGAACAGCTGCGCGCCGCGGGCTCCGCCGACGAGATCCTCGCCCTGCTGGTTGACGCCGCGGCCGCCCGCGCCGCCTGAAGCGCGGCCAGAAGCGCCGCCAGAAGCGCGGCTCCACGACGCGGGCGGAATCCCCGCCCGAGGCGCCGACAGGGCTCGATTGTTACGGCGTAACTTTGTAGGGGGAGCCCATGGCGTCCGCCCTCACCGATCCCCTGGCCCTGTCCCTCATCGGGGGCGGCTTCGCCACGGCCCTGCTGCATGCGGCCCTGCCGACGCACTGGCTGCCGTTCGTGCTGGTGGCCCGGGCCCAGGGCTGGCGCACCGCCCAGCTGGCGGCCGTGACCACCGTCGCCGCTCTGGCGCACATCGTCTCCACCGCCCTCGTCGGCCTGCTGATCGTCGGGGCCGGCCTGGCCCTGGAGACCTGGGTCGAGGGCCTGGCCCCGCGCCTCGCCGCGGTCTTCCTCGCCCTGCTGGGCCTGTTCTACCTCGTGCGCGGGCTGCGCGCCCCGGCGCTCGCCGGCGCCGCCGGGGCCCTCGGCGAGCCGCCCGCCGCGCCGGGCCACCGGGCCGCCGCCCTCGGCCTCGTCGCCCTGCTGGCCATCTCCCCGGGCGAGGTGCTGCTGCCGCTCTACCTGTCTGCGTCCGACCAGGGCGCCGCCGTGATCGCCGCCCTGACCCTGGCCATGGCGCTGGGCACGGTGATCGGCATGCTCGGTCTGGTGCTGCTGGCCCGCGCCGGAGCCCAGGCCCTGCGTCTCGACCGCTGGGCCCGCTACGAGCGGGTGCTGCTGGGCCTGGCGCTGCTGGGGCTGGCCCTTTTCGTCGCCCTGCGCGGCCACTAGGCTGGGCGCATGGCTCACGACGCCGCGCCCGGACACGCTCACGCTCATGGCCATGGACATGGTCACAGCCACGGGCACGGGCACGGGCATCACCATCATCACCACGCTCCGGCTGACACCGGCGACTGGCGCTACCTCGCCGGCCTGGCGATCAATCTGGTGTTTGTCATCGCCGAGGCGACAGCCGGGCTGATCGCCGGCTCGGCGGCGCTGCTGGCCGACGCCGGCCACAACCTGTCCGACGTGCTGGGGCTGGCCATGGCCGGAGGGGCCGCCTGGCTGGCGCGGCGGGCCTCCAGCGCCCGGCGCACCTACGGCTACGGCAAGGCCACCGTCCTGGCCGCCCTTGCCAACGCCCTGCTGCTGCTGGCCGCCTGCGTCTTCATCGCCTTCGAGGCGATCGAACGCCTGGCAGACCCCCGGCCGGTCGAGTCCGGCGTCGTCATGGCCGTGGCCGGGCTCGGCTTCGTCATCAATCTGGGCACCGCCCTGCTGTTCCTGCGCGACCGGCACACCGACCTGAACGCCCGCGGCGCCTATCTGCACATGCTGGCCGACGCCGGGGTGTCGATCGGCGTGGTGATCGTCGGCGCCGGGGTGATGCTGACCGGCTGGACCCTGCTCGACCCGATCGCCAGCCTGGTGATCGTCGCGGTCATCCTGTTGGGCACCTGGGGCCTGCTGCGCGACTCCGTCGATCTGGCCCTGGACGCCGCCCCCGCCGGTGTGGACGTTGCCGCCGTCCGCGCCGCGCTCGAAGCCCTGCCGGGCGTCAGCCGCGTGCACGACCTGCATGTCTGGGCCCTGTCGACCACCCGCACCGCCCTGACCGCCCATCTGGTGCACGCGCGCGCCGACGCCGACGCCCTGCTGCGCGAGGCCCAGGCCGTGGCCCGGGACTTCGGCGTCGCCCACGCCACCCTGCAGCTGGAAACGGCCGAAGGGCCCGACTGTCCGGGCTGCTGACCTTTCGCGCGGGGCCGCGGACGCCTAGATGGGCGGGATGAACGACAAGATCCCCGTGACCGTGCTGACCGGCTACCTCGGCGCCGGCAAGACCACCCTGCTGAACCGCATCCTCACCGAGGACCACGGCAAGCGCTACGCCGTGATCGTCAACGAGTTCGGCGAGATCGGCATCGACAACGATCTGGTGGTCGGCGCCGACGAGGAAGTGTTCGAGATGAACAACGGCTGCATCTGCTGCACCGTGCGCGGCGACCTGATCCGCGTCGTCTCCGGCCTGATGAAGCGCCAGCGACCCGGCAAGCCGGCCTTCGACGCCATCATCGTCGAGACCACCGGCCTGGCCGACCCCGGCCCGGTGGCCCAGACCTTCTTCGTCGACGAGGACGTCAAGGCCAAGACCCGGCTGGACAGCGTCACCGCCCTGGTCGACGCCCGCCACGTCATGGCGCGGCTGGACGACTCGAAGGAGGCGCGCGAGCAGGTCGCCTTCGCCGACCGCATCCTGCTGAACAAGACGGACCTGGCCAGCCCGGCCGAGCTGGACGCGGTCGAGGCGCGGCTGCGCAGCCTCAACCCGCTGGCCCCCATTGTCCGCACCGAGCGCGCTGCCGTGCCGCTCGACCAGATCCTCGACATCGGCGCCTTCGATCTGGAGCGGGTCGTCGAGGTGCGCCCGGACTTCGTCAATCCGCCCCACGGCGCCGAGGGCCACGTGCATGACGAGCACTGCGGCCACGACCACGACCATGGCCACCACCACGGTCACGGGCACGACCACGCCCATGACCACGCCCACGGGCCGCGCGGTCACGCCCACAACGATGACGTCCGCGGCGTGGCCCTGTCGCTGGACCGGCCGGTCGACGGGCAGAAGTTCACCCGCTGGATCGACGAGCTTCTGGCCACGAAGGGCCAGGACATCCTGCGCGCCAAGGGCATCATCGATGTCGCCGGCGAGGACCGCCGGCTGGTGTTCCAGGCCGTGCACATGATCCTCGAGGGCGACCTGCAGCGGCCGTGGGGCGCTGACGAGCGCCGCTGGTCGCGCGCCGTCTTCATCGGCCGCGACCTCGACGAGGCGGCGCTGAAGGCCGGGTTCGAGAGCTGCCTCGCTTGAGAGTAAGGCAGTTTTGCCTTACTCTTTGCCCATGATCGAACTGACCATGACCGCGAAGGGTCAGATCACCCTCAACAAGCGGCTCCGCGAGAGCCTGGGCGTCAAGCCGGGCGACCGACTGCGTGTGGACGTTCGTCCTGACGGCGGGCTGGTGATCCTGCCGGTCCGGCGAAAGACCACGTCGTGGGACGAAATCGCCGGCATGCTGCAGCGGCCGGCGAACGTGCCCCCCCTGTCGATCGAGGAAATGAACGAGGTCATCGCCCGGGGCTGGGCCGGCGCGCCCGATGATTACCGCTGACACCAACCTTCTGGTGCGGATCGTGGTCCGGGATGACGAGGACCAGTGGCGCCGGGCCCGGGAGGAGCTCGCCCATGCCGACGGCGTCATCATCACCACGGCGGCGCTCTGCGAGTTCTGCTGGGTCCTGCGCAGCGGGTATCGCTACCCGGCGGGCCAGATCGCAGAGGCGGTGCAGGCGCTGACCGAAGCCCCCAACGTCGTGGTCGATGACGCTTCCGTCAGGGCCGGCCTCGACCTGCTCCGGGCCGGCGGGGATTTCGCTGATGGCGTCATCGCCGAGCTGGGCGCGCGCCACGGCAGCGCGGCCTTTGTTTCGTTTGATCGCGCGGCCGTTCGCCGCGTGAACGCCGCCGGTCTGGTCGCCCGCGAACCCGCCTGAGAACTGGCGTTCGCCCCCTCAGAAATAGGCGACCAGCCGCCCCAGTACGACCGCACCCAGCCACAGGGCCAGCGACACCGCCGCGAGGATGCGCGCTCCGGGCGGGATGCCCCCGTCCAGCCGCCGGAACAGGCTGCGGAAGGCCAGGGCGTTCACGCCCGCCAGACCGATGAGACCCAGCTTGGCGATGAACAGCGGCGAGGCGGCCATGGCCCGGGCGTCGGCGGCGAACATCAGCACGCCGCTGACCACCATCAGGGCGAACCCCGCCAGCGCCAGCGGCGTCACCACCTCGGCCAGGGTCTGGGGCGCCAGCCGCCGACCATAGCCGAGCAGGCGCAGGTCCAGCAGGCCGATGCCGCCAACCAGCAGCACCGCCCCGATCACATGGGCGGTGTTGGCGACGGGATAGACCAGCGCCTCGGACCCGGCCCAGTCGGCCAGGGCCGAGGCCTCGATCGCCGCGATCAGCTCGGGCGGGATCAGCGCAGTTCGACCGTCTTGCCGCCGGCGGTGATCCGCTCGGCGCGCAGCTCGCGCGTGCCGTCACGGCGCGGATAGCCCTCGACCGTCACGGTCTGGCCGACGGCGATTTCGCCCTCGACGAGACCGCGCGCCTGCATGCGCGAGACCGGCGCCAGCACCACGTCCCAGCGCTGCCCCTCGACGGCGATGACGATGGCCCCGTGCGGGCTGCCCCAGCTCGACTCCAGCACCTGGGCGGTCGGCCGCATCACGCGCTCGGCGTCATAGGAGCTCCAGCCATGGTGGGCGACGGCGGCGGTGGCGACGAGGGCGGCGGCGGCGAAGGCCAGAGCGGCCGGTCCGTGACGAAAGCGCATGCGAAACCTCCAGGATGTCCCTATGTG
>CAZUXK010000065.1:0-12796 GCA_964624025.1 uncultured Brevundimonas sp.
GCGCCGTTAACCAAATGGATCAGGTTACGCAGCAGAATGCGGCCATGGTCGAGCAATCCACCGCCGCCAGCCACAGCCTGTCCCGGGAAGCCGAAGCGCTGACCCAGTCGGTCAGCCGCTTCAATGTCGGCGGCGGGGCCATCCGCAGCGCCGCGCCGGCGCGCGCTCCGGTCGCGGCGGCTCCGGCGCCCCGGCCCCCGGCCAGCGCCCCCGCGCTCAAGACCGTCGGTCGCGGCGGCGCGGCGCTGAAGTCCGAACAGGTGGCGAGCGAAGACGGCTGGGAGGAGTTCTGATGGCGCGCGTGCAACTGAAGCCCGTCCTCGACATCCGGCAGGCCACGCCGCTGAAGGCCGAGCTGCTGAGCCTGCGAGGCCAGGCCGCCGAGATCGACGCCAGCGGCGTGGAGCGCCTCGGGGGCCTGTGCCTCCAGGTGCTGCTGTCCGCGCAGCAGACCTGGCAGGCCGATGGCCATGACCTTTCCATCACCGGCGCGTCCGAGGCTTTCGCGAGCCAGTGGACCGCCTTCGGCGCCCCGTCCCTCCCTCACTCCGGAGAACTTTCGTGACCAAGACGGTCCTGACCATCGACGACAGTCGCACCATGCGCGACATGCTTCAGATGGCCCTGGTCGAAGCCGGCTACCGCGTCATTCAGGCGGTGGACGGTGTGGACGGGCTCGAGACCCTCAGCGCCGAGGGCGCCGACATCATCATCACCGACATCAACATGCCGCGCCTCGACGGGTTCGGCGTGATCGAGGGCGTGCGGGCCGATCCGGCCCACCGCGCCACCCCGATCCTGGTGCTGACCACCGAGAGCGACGCCGCCAAGAAGCAGCGCGCCCGCGAGGCCGGGGCCACGGGCTGGATCGTCAAGCCGTTCGACCCGGCCAAGCTGGTCGACGCGGTGCGGCGGGTGGCAGCCTGACATGAGCGACGGCGTCGATCCCTTTGAGGCCATCAAGGCGATCTTCTTCCAGGAGTGCGACGAGCTGCTCGCCGACCTGGAGGGTGGTCTGCTGGCTATCGAGTCCGGCTCGGACGACACGGAAACGGTCAATGCCGTGTTCCGCGCCGTTCACTCGATCAAGGGCGGCGCCGGGGCCTTCGGTCTCGACGACCTGGTCCGCTTCGCCCATGTGTTCGAGACCCTGCTCGACGAGATCCGGGCCGGGCGCAAGCCGGCGGATGACCCGACGGTCAAGACCCTGCTGCGCGCCGCGGACCTGCTGAGCGACCACGTGTCGTGCGCCCGCGGCGATGGCGATCCGGTCGATGAGGAACGCTCCAACGGCCTGGTGGCCGAGCTGGAGGCCCTGACCCACGGGGAGGCGGCGCCAAGCGGCGACGCCGGCGGGGCGGACGCCGAGGACGACTTCGGCTTCACTCCGATCGCCTTCGGCGGTCTCGACGAGCCCGCCCCGGCCCAGGTCGTCGGGGCCCCGACCGGCTGGCGGATCGAGTTCAAGCCGGCCGGGCGCATGTACGCCCACGCCAACGAGACGGCGCTGCTGCTGCGCGAGCTGGAACGGCTCGGCAAGCTGAGCGTCACTGTCGACACGAGCGAACTCCCGTCGCTCGACGTGCTCGACCCCGAGACCGGCTATCTGACGTGGCGTTGCAAGCTCGACAGCGACGTCCACGAAGGCGTTGTCCGCGAGGTGTTCGACTTTGTGGAAGCCGACTGCCCGGTGACCATCACGCCGCTGGGTGCGGCGCAGGGCGGAGCGGAGGGCGTGCCGGCGGAGACCTCGCCGGCGGCCACGGTGCCCGCGGACCTCGACATCGCCGCCCTGCTGGCGGCGGCCATGAGCGCCAGCGAGCCGGCCGCGTCCGCCGCCCCGGTCCCTGCGGCTGCGGCCCCGAAGCCCGCGGCGGCCCCCGCGAGGGCGGCCGCCCCGGCTGCACCAGCCCAGGTCCAGACCCCGGCCCAGGCGACCCCGGCCGTGACCATTCGCGTCGATCTGGAGCGCGTCGACCGCCTGATCAACGTGGTCGGCGAGCTGGTCATCCAGCAGGCCATGCTGTCGCAGCGGGTCACCGAGAGTGGCGTCGGTCGCTCCTCGGGCATGGCCGCTGGCCTTGAGAACCTCGAGCTGCTGACACGCGAGATCCAGGACAGCGTCATGGCCATCCGCGCCCAGCCGGTGAAGTCGGTGTTCCAGCGCATGCCCAGACTGGTCCGAGAAGTGGCGGAGATGACCGGCAAACGCGTCCGCCTGGTGACGGCCGGGGAGGACACCGAGGTCGACAAGACTGTGGTCGAGCGCCTCGCCGAACCGATCACCCACATGATCCGCAACGCCATCGACCACGGGCTGGAGACGCCGGAGGCGCGCGTCGCCGCGGGCAAGACGGACGAAGGTACGGTCCGGCTCGCGGCCCTTCACCGCTCCGGCCGGATCGTCATCGAGATCAGCGACGACGGGAAGGGCATCAACCGGGAACGCGTGCGCAGCATCGCGGTGTCGAAGGGCCTGATCCCGGGAGACGCGGTGCTGACCGACGACGAGGTCGACAACCTGATCTTCCTGCCGGGCTTCTCGACCGCCGACTCGGTCTCGGACATCAGCGGGCGCGGCGTGGGCATGGATGTGGTCAAGCGCTCGATCCAGTCGCTGGGCGGTCGCATCTCGATCACCTCGACGCCGGGCAAGGGTTCGACCTTCACCCTCAGCCTGCCGCTGACCCTCGCCGTGCTGGACGGGATGGTGGTGACCGCCGCCGAGCAGACGCTCGTGGCCCCGCTGCCGGCGATCGTCGAGAGCCTGACCCCGCGCGCCGAGGATGTGCAGTACGTCGGCGGCCATGATCCGGTGATCATGTTCCGCGGGATCTTTGTGCCCCTGATCGATGTCGCCCTGACGCTGGGCTACCGGACCGAGCCGATGACGCCCTCGGAGGGGGTCGCTGTCATCGTCGAAACGGAGGGCGGCACCCGTGCGGCCCTGCTGTTCGACGCCATCCAGGGCCAGCGCCAGGTCGTCATCAAGAGCCTCGAAACCAACTACCAGCAAATCGATGGCGTCGCCGCCGCCACGATCCTCGGCAACGGCCGCGTGGCGTTGATCCTCGACATCGACGCCATCGTCACGAGCGCCCGACGCCGCCCGACCCGTCCGGAATTCAAACTCGCGAGCTGAGAGTCATGACCCAAGCCTCAACCGCCGCCTCCGCCGCCCGGGAACTGATCTCCTTCCGCATCGGGGAGCAGGCGTTCTGCGTCGACATCATGGCTGTGCGCGAGATCCGCGGGTGGACGCCGGCGACCGCGGTGCCGCGCACCGCCGCCTACATGAAGGGCGTCATCAACCTGCGCGGCGCGGTGCTGCCGATCATCGATCTGGGCGCGCGCCTCGGGCTGAAGACGACCGAGCCCACCGCCCGGCACGTCATCATGGTGGTGGCCGTCGGTGAACGCACCATCGGCCTGCTGGTCGACGCGGTGTCGGACATCATCGAGATGACCGACGACGCCATCCAGCCGACGCCGGACATCGGCAGCGACCGGGCCCGCGGATTCGTCAAGGGCATTCTCGCCATCGACGCCCGCATGGTCAGCCTGATCGATCTGAACTGGATTCTGCCGGAACAAGAGTCCGAGGCCGCATGAGCCGAACCGCCGAGCGCGAGTCGCTGGTCGAGGGAGAGTTCCCGCTCACCCCGGATGATTTCCGCCAGATCGCGCAGATCCTGCATGGCCACGCCGGCATCGCCCTGCATGAAGGCAAGGCGGCGCTCGTCTATTCGCGCCTGGCCAAGCGCCTGCGCGCATTAGGGTTACGGAGCTTCCGCGACTACTGCGAACTGATCCAGGGCGAGGGCGCCCTGGACGAGCGCCAGGCCATGACCGCGGCCCTGACGACCAATGTCACGCGTTTCTTCCGCGAGCCGCACCACTTCGATCACCTGAAGGACCGGGTGATGCCGGAGCTGGTGCGCCGGGCCCGCGCGGGGGGCCGCGTGCGGCTGTGGTCGGCGGCCTGCTCCAACGGTCAGGAGCCCTATTCGATGGGCATGATCGTGCTGTCGGAGCTGCCTGAGGCCAACGACCTCGACGTCAAGATCCTGGCGACCGACATCGATCCGAACATGGTCGCCGAGGGGACAGCGGGCGTCTATTCGTCCGAGGCGCTGGATGCCGCCCCGGTGGCGCTGCGCAACCGCTTCTTCGACAAGCAGGGGACCCAGTACAGCGCGGGCGACCAGCTGCGCCAGCTGGTGGCGTTCCGCGAGCTGAACCTGATCGGCCAGTGGCCGATGCGAGGCCGCTTCGACGTCATCTTCTGCCGCAACGTCGTGATCTATTTCGACGAGCCGACCCAGGAAAAGATCTGGTCGCGCTTCCTCCCGGCGATGACGCCTGACGCCACCCTCTACATCGGCCACTCCGAGCGCGTCTCGGGTCCGGCCGCCGCCCGGCTGCGGACGGACGGCCTGACAACCTACAGGTTGAGTGCATGACGGTCACCGTCCTCATCGTCGACGACTCCCCGACCATGCGCGGCCTGATCGCCGCGACGCTCAAGCGGGACCCCGAGATCGAGGTGGTCGGCTTCGCCGCCGACCCGATGGAGGCGCGCGCCGAGATCAAGCGCCTGAACCCGGACGTGATCACGCTCGACGTCGAGATGCCCGGCATGAACGGCATCGAATTCCTCGAGAAGATCATGCGCCTGCGGCCGATGCCGGTGGTGATGGTCTCGACCCTGACCCAGGCCGGCGCCGAGATCACCCTGGCCGCGCTGGAGCTCGGCGCGGTGGACGCCGTCGGCAAACCGGGCCCCGGGACGACCACGGCCGAGGCCTTCGCCAACCTGCCGACCATCGTCAAGACGGCGGCCCTTTCCCGCGTCCGCATAGCCTCGGGCGTCGCCGCCCCGGCGGCCCGCTTCGGGCCCGACTATCGCGCTGCGCCGGACCACATCCTGGCCATCGGCGCCTCCACCGGCGGGGTCGAGGCGCTGCTGAGCATCATCAGCCGCTTCCCGGCCAACTGTCCTGCGACGGTGATCACCCAGCACATGCCGGCGACCTTCACGCCGAGCTTCGCGGCGCGTCTGGATCGCTCCTGCCCGGCGACGGTGACGGAGGCGACCGACGGGGCCCTGCTGGAGCCTGGAAAGATCTATCTGGCCCCGGGCGGCGTCGCCCATCTCGAGGTCGGCGGGACCACGCCGCGCTGCCGGCTGGTGTCCGGAGAGACCGTGAGCGGTCACCGGCCGTCGGTCGATGTGCTGTTCCACTCTGTCGCCCGCACCAAGCGCCCCTGTACCGGCGTTCTGCTGACCGGCATGGGCCGGGACGGGGCCGAGGGCCTGCTCGCCATCCGTCAGGCCGGGGGCCACACCCTCGGCCAGGACGAGGCCTCCTCGGTCGTCTACGGCATGCCGCGCGCCGGCTTCGAGCTGGGAGCCGTTGAACGCCAGCTTCCGCTTTCGCAAATGGCCGACGCCATCCTTGAACTGTGCGCTGCCCGAACGGCGCGCGCCGGATCCCACTGAGGTTCGCTGACCATGCCTGCCGCCGCCGCCATTCACACCCTCATCGTCGATGACCAGCAGACGATGCGCGCCCTGATCCGGACGAGCCTTCAACAGCTCGGCTTCCGCGAGATCCGCGACGCCTCCGATGGGGAAGCGGGCCTGCGCTCGGTGATCACCCAGCCGCCGCATCTGATCATTTCCGACTTCAACATGCCCAACCTCGACGGTCTGGGCCTGCTGCGCGCCGTGCGGGCCCATGGCCCGTCGTCGAAGACGGCCTTCATCATGCTGACCGGCCGGGCCGATCGCGAGCTGGTGCAGCGCGCGGTCCAGTTCGGGGTGAACAACTACCTCGTGAAGCCGTTCACGGTGGCCCAGCTCAAGGACAAGCTCGAAAGCGTGTTCGGGACCCTCACATGACCGAAGTGACCGCAAACACCCGCGTCCGCCGGGTCCACGTCGGCCAAGGCGAACACGTCGTCAGCAGCGACCCCAATGTCGTGCTCAGCACCATTCTGGGCAGCTGCGTGGCCGCCTGCCTGCGCGACCCCGAGGAGGGCGTGGGCGGGATGAACCACTTCCTGCTGCCGGATGGCGACGGGACCGGCGGGGCCGCCGGCCGCCGCTACGGGGCCTACGCCATGGAAGTGCTGATCAACGACCTGCTCAAGCACGGCGCGCGTCGCGACCGGCTGGAGGCCAAGCTGTTCGGCGGCGGACGCATGTTCGACTCGCTGAACGATGTCGGCCGCTCCAACGCTGACTTCGCCGAGCGCTTTCTGCGCGACGAAGGCATTCCGCTGATCGGCGGCAGCCTGCGCGGCCTCGGCGGCCGGCGGGTGCAGTTCTGGCCGGTGAGCGGCCGGGCCCTGGTCCGTGGGGTCGAGGGCGCCGTCAACGAGAAGCCGGTGGTGGCCCCGGAACCGGTCGCGACTGGCGTGCTGGAGCTGTTCTGATGACGCCGATCCAGGAGGCCCTGATGTCCGCCCTGTCGAGCGAGATGGGGGAGATCGCCAACCAGGTCGAGGATCTGGGCGAGTTGCTGGGCCAGCTGCTGCGTGAACGCGGCGGCCAGATCCAGCCGGAGATGTGGCACACGGTGCAAAGCGCGGACCTGATGGCCCAGTCGCTGCGCGCCATGGAGGGCGTGATGCTGGCCGTGGCGTCAGGCACTGCCCCGGCCCGGGCCATCGGTACCGTGACCCTGGCGCAGATGCAGCACCGCCTGCGCGACGCCCTCACAGAGGCCGACGCCTCCGCTGCCGGGTGATCCCATGACCATGCGCGGGAACCGGCGCGTCAACCTCGAGAAGACGACGGTGCTGATCGTTGATGATGATCCGCAGGCACTGGCCATCATGAGCTCGGTAGTGCAGGGCTTCGGCGTGCGCCAGCAGATGCGCTGCGAGAGCGCCCGGGAGGCGGTCGATATCCTGACCTCGCGCCAGCCCGACCTGATCTTCATCGACTGCTCCATGCCCGAGATGGACGGCTACGACTTCGTTCGCTGGGTGCGACGGGAAGCGCCGCCGCCGCTCAACATGACGCCGATCATCATGCTGACCGGCCATGCGGCGCAGAGCCGGGTGGAGAAGAGCCGCGACTGCGGGGCCAGCTTCGTCATCGCCAAGCCGATCACCCCGAATGTGGTGCTGGACCGGGTGGTCTGGCTGGGCCGCGACACCCGGCCGTTCGTGGAGTGCGACGCCTACGCCGGACCCGAACGCCGGATCCGCAACCTCGGGCCGCCAGCGGGGATGGAGGGGCGACGGTCCACCGATCTGTCGGGCGAAGTGGGCGCCGCCGCCGGCGAGAACCTCGCCCAGGAAGACATCGACGGCATGTTCAAGCCAATGCGGGTTTCGATATGAGCGCTGTACGCAAGATTCACCGGACCTCGCCGCTGGCCGCGAAGATGGCCGAGCCGGGCGGCATCACCGTCGAGGAGGCGCTGAGCCAGGCCGAGGCCGGGCTGGCCAGCCATTTTGACGAGGCCATGGTCACCATTCGCCAGCGTCTGGCCCGTCTGGAGTATCTCGCCGCCGAACAGCGGCCTGAGACGACCGACGAGGTCTATGCCGTGGCCGAGAAGCTGCTCGACATCGCCGGCTTCTTCGACACCGGCCCGCTGCATCCGGCCGTCTCCAGCCTGTGCGACATTACCGATCACATGCTGCACGCCGGGCGCTGGAACTGGGAAGCGGTGACCCTGCACGTCACCGCCATGCGGCTGATCCTCGAGAGCGGCTGTCGAGACGACGCGGCGTCGATCACCCTGCTGCAAGGCCTGTCGCGCCTGACGGGCCACCTGCGCCAGGCGCGCCCGGCGGCGGGCTGAGCCCTCCGGCTCAGCGGGCGCGACCGCGGAAGGCGACAAGGGCGTCGACGGCGTCCGACTGGCGCAACACCCTGTTGTCCGGGTCGACCAGCACATGGGCCCCCTCCGGGACCTCCAGCCGCCCTGAGCCGCCGGTCATCGGCACGGTGACGACACGGCCGTCGACCTCGACCTCGACCGGAAGCGGGAACGGGGCGCCGTCGCCGGTCTCCCAGCGCAGGGCCAGCACCCCGGCCTCGCGGCTCTGGTGCAGGACCGGCAGGGCGGCGTTGTAGAGATAGCCGCGGAACAGCCAGTCGTAGTCGCGCCCGGTGATGTCGCGGACGATGGCGGCGAAGTCGGGCGTGGTGCGCGTCAGCGGCCGGATCTGACCCGGCTGCGGCGTGTCGGTCCCGTAGACCAGCCGCGTCAGGGCCCGACGGAAGGCGTCATCGCCGATCTGGTGGCGCAGGGTGTGGGCGAACAGCGAGCCCTTGTAATAGATGTCGTTGCCCGGGCCATCGCCGTTGAAATAGCTGACGCCCGGCCGGCCGGAGACAACCGGGAAGCGGTTGGCGAGGGCCTCGCGCTGGGTCTTGAGCTCGGCTTCCATGTAGCGATCGCCGTGCAGCCAGCGGGCGTAGAGCGGCTGCATGTAGGTGCCCAGGCCCTCGTGCAGCCACATGTCGTCGCCGTCGACATTGGTCATCTGGTTGCCGAACCACTCGTGGGCCAGTTCGTGGTGCAGCAGCCAGTCGTAGCCGCGGCCGTCGACGCGGTACTGGTCGCCGTAGGCGTTGATGGTCTGGTGCTCCATGCCCAGGTGCGGGGTCTCGACCACCCCCATCTTCTCGTCGCCGAAGGGGTAGGGGCCGACATTGGCCTCGAAGAAGTCGAGCATCGGCGCGAACTGGGCGAACAGCGCCGCCACATCGGCCGGGGCGGCGCTCTTCAGATGCCAGAACTCCATCGGGAAGCGGTTGCCGAAGCGGCTCTCGTAGATCGCCGAGACCCGCTCGTACGGACCGACGTTCAGCGCGATGGCGTAGGTGTTGGGCTGGCGCGCCCGCCAGCGCCAGGTGGTCCAGCCGTCGCCGTGGTCCTCGGTTCCCAGCAGCACGCCGTTCGACGGGGCCGACAGGCTGGAGGGCACGGTGATGTGCAGCTCGACCTCGCCCGGCTCGCCGGCCGGGTTGTCGATGCAGGGCCAGAACAGGTCGCAGCCCTCGCCCTGCACCGCCGTGGCGATCCACGGCTCGCCGGACGGGGCCGTGGCCCAGACGAAGCCGCCGTCCCACGGCGCGCGCGGGGCGACGCGCGGCGCCCCGTGGTAGCGCAGGCGCAGGGTGGCCGTTTCGCCGGCGGCGAGGGGGCTCGGCAGCTCGACTGTCAGCCGCCCCTCGGGATTGCGCCAGGCCTCCGGGGCCAGGGCGCGGCCGTCGACCTCGACGCCGGAGATGTCGAAGACCGTGTCCAGCTCCACCAACAGCCGGTCGGTCGGGGCCGTGGCGGTGAAGGTCAGGGCGGCGTCGCCGGCCAGCGTCCGGCTCTCGGGCATGATGCGGAAGGCCAGCACCGCCCGGTCGAAGCGCACGGCGCGCTGTTCCGGGGCCAGGGGCTGCTCGCTGGCGAGGGTGAAGGCGGTCGAGGTCCGCGGGGTCGGCGGGGCCTCCTGCGCGAGGGCGGGCGCGGCGAGGACGAGGGCGGCGGCGAGGGGGATCAGGCGCATGGCCGGGAGGGTAGCCCCCGCACTCGCCCGCGCAAACAAAAAGGCCGGCGTCGCCGCCGGCCTTTCGGAAAGTCGTCGCGGACGTCGCCGGTCAGGCGGCGGTCTGCTCGGCCAGCCTGGCCTTGATCTGGCGCTTGATGCGCTGGGCCGTCGGCGACAGCTGCTCGTCGCGGGCCTTGACGATGTAGGCGTCCAGGCCGCCCTTGAAATCGAGGGTGCGCAGCGCGGCGTTGGAGATGCGCAGCGAGAAGGTCTGGCCCAGGGCGTCCGAGGTCACCTTGACGGCCTTCAGCGACGGCAGGAAGCGGCGCTTGGTCTTGATGTTCGAGTGGCTCACGTGGTGGCCGACCATCGGGCCGACCCCGGTGAGTTCGCAGCGACGCGACATCGTCAGATCCTTTGTCGGCGCGACCACGATCTGTCGTCATGGGCGCGTAAAACAGGGACGCGCGGGACAGGGGCCCGCGCGAGAGGGGGCCGTATAGGGGCAAAGGGGCCGGGGCGTCAAGCGGTCCGGGCGGATCCGCCTTCCGGCGCTGTGGCGGAACCCCCCTGTTCAGCCTTCGTTCAAGCCCGCATCTATATCCCGGCGTCCAACATCTGTCTGCGAGGACCGACATGAGCCTGACCGATCGCCTGCCCCGCCTGCCGGCCGGGACCGCCGCCGCCGCCGGCGCCGCCCTGATGCTGGCCGCGCCCTCGGCCTCGGCCCCGGCCCAGGAGGCCCCCCAGCCTCAGCCCGGCTACTGGGAGTACAGCACGCGGGTGCTCGGCGTCGGCGAGACCGAGACCAAGTGCGTGCGCCAGAGCGAGATCAACCGCTTCTTCGGCGGCCTGTCGACGCGGCGTTGGTCCTGCACCTATCCGGTGCGCCAGGTCGGCTCGGGCAACGCCCGCTTCGAGGGCGTCTGCCGCGACCGGCGCGGCCGCACGGTGCAGGTGCGGCTGAACGGGCCCTATGCCGCCGAGAGCTTCCGCTTCACCGGCGGGGCCCAGCTGGCCCGCGGCACGCCCTTCATCCCCGCCAGCATCACCGCCCGGCGGATCAGCGCCGAATGCCCGGCCAACGCCGAGTACTTCTGACGGCGCGGCGGCGCGGACAAACGAAAAGGGCGGGTCCGTCGCCGGCCCCGCCCTTCCTCATGTCTGATGCCTGGAAGGCCGATCAGGCCGCCTCGGCCTGGACCACCGGCTTCTTGGCGCTGAGCGACTTGGCCAGCAGGGCCACGGCCTCGTCCTTGTCGATCTTGTTGGCGGCGGCGACCTCGCGGGCCATGCGGTCCAGCGCCGACTCGTACAGCTGGCGCTCCGAGTAGGACTGTTCCGGCTGGCTCTCGGCGCGGTGCAGATCGCGCACCACCTCGGCGATGGAGACCAGGTCGCCCGAGTTGATCTTGGCCTCGTACTCCTGGGCCCGGCGCGACCACATGGTGCGCTTGATGCGGGCGCGACCCTTCAGGACGGTCAGGGCCTTGGTCACGACGTCGTCGGCGGCCAGCGCGCGCAGGCCGGCGGTCCTGGCCTTTCTGGTCGGCACGCGCAGGGTCATCTTCTCGTGATCGAAGGTGACCACATAGACCTCGAGGGACATGCCCGCGACTTCCTGCGTCTCGATCGCCGCCACCTTGCCGACGCCGTGCGCCGGATAGACGACCGCGTCGCCAACCTTGAATTCAAGACCGGTCTTGCTCGTCATGACTTCTCGTCCTTTCCCGGCCGGGACGGCGAGCGCAGGCGCATGGTGAACGGCGAACAGCGGCCTGGCCGGCGGGGAGCCGGGTCGGTCGCCTTCGGACGTCACGTACGGATGCGGATCACCAAACCTCAGGCCGACCCCGTCTTGCGGGCGGGGTTCTGTCGCAAAATGAGCGGCGCCCCGTTCAACGGCCGCCGCCCGATCCAATGCGGAGACATTATCACAAAGTGACGGAATATCAAAACGGTTGATGCGTCCCCCGCAGCAGGCGGGGGGCGGATCGTTCCCGGGCCCGTGCGGGCCCCGGCCTCAGGAGCCCTTGCCGGGCTTCGGCGAGAAGTACTTCTCGAACTTGCCGGTCTCGCGCTCGAACTGTTCGCGGTCGGCGGGGGGCGTGCCCTTGACGGTGATGTTGGGCCAGACCTTGGCGTACTCGGCGTTGACCTGCAGCCACTTGCCGTCCGGCTCGTCCTCGGTGTCCGGCTTGATGGCGTCGACCGGGCACTCCGGCTCGCACACGCCGCAGTCGATGCACTCGTCCGGGGCGATGACGAGGAAGTTCTCGCCCTCATAGAAGCAGTCCACCGGACACACTTCCACGCAGTCCATGAACTTGCAGCGGACGCAGGCGTCAGTGACGATGTAGGTCATGGCGGTCGGGAGTCTCGACGGGAGGCCAGCGCAGATGGCTTTCCCGGGACGGCCTGTCAACTCAGGGGGCTTGCGGCCGCGCGTCCCGGCTCTATCTGCAACAGGATCGATTACGGTCCAGCCCCGAGGAGAAGCCCCATGCGTCACCTGATCCGTCCCGCCGCCCTGGCCGTCGCCGCCGGCGCCCTGCTGTTCGCCGGGGGCGTCGTCGCCCGCGCCCAGATGACCACCACCCCGTCCGAGGTCCGGGCCGGGACCTATGTGCTGGACAGCGAACACGGCAAGATCACCTGGTCGGTCGATCACCTCGGCCTGTCGACCTACTACGGCCAGTTCGTCAACGTCGCCGCCGAGCTGACCCTCGACCCGGCCAACCCGGCCAACAGCCGGCTGACCGCGACCGTGCCGCTGACCGACGTCGACTCCAACTCGGACGGCCTCGACAACCACCTGCAGACCGCGGACTTCTTCGACACCGCCAACCATCCGACCGCGAGCTTCGTGGCGACGTCGATCGTGGTCGATCGGGACGACCCGACCGAGGCGGAGGTGACGGGGAACCTGACCCTGCGCGGCGTGACCCGGCCGGTGACCATGGACGTGGAGTTCAACGCCGCCGGCGAGTTCCGCGGCCAGTACAAGGTCGGCTTCGACGGCGAGGCCACCATCCGCCGCTCGGAGTTCGGCATCAACTACGCCCTGCCGGCGATCGGCGACGAGGTCGAGCTGCACCTCGAGGGCGAGTTCGTCCTGCAGCCGGCGGGGTGAGGGCGGGCCGGGATCAAGGGCGCGCAATTCCTCCCCCACAGGGGGAGGTGGCTCGCCGGCGAAGCCGGCGAGACGGAGGGGGGATAACCGCCTCCCATCTTGGCGCAGCCCCCCGCCACCGCCGTCGGGGGGGCCCCACCCCCGGGGGGG
>CAZUXK010000066.1:0-12774 GCA_964624025.1 uncultured Brevundimonas sp.
GCGCCACCTCCCCCTGCGGGGGAGGAATGGAGAGCGCCCTCGGCGTCTCGCCCAGTCTCTGTCCCCCATACGCAGCGCATGGGGAGGAGAGGCGCTTTCCTGCCCACGCAGTGGGGAGGGGACCGCGAAGCGGTGGAGGGGCCGACGTCCCCCCCCTACGCCTCCTCGTCGAAGCGGCGGTCGACGAGGGCGACGAGGGCGGCGAGGGCGGCTTCCGCATCCGGGCCCTCGGCGGCGATCTCGATGTCGCAGCCGAGGCCGGCGCCCAGCATCAGCAGGCCCATGATCGAGCGCGCGTCGACGGTCGTGCCGTCGCGGGTGACCTTCACCTCGGACTCGAAGCCCGAGGCGGTCTTGACGAACTTGGCCGAGGCCCGCGCATGCAGACCCCGGGCGTTGCAGATGTTGACGATGGCCGAGGCGGTCGCGCTCATTTCTCGCCCGCGAGCACCCAGGAGGCGACCGAGATGTACTTGCGCCCGGCGTCCTGGGCGTGAGCCACGCAGGCCTCCAGCGGCTCGCGCCCGCGCACGCTGGCCAGCTTGATCAGCATCGGCAGGTTGAGCCCGGCGATGACCTCGGCCCCGGTCTGCTCCATCACCGAGATGGCCAGGTTGGAGGGGGTGCCGCCGAACATGTCGGTGAGCAGGATCACCCCGGCCCCGGCGTCGACCGCCGCGGCGGCGTCGATGATGTCCCGGCGACGGCGGTCCATGTCGTCGTCCGGCCCGATGCAGATGGCCGCGACGCCGCGCTGCGGGCCCACCACATGCTCCATGGCCGACAGGAATTCCGCGGCCAGCCCGCCGTGGGTGACGATCACCAGCCCGATCATCGACGCCGGAGTCCGCTGGAAAGGTTCGCGCTGGACAGGATTCCGTTCATGCCGCCTTCACTGGCTCCGCGCCCCTCGGGCTCGCGCACAGGCCGGCTGTCTTAGGGCAAGACCGGGTGACAAGGAAGGCGTCTCAACGCCCGGGCGACGAGGGCGGCGGTCAGGGGCGCGTCGAGCGGCAGGGCCAGCTGCGGAATCGCCGCCCCGTCCAGCGTCCGCGTGCGCGGCTCCGGCAGGCGCTCCGGCGCGGCCTCGGCGACGATCGCCAGGGTCAGCGGGGCCAGCGGCAGCGGCGGGACGTCGAACAGCCCGACGCCGCGTCCCTCCAGCCGGCCGGCGATGCGGGCCGGGGCGCGGGCCCAGAGGCGCCCGCCGGAGGCCCAGATGACCGCGTAGTCGTCGGCCACCAGCCGGAAGCCGCGCTCCAGCAGCCGCAGGGTCAGGGCGCTCTTGCCCGACCCCGAGGGGCCCTCGATCATCACCCCGGCCCAGCCCTGCGGGGTCCAGGCCGCGGCCACCGAGGCGTGGACAGGCGCGGGGCCCGGCGCGGGCCTCATCGCGGCCGGCGCGGCTGGCCCGGGCGCACGACCGGCAGGCGCACCACGAACACGGCCCCGCCCTCCGGCGCGTTCTCCGCGTGGATGCGGCCGCCGTGGGCCTCGACGATCTGGCGCGCGATCGACAGGCCGAGGCCGGAGTTGGCCCCGAACGCCGCCCCCTTGGGCCGCGAGGTGTAGAAGCGCTCGAAGATGGTCTCGAGATTGTCCGGCGGCACGCCCGGCCCCTCGTCGCGCACCTGCACCCGCAGCGGCCGTTCCGGATCGCTGTCGTCCTGGTCGAGGCGCACCTCGACGGCGCCCGCCGGCGGGCTGAACGAGCGGGCGTTGTCGATCAGGTTGCGGAACACCTGGCCCAGCGGCCCGTCGCGGCCCATCACCCGGCCGCTGTCCAGCGGCCCGGCGGCGAACCGCACCTCCGCCTCGCCCGGCCGCGACGAGGTGGCGTAGACATTGACGATCTCGGCCAGCAGCCGGCCCAGATCCACCGGCCGCGGCCGGTCCCGCGACAGCTCCGCATCCAGCCGCGAGGCGTTGGAGATGTCGGTGATCAGCCGGTCCAGCCGGCGCACGTCGGCCTGCAGCAGCGCGGTCAGCTTCTCGCGCTGGGCCTCGGCCTTGACCAGCGGCAGGGTCTCCAGCGCCGAGCGGATCGAGGTCAGGGGATTCTTGATCTCGTGCGCCACATCGGCGGCGAAGCGCTCGATCGCGTCCATCCGGTCGGACAGGGTGCGGGTCATGGTCTCCAGCGCCCGGGCCAGATCGCCGATCTCGTCCTTGCGTCCCTCGAGGTCAGGCAGGGAGATGGCCCGGGCCCGCTGCAGGCGCACCGCGTCCGCCGCCGTCGACAGCCGCGTCATCGGCCGCACCACGAACAGGTGCATCAGCAGCGAGGACATCAGCGACACCAGCACCGCCACCACGGCGAAGGGCATCAGGGCGCGGCGCTGGGCGGCGACCGTCTCGTCCACATCGCCGGCCTCCAGCGTCAGCACGCCCAGCACCTGGCGCACATGGCGCACCGGGATCGACACCGACACCACCCGGTCGCCGCTCTCGGACAGGCGCAGGCCGGCGCTGGCCTCGCCGGCGAGGGCGGCGGCCACCTCGGCCTCCAGCTCGGCCCGCGCCTGGGCCAGCTCGCGCGCGTCCGCCTCGCGGTCGCGGGGCGGGGGCGGCGGCGCGTCGGCCGGCCGCGCCGGCGGCAGGGCCGCGCCGGGGATCTCTTCCGACACGGCGTAGCTGTCGGTCACCAGCCAGCCCTGGTCGTCGAACAGCCGGGCCCGCTGGCCCACGGGGATGAAGTTGTCCCGCAGCACCAGGGCGGCGTCGACCGGATTGAGCGCCGGATAGGGTTCGCCGCGCGTCGCCCCGGCCTCGCCCAGCACATTGGCCAGCAGTTCGGCCTGGGCCGTCAGGGAGTCCAGCCGGGCGTCGATCAGGTTGCGCCGCCACTCGTTGAGCAGCAGCGCCCCGACCAGCAGGATCAGCAGGCTGAGCAGGTTGAGCGCGAGGATCAGCCCGCCGAGCCGCGAGCCGGCGAGGCGTAGCGGCCGGCGAACCGGGTCCCCGTCGCCCTCCGGCTCAGCTCTCGCGATATCGGTAGCCGACGCCATACAGGGTCTCGATCGCGTCGAACTCGGGGTCGACGACCCGGAACTTCTTGCGCATGCGCTTGACGTGGCTGTCGATGGTGCGGTCGTCGACATAGACCTGGTCGTCGTAGGCGGCGTCCATCAGGCTGTCGCGGCTCTTCACGAAGCCCGGGCGCTGGGCCAGGGCCTGCAGCAGCAGGAACTCGGTCACCGTCAGCTTCACCGCCAGGCCGTCCCAGGTGCACTCGTGACGCGCCGGATCCATCACCAGCTTGCCGCGACGGATGGCGCGACCGGCCACCTCGGCCCCGGTCTCGGGCTCCTCGCCCGGCTGGCCGGTACGGCGCAGGATGGCCTTGACCCGCTCGATCAGAAGTCTCTGGCTGAACGGCTTGTGGATGTAGTCGTCGGCCCCGAGGTTGAAGCCGAGGATCTCGTCGATCTCCTCGTCCTTGGAGGTCAGCATGACCACCGGCACGCTGGAGCTCTGGCGCAGCCGGCGCAGCACCTCCATCCCGTCCATGCGGGGCATCTTCACGTCGAGGATGGCCAGGTCAGGCGGGCTGGCCTCCAGCGCCTCCAGGCCGCTGGCCCCGTCGTGATAGGCAGTGACCGTGTGGCCGTGGCTCTCCAGCGCCAGCGACACGGAGGTCACGATGTTCTCGTCGTCGTCGACCAGGGTGATGTTGGCCAAGGCGATAGTCTCCTCGTTGCGGCGTGCGCCGGGCCCGCCCGGCGGTGAAACGCATGGCAAGCGTTACCGTTTCGCCGCCGATCAGGTTCAGATTAGGGCGTTCCGCCGGCCTTTTCCAAGCGCTGCACACCGGAACTTAAGGCGTGCGGCCTACCCTCCGGGGCTCAGTTGGCGTTCGGGGGGCGGGGGCGATGTCCGGTCAGGTTCACTACGAGGTCTATTCGCGCAAGACCGCCCTTTCGGGCTGGGCCCTGGTCCAGGCCTGCGAGAGCCGGCAGCACGCGGTCGATACGGCCGAGGACCTGCTGGCCGGGAAGCGCGCCGTCGGCGTCAAGGTGACCAAGGAGACCCTCGACCCGGGCACCATGCGCTTCGACAGCGTCGTCGTCATGACCCGCGGCGACACCGAGGCTCCGCGTCGCAAGCCGGCCGCCGAGCAGGAGGTGGCGTCGCGCTGCCTCGCCCCGGACGACCTTTACGCCCCGCACGCCCGTGACGTGCTGGCCCAGGTCCTCGAGGACTGGCTGCGTCGCCAGTCGGTCACGGCCTTCGAGCTGCTCCACCGCCCCGACCTGGCCGAACGGCTCGAGGCCTCAGGCGTCGAGCTGCAGCACGCCATCCAGCGCATCGCCCTGCCCGACAGCCAGGCCAGCGGCCAGCCGATCCACCAGGTCGTCCGCCACTACCAGAAGCTGGCCGACCAGACGCTGGAGCGCGTCATCGCGGCCGGCCGCAAGGGGCTGTTTCCGGATCTCGCCAACCGGTCGCTGGCCGAGCTGGCCGACCGTCTGGCCGGCGCCCCCGACCGCGCCTTCGTCATGGGCGGGGCCCTCTCCGGGGCCCTCGTGGGCCTGCGTCTGCACAGCGAGCGGCTGGACCGGCTGATGGACCTGGCCGACCTGGCTCCGGCCGCCGGCCCGGGCCGGGCCCTGGTGATGGGGGCGATCGAGCAGATCCTGCGCGAGATGCTGGCCTCGCGCGCGGTCCTGTCCCAGATCCTCGGCCCGGAGCTGGACCTCGGCGCCAGCCTCGCCGCCGCCGTGCGCATGGTGGCCCCGCGCGAGATCGAGATGCTGCTCAAGGCCGACCCGCGCTTCGCCGGCCAGATGCCGGAGATCAGCGGCCCGGCCAGTCGGCTCGGAACCCGGCTCGCCGCCGGCGAGTTCCCGCAGTTGTCCACCGCCCTGGTACGGATGGTGGTGCGCGAGCTGACCGGATTGCGCCGGCTGCGGCCCTCCAGCGCCCGCGGCGAGATCGACGTCCTGCGCGCCCTCGCCATGGGCCTGACCGCGACCGCCGGCCGACTGATGAGTCTGGAAGAGATCCAGATCGCCTTCGCCGAACGCTCGAAGACCCTGGTGGCCGCCGACTTCGTCGCCGCCTTCGTTTCCCGGTGCGACACCGCCCTGTGCGAGGCCGAGCACCTGACCCGCCTGTGCGAGAACGTCACCGGCGGGGCCAACAAGCGCGCCGCCGCCCGGTGGCTGTCGGCCTGCATCACCTCGCTCAAGTTCGAGACCGAGATGCGTTCCGGCCTGTCGGCGGGCACGGCCATGCAGCGTCTGGCCATCCTCGCCCGCCTGGCCCGCAGCGTCGCCGCCGCGGCGCTGGGCGAAACCGATCAGGCCCAGATCACCGCCGCCATCGGCACGGTCGCCGCCGGGCTGGAGGCCGAGACGAAGCTGGTGCAGCAGCTGGGCCGCTCGCCGGCGCCGACGCCGCACAAGCTGTCGGCCCTGCTCAAGCTGGCGGTCGGCGAGATCGGACCGCCCGGCGCCGTGGCCGAGCGGGCGAAAGCCGAGGTGCTGCGCCTCTACAAGGCCCCGGAGACCCGCGCCGCCCTCGCCGCCGACCCGGCCGCCATGCCGATGCTGCAGCCCATGCTCAGGGCCGCCGGCATCTCCGCCTGACCCGGGACCGGCCGCCAGTCGCCAGACCCCGGTCGCCTGAACGGCGAGCCCGCATCCGTTCCGACACAATTTCGCTATAACCCCGCCCGGGACTGTGGACGGTCGGGGGCGGCCGATGGACACCTTGCAGGAGCGCTGGGCGCGGCTGGCGCCCCATGCCGAGCTGGTCACCCCGGCCGGCCGCGGCCCCTTTCCGACCGTGATCCTGTTTCACGGCTGCGGCGGGGTGCGGGTCCATATCCACGCCTATGCCCGGGCCGCCGTCGCGGCGGGCTGGGCCGCTCTGGTGATCGATTCCTTCGCCGCCCGCGGCTGGAGCAGGCGGTTCGCCCAGGTTCTGGTCTGCACCGGCCTGATGTTCCGGGGGCGGCGGCGCGCCGGCGATGTGCTGGCGGCGCTCCGGGGCGCGCGGCGGATGCCGATCGTCGACCGCGAGCGCCTGGTGGTGGCGGGCTGGAGTCACGGGGCCTGGGCCATCATGGACCTGTGGGCCCAGCCCCTGACCCGGCGCGGCGAGGTGCGGCTGGCCGACGCCGACGCGGGGTCGCTGGAGGGGGTGGTCGGCGGCTTTCTGGCCTATCCCTATGTCGGCATCGCCTCCGCCAGCGGGGCCGGCCGGCCCTGGCCGAGGCCCCTGCGGCTGCTGTCGATCGTGCCGCGGCGCGATCATCTGGCCAGCGTGCGCCGCCACATGCGGGCCCTCTCGGCCGCGGTCGCCGCGGGCTCCGAAGTGTCGATCTGGAGCGTCGACGCCACCCACGCCTTCGACGAACCGGGGCTGGCCCACCGTCTGTTCACCTATGACGAGGACCTCGGCGCCGAGGCGATCCGGCGCTTCCAGGCCTATCTCCGGTCGCTCTGACGGCGCGGCCCTCAGCCCTCGACCACGACCTCGCCGCGCAGCGAATTGGCGATGTAGCAGAGCCGGTGCGCCTGCTCATGCAGCCCGGCCAGCGCCTCGGCCCGGGGCGGCTCCCCGATCCAGACGATCTGCGGTCTCAGGATGATGCGCGTCACCGACATGCGGCCGCGGTCGTCCCGTTCCAGCAGGGCCTCGGGCCGGTCGGCATAGGCGTCGACGACGAAGCCGGCCTTCGCCGCCAGCGCAAGGAAGAACAGCATGTGGCAGCTGCCCACGGCGGCGGCCAGGGCCTCCTCCGGATCGACCGCCGTCGGGTCCGACAGGGGCGGCGCCACGCTGGTCGGCGCGGACGAGGCCGGCACCTCCGCCCCGCCGTCGAAGCGCCAGACATGGACGCGGCTGTAGCCGTGATCGAGAAAGGCGGCGTCGCCGCGGCTCCAGGCGATCTCGGCGACGTGCAGGGTCATGGCTTGCGCCAGAAGCCGACGAGGTCCTTGACCTCGGCCACCGTGGCCTCGGCGATCTCCGCCGCCTGCTCGGCGCCGCGGGCCAGGGCCCGGTCGATCTCGGCCGGGTCAGCCATCAGCCGGCGCATCTCGGCGGTGACCGGGGCCAGCGACTCCACCGCCAGCTCGGCCAGGGCCGGCTTGAACGCGCCGAAGCCCTGGCCGCCGAAGCGGGCCAGCACCTCGGCCGGGGTCTGGTCGGCCAGGGCCGCATAGATCGACACCAGGTTGCGCGCCTCGGGCCGACCCTCCAGCCCCTCGACCGTCTCCGGCAGGGCCTCCGGGTCGGTGCGCGCCTTCTTGATCTTGGCGGTGATGGCGTCGGCGTCGTCCGTCAGGTTGATACGGCTCTGGTCCGAGGGATCGGACTTGGACATCTTGGCCTGGCCGTCGCGCAGGCTCATCACCCGGGTGGCCGGCCCCTGGATGACCGGCTCCGGCAGGGGGAAGAAACCCGGCGCGCCAAAGTCCGTGTTGAACTTGGCGGCGATGTCGCGGGTCAGTTCGAGGTGCTGCTTCTGGTCGTCGCCGACCGGCACCTCGGTGGCCTTGTAGAGCAGGATGTCGGCCGCCTGCAGCACCGGATAGGTGTAGAGGCCGACCGAGGCCCGCTCCTTGTGCTTGCCCGACTTCTCCTTGAACTGGGTCATCCGGTCCAGCCAGCCGAGCCGGGCGACGCAGTTGAAGATCCAGGCCAGCTCGGCATGGGCCGGCACCGCCGACTGCGGGAAGATCACCGACCGGGCCGGGTCCAGCCCCGAGGCCAGATAGGCGGCGGCGATCTCGCGCGTCTGGGCCTGCAGCTTCTCCGGCTCCTGCCAGACGGTGATGGCGTGCAGGTCGGCGACGAACACGAACACCGGCGCGCCCTCGCCCTGCAGGGCGACGAAGCGCTTCAGGGCCCCGAGATAATTGCCCAGATGCAGGGCGCCGGAGGCCTGGATGCCGGACAGGATGCGGCGCGGGCCCTGGTACGCGGGCGGCGTGGAGGTCGGTTCAGTCATCAGTCCAGTCCGGAAGTCGGGGAGCCGCCGGGCTCACGGCGCAGGGCCGACTTGAGCTCGGAGAGGGTGGCGGCCCGGAAAAGCACGACCGCCAGCGCATAGACAAGCCCGCCGGCCGCGACCGTGGCGACCACCGCCGCCTCCTTGGTCAGCAGGGCCGACAGGGCGGCGTAGTTGGCGCCGGCGGCGAACAGCACCGCGCCCATGGCCGCGACCGCCAGCCCGATCCGGGCCAGCCGCGCCACCAGCGCCGGCGAGGGCCGCCACACCGCTTCGCGTCCCAGGGTCGCCGCCAGCAGGCCGACGTTCAGCCAGGCCGCGGCGCTGGTGGCGATGGCCAGGCCGATCACCCCGTCCGCGCCCAGCGCCTTCAGCCCGAAGAACAGGGCGGCCCCCAGCGCCACATTGGCGACCACGGCCGCCACCGCGTAGCGCATCGGCCGGCGGGTGTCCTGACGGGCGAAGAAGGGCGGGGTCAGCACCTTGGCCAGCACGAAGGCCGGCACCCCCCAGGCGAACTGGCGCAGCACCTCGGCGGTCCGGGCCGCGTCCGCCGAGGTGAAGGCGTCGCGGGTCATTGTGGCGTCGATCAGCACGAAGGGGATGACGAACAGCGCCGCCGCCGCCGGCAGGGTGAAGGCCATGGCCAGCGCCACCCCGTCGTCCAGGGTGCGCCGGCCGCCGGCCTCGTCCCCGGCGACAAAGGCCCGGGTCAGCCGCGGCACCAGGGCCAGGCCGATGGCCACCCCGATCAGGCCCAGCGGCAGCTGGTAGAGCCGGTCGGCATTGTAGAGCACCGACCGCGCGCCCTCGTTCGAGCCCGACAGGATCTGGCTGACCACGCTGTTCAGCTGCATGGCCCCGCCCGCCAGGGCCCCGGGGATGGCGATCTTCAGGGTCTTGCGCACCGCCGGGGTCAGACGCGGCAGGTGCAGGCGCAGCCGCACCCCGAGCCGGCGCACGCCCCACCACAGCAGGCCCGCCTGCAGCACGCCCGAAACGGTAACCGCGGCGCTGGTCAGCAGCAGGAGGGTCTCCTGCCGCCCGTCGAGGCCGAACATCGGCGCCGCCAGCGGGATCAGGGTGCACAGGTTGAGCAGCACCGGCACGCCCGCCGACAGGGCGAAGCGGCCGGCGGTGTTGAGCACCCCCGACAACAGGGCCGCCAGCGACATGCAGGCGAGGTAGGGCATGGCCAGCTGGGTGGCGATCACCGCCAGCCGCAGGGTCTCCGGGTCGTCGCGATAGGCCGACAGCAACAGGGGCATCAGCCACGGCATCAGGATCTGCAGCAGCAGACAGAAGGCCGCGACGAAGGCCATCAGGAAGGCGCCGGTCTCCGAGGCCAGGCGCGCCGCCGCCGCCTCGCCGTCGCGCTCCCGCGCCTCGCCATAGAGGGGCACGAAGGCCTGGGCGAAGGCGCCCTCGGCGAACAGCCGCCGGAACAGGTTGGGCAGCATCAGCGCCGTGGTGAAGGCGTCCATCAGCGGGCCCTGGCCGAAGCGGGCGGCGAGGAACAGGTCGCGCACGAAGCCGAGCAGGCGGCTGCCCAGGATCAGGGTCGACTGGACCAGGGTGTTGCGGGCGAGGCTCATGCGGGCGTCCGGGGCGAGGACTCGCCCTTACCCCGCTTCGGCGACGCTGGATACGGCCGCGCGGCGGCGACCGCGGCGCTTCAGCTCGGACACGTCGCGGGCGCTGGCCCGGGCCCGGATCAGCGGCGGTCCGGCCGGCAGGGCGGGCCCCTCCTCCAGCACCGCCTCCAGCGCCGTCTGCAGCCGGTCCAGGGTCGCTTCCGAGGCCAGCTTCCGCCCTTCGGCGTCGGTGACATAGAAGCTGTCCACGGCCCGCTCGCCGAAGCCGGCGATATGGGCCGAGCGGATCGACACCTCGTGCTCCGTCAGGGTCCGCGCCAGGTCGGCCAGCAGACCCGGCCGGTCGGCGCCGGACACCTCGACCACCGTGGCGCGCGGGCTGGTCTCGGTGTCGATCATCACCACCGGCCGCACCTCGAAGGCGGCGCGACGCCGACTGAGCGGCGTCGCTTCCGGCGTCCGGGCCGGCCGCCGGCCGCGGGCCGCCGCCTCCAGCGCCGCCTTCAGCCCCGGCAGCCGCCGCGCCTCGGCCTGGCCGTACGGCGCCCCGGTCCCGTCCTGGATCAGGAACACGTCCAGCGCCCAGCCGTCGTCGGTGGTCGCCACCCGCGCCCCGGCCACATCGGCCCCGGCGGCGGCCAGGGCCTCGGCCAGGTCGGCGAACAGGCCTGGCCGGTCCCGGGCGGCGATGGCCACCTCGGTGACGTGGGCGCTCTCGTCGGCGTCGGCGGGCCCGCGCGTCCGGGCGTCCGGAGCCCGCACCTCGACCGCCGCCCCGGAGACCTGGGCGGCCTCCAGCAGGCCGGGGTGCTCGGCCAGCGGATCGGCGCGGGTCACGGAGTCGCCGCGGAACAGGGCCTCGACCTGGGCGTAGAGGTCGCGCATCAGCCGGCCCTTCCAGCTGTTCCACACCCCCGGCCCGACGGCTCGGATATCGGCCACCGTCAGGACCAGCAGCAGCCGCAGCCGCTCCGGGTCGCCGACCAGCTCGGCGAAGGCCCGCACCGTGGCCGGATCGGACACGTCGCGCTTCTGGGCATAGTCGGACAGGGCCAGGTGATGGCGCACCAGCCAGACCACCTGCTCGATCCGCCGGCCGTCGACCCCCAGCCGCTCGCAGGCCCGGCGCGCGGCGATGGCGCCGTCCTCCAGCTGGCCGCGCTCGCCGCCCTTGCCGACGTCGTGGAGCAGCATGGCCAGGAACAGGGCCTCGCGATCGGCGATGCGGTGCACGATCTCCGAGGCCAGCGGATGGTCGTCCTTCAGCCGCCCGGCGGCGATGTCGGCGATCACGCGAATGGCCTGCAGGGTGTGCTCGTCGACCGTATAGGCGTGGTACATGTTGAACTGGGTCTGGCCCACGATGCGCCCCCACTCGGGCAGGAAGCGCCCCAGGAGGCCGGTCTCGTTCATCAGGGTCAGCACCCGGTAGGGGGTCTGCCCGTGCGCCAGCACGTGCAGGAAGGCCGCCGCCGCGCGCGGATCGCGGCGCAGGGCCGGGGTCACCCGCGGCAGGGCCCGGATCACCGCCGCATAGGCGTCCGGGTGCAGGTCGAGATCCTCGGCGTCGGCGGTGACGAACAGCTCCAGCAGGCGCACCGGATCGGCCTCGAACACCTCGGGGCCCGTCACCGACAGCCGCCCGGCCTCGACGATGAAGCCCTCCCCGCCGAGCCGGCGGGCGCGCCGCGGCAGCAGCCGCGACAGCCCCAGCGCGGTCTTCTGCTGCCGCGCCTCCAGCTTGGCGCTGATCGCCCGGGTCAGGGCCCCGACGTCGCGCGCCACCAGGAAGTAGCGGCGCATGAAACGCTCCACCGCCGGCTCGTCGCCGCGACCGCGCCAGCCCATGCGCCGCGCCACCTCGGGCTGCAGGTCGAAGCTGAGCGTCTCCGCCGCCCGACCCGCCGCCAGATGCAGATGCGCCCGCACCCGCCACAGGAAGTCGAAGGCGAAGGCGAAGGTGCGCCGTTCGCGCGGGGTCAGCAGACCGTCGAGCACCCGGTCATCCGGATCGGCCCCGGCGGTCTCGAAGTCGTGGTCGCGCTCCGGGGCCAGCCCGCGGGCGATCCAGAACAGGGTGTTGAGGTCGCGCAGCCCGCCCTTGCCGTCCTTGACGTTGGGCTCGACCTTGTAGCGCACGGCCCCGGCCTTCTGGTGGCGCTGGTCGCGCTCGGCCAGCTTGGCGGTGATGAAGGGCCGCGGATCGGCCCGCGCCACCTCGGCCCGGAACCGCTCCAGCAGGGTCGCGGCGAGCGCCGCGTCCCCCGCCAGCGGGCGCGCCTCCAGCAGGGCGGTGCGGATGGTCATGTCCTGCCGCGCCAGCGACAGGCTCTCGTCCACCGACCGGACCGCCGAGCCGACCTTCAGCCCCAGGTCCCACAGGACGTACAGCATGAACTCGACCACCGACTCGGTGCGCCCCGTGGTCTTCCAGGGGCGCAGGAACAGCAGGTCGAGATCCGAAAAGGGCGCCAGGACCCCGCGGCCGTAGCCGCCGACCGCCAGGACGGCCAGCCGCTCCGCCTCGGTTGGATTGGGGGCGGGAAACATCACCTCGGTGGTGAAGCGCCACAGCTGGCCGATCAGCTCGTCGGCGGCGGCGGACAGGGCCCGGGCCACCTCGACCCCGCCGGCCCCCGCCTCGAGCCGGCGGACAGCCCGCGCCCGCGCCGCCTGGTGCCGGCTGGCCAGCACCCCGGCCGCGGCCGCGCGCGGGTCGGCCGCCGTCGCGGCGGCGGCCAGCGCCTCGTCCAGCGGATCGGGGGAAGCGGTCATCGCCCCAGCATAGGCGAGCCCGCCGCGGGCGTCAGGCCGCTTCGGCCGTCATCTCGAAGCGCCCGCCGGGACGGGCCAGACGGAAGCGGGACACCAGCTGGGCCAGACGGTCGGCCTCGTCGCTGAGCGCCTGGGTGGCGGCGGTGGTCTGCTCGACCATGGCGGCGTTCTGCTGGGTGGTCTGGTCCATGTGATTCACGGCAGTGTTGATCTCCGCCAGACCCGTGGCCTGTTCCTGGGACGAGGCGGCGATCTCGGCGGCCAGGGTGTTGATTTCGGCCACCTGCCCCAGCAGGTCCTTGAGGGTGTCGCCGGTCTCCGCCACCAGCCGGGCGCCGGCCTCGACGTTCTGGCTCGAGGCCGAAATCAGCGCCCCGATCTCGCGCGCCGCCTCGGCCGAGCGCTGGGCCAGGCCGCGCACCTCGGTGGCGACCACGGCGA
>CAZUXK010000067.1:0-12017 GCA_964624025.1 uncultured Brevundimonas sp.
CCCCGGGCGCGCTGCGTCAGGCCGACGACGGCTTCAAGAAGCGCATCGTCGAACGACTCAACCTGACCAAGCTGCTCGAGGATCCGCAGGTCGCGGAAAAGATGTTGCAGGCCGGCCTGCGCGGCCCGCGCCCGCTGACCACCTTCTACTTCTTCCGCTTCGCCTCGCCCTTCATACTGATGGCGCTGAGCTTCCTGTATCTGAACTTCATCAACGACTTCGGCATGGCGCCGTTCCAGATGCTGGCCACCGTCATGGTGTTCGCCGCCATCGGCTTCTATGCGCCGAACATCTACGTCTCGAACCGCATCTCCAAGCGGCGCGCTTCGATCATGGTCGGCTTTCCCGATGCGCTGGACCTGCTGCTGATCTGCGTCGAGTCCGGCATGTCGATCGAGGCGGCCATCACCAAGGTCAGTCAGCAAATCGGCGGCAGCTCGCTGGAGCTGGCCGAGGAGCTGTCGCTGCTGGCGGCCGAGCTGAGCTACCTGCCCGAGCGCCGCCTCGCCTATGAGGGCCTCGCCCGCCGCACCAACCACCCGGGGGTGAAGGCCGTCACCACCGCCATGATCCAGGCCGAGCAGTACGGCACGCCGCTCGGCGCGGCGCTCCGGGTCATGGCCAAGGAAAACCGCGACCTGCGCATGTCGGCGGCGGAGAAGAAGGCAGCCTCGCTGCCCGCCCAGCTGACCGTGCCGATGATCCTGTTCTTCCTGCCGGTGCTGTTCGTCGTGATCCTCGGCCCGGCGATCATCAACATCTCCGACACCATGGGCTAAGGCCCCGGCAGGGGTCGCGCCCGGGTCAGTCCGGCGCGTGGGCCCGGCAGAACTCGTCGGCGCAGGCCTCGACATGGGCCCGCAGGCGATCGGGCTCCATGGGCGGCAGGCCCATCGAGGCGCGCAGGTGCGCCTCCGCCTTGACCGCCCCGAGGAAGCGCCAGGCGGCGCCGTCCGGATCCTTCACCGCCAGCCGGCCTGCGGCGTTCTGCTGCCGCATCCAGTCGGCGAAGCGGGTCTTGGTCGACAGCACCGCGGTCTCGAAGAACAGCTCCGCCACCCGCGGGGCGCGGCAGCACTCGGCGACGATGATGCGGTGCATGGCCATGGCCTTGTCGCCCAGCACCAGGCCGGTGAACTGTTCGGCGATGAGGATCAGCGTCTCGCGGACCGAGGCGCCCGGCGGCGGCACGAACGAGGCCGGCAGCACCACCGAGCTGCACTCGTGGTCCAGCACGGCGCGGAAGAGCGCCTCCTTGTCGGCGAAGCGCGAATAGATGGTGGCCTTGGACACCCCCGCCGCATGGGCCACGGCGTCGAGGCTGACGGCTTCGTAGCCGCGCTCCATGAACAGCTCGCCGGCCGCGAGAAGGATGGCCTCGTCCTTGGAGGCGTCGCGCGGGCGGCCGCGCCGGGGCAGGTTTCCATCCGACATGTCAGACCAGAGCGTAGGCCAAAGAGACCGACGTCGCCAGATCAGACGGTTAGCAGGTCGACGCCCGGATTGACATACTGAACTGCACAGTATTTAAATAAGGCAGTATCCCGCGTCGTCGTCGCGCCCCGCCCGGGCGCTCCCTCCACCCCGGATCAAAGGATTCCGAGGATGCCCCTCTTTGTGTCCAGACGGCAGCGCTTCCTCCATCGCTATGGCCCATGGGCGGTGGTCACCGGCGCCTCCTCCGGGATTGGCGAGGCCTGCGCGATCGACCTGGCCCGACGGGGGCTCAACATCGTCCTCGCCGGCCGTGATCCGGACCGGCTGGCGGCGGTCGCCGAGCAGGTGACCCGCCTCGGCTTAGAAGCCCGGCCCGTGTTCCAGGACATGGGCGAGGACGGCGCGGCCGAACGGCTGATGACGGCCACGGCCGCGCTGGATGTCGGATTGCTGGTCGCGGCCGCCGGTTACGGCGACACCGGCCCCTTCCTTGAGAGCGACCCGGCCGTCCTCGCCGACATGCTGCGCGTGAATGGCGAAGCAGTGCTGCTCCAGAGCCACGGATTCGGACGCCGCTTCGCGGCCCGGAAGCGCGGCGGTCTCGTCCTGTTCGCCTCGCTGGTCGGCCGGCAGGGCACGCCCTGGGCGGCCGCCTACGCCGCCACCAAGGGCTATGTCCAGCTGCTCAGCGAAGGCATCGCCCCGGAGCTGAAAGCCGTCGGCGTGGATGTGCTTGTCGCCGCCCCGGGGCCAGTCCGGACAGGCTTCGGGGAACGGGCCCGGCTGCGGGTGAAGGACGCAGACGAGCCCGGGGCGGTCGCCCGCGACATCCTTGAGGCGCTCGGAAAGAAGGTCGTCATGACCCCAGGAGCCCATGCCCGGCGACTGACCGCCGCCCTGTCGACCCTTCCGCGGGGCGTGAGGTCGCGCATCCTCGGCGGCGTCATGCGCGAAATGGCGGTGGGCAGGGAGCCCGCATGAACGCCGTAGCGCTCAAGATGCTGCTCGGGGACAGCGCCAAGTATCTGGCGCTGGTGTTCGGCGTGGCCTTCGCCACCCTGCTGATGAGCCAGCAGGTGTCGATCTTCATCGGGCTGATGACCCGCACCGCCAACCAGGTGCTGGATGTCCGCGAGGCCGACATCTGGGTGATGGACCCGCGGGTGCGCTACGTCGACGAGGTCGAGCCCCTGCCGGACGCTGCCCTCGCCCGGGTCCGCTCGGTCGAGGGCGTCGAATGGGCCGCGCCCCTGTTCAAGGGCCTGGCGATCTTCCGCACCCGGGACGGGCTGATCAACCAGGTCAGTCTGGTGGGCGTCGACGACGAGACCCTGGTCGGCGCGCCGCGCGAATGGCTGGCCGGGGATCTGGAGTCCCTGCGCACCCCTGGCGGCATCGTCTTCGACAAGGAGGGGGCCCAGCTGATCTGGCCCGAGGGCGACCCGGTCGACCGGGTCGGGCTGGAGGCCGAGATCAACGACCGGCGCGTGGTGGTCAGCGGTATCGCCGACGCCTCGCCGCCCTTCATCACCTTCCCCATCGCCTATGTCCGCTACTCCGAGGCGATGAAGCTGACGCCGCCGCAGCGGAACAAGCTGTCCTTCGTGCTGGTGCGCGCCCGCGACGGCGAGGATCCGAAGGCGCTGGCGGAACGGATTTCCGCCCAGACGGGACTGCAGGCCCTGACCTGGGACCAGTTCGCCTGGCGCAGCGTGCAATACTACCTGACCCGCACCGGCATCCCCGTGAACTTCGGCATCACCGTGCTGCTCGGCTTCATCGTCGGGGCGGCGGTCACGGCCCAGACCTTCTACCTGTTCGTGATCGAGAACCTGCGCCAGTTCGGGGCGCTCAAGGCCATCGGCGCGACCAACCGCCAAATCACCGGCATGGTGCTCCTGCAGGCGGCCGTGGTCGGCGTCATGGGCTATGCGCTGGGCATGGGCGGCGCCGCCGCCTTCTTCACCTTCGTGCGTGGCGGCGCGGCGCTGGAAGACTTCTACCTGCCCTGGCAGGTGCTGGTCGGCACCGGCGTGGTGGTGTTCCTGATCATCCTGGTGTCGGTGCTGGGCAGCCTGCTGAAGGTGTTCCGCGTCGACCCGGCCATCGTGTTCCGCGGGTGAGCGCCATGTCCGCTGTCATCGCCCGCCATATCGACATGGCCTTCGGCCAGAACGGCCTGAGCACCCAGGTGCTGTTCGACGTCAACCTCGAGGTCGCCCAGGGCGAGCTGACCATGCTGGTCGGCCCCTCCGGCTGCGGCAAGACCACCCTGCTGTCGATCCTGTCCGGCACCCTGCGGCCGACGGCGGGCGACGTCGAGGTGATGGGCAACGTCATCACCCGCATGAAGGACGCCGAGAAGGTGATCCTGCGCCGCCAGCGCATCGGCTTCATCTTCCAGCAGTACAACCTGCTGCCGGCCCTGACCGCGGCCGAGAACGCCGCCATGGCCCTGGTGGCCGACGGCATGCCGCTGAAGGCCGCCGCCGATCGCGCCCGCGTCGTGCTGGAGACCCTCGGCATGGGGCCGCACGCCGACAAGCTGCCGCGTCAGCTGTCCGGCGGCCAGCAGCAGCGCGTCGCCATCGCCCGCGCCATCGTCCACGAGCCCGACCTGGTCGTCTGCGACGAGCCGACCGCCGCCCTCGACGCCGAGACCGGCCGTCAGGTGATGGAGCTGCTCAAGGCCGCCGCCGGCGGCCCCGGCCGCGCCGTTCTGGTCGTGACCCACGACAACCGCATCTACCGCTACGCCGACCGCATCGTCGCCATGGAAGACGGGCGGATCGTCGGCGACAGCCGCACCGACACGCTCCCGGAGGGACTCCATGCCCACTAGCCGCCGCCAGCAGATCCAGCGCCTCGTCCTGCCCGTCATCGCGGGCGGGTGTCTGGTGTTCGCCGTCTCCGCCGTGATCCGGCCGGAGCGCACCCGGGCCGATCCGCCCGCCCCGCCCCCGTCGGCCGCAACGGCCTCGGCCGTGGCCGGCATCGGCACGGTCGAGCCGCAGTCCGAGCTGATCGCCGTGGCCGCCGAACTGCCCGGCGTGGTGCGGCAGGTGCTGGTCCAGCCGGGCGATCGCGTCGCTCCCGGGCAGCCCCTGTTCCGCCTCGACGACCGGGCCGCCCGCGCGGCCCTCGCCACCGCCCGGGCCGACGCCGCGGCGGCGACCGCCGCCGTCCGTCAGGCCGAGGTGGCGCTGGCCGACGAGCGCCAGCGGCTGTCCCTGTTCGAGGCCGTCGATGACGCCCGCGCCCTGTCCGCGGACGAGCTGGCGCGGCGCCGGTTCGCCGCCGCGCGCGCCGAGGCGGCCCTTGCCCAGGCCCGCGCCGCGGTGGCCGTGGCGGACGCGCAGGTTCGCGCCCGCAGCGTGGATCTCGACCGCCTGACGGTGGCCGCCCCGATCGGCGGCCGCGTGTTCCGCGTCGATGTCCGTCCGGGGGAGTACGCCGCCGCCGGACCGACCGCCGCGCCGCTGATCGCGCTGGGCGACGACGCCCGGCTGCATGTCCGCGCCGAGTTCGACGAGGCCGATGCGCCGCGGCTCGATCGGGACGGTCGCGCCTACGGCGTGCTGCGCGGCCAGACCGGCCGGCGCATCCCCCTGACGCTGGTGCGGATCGAACCGCAGGTGGTCGAGAAGCGCGCCCTCGCCGGCGGCTCCGAGCGGGTCGACACGCGCGTGGTCGAGGTCCTCTACGCCTTCGATCCGGCGGCCCACCCGGCATGGCTGGGCCAGCGCATGGACGTGTTCGTCGAGGCCGCCGCCTCGGCCACCCAGCGCCCGGACGGCGCGGGGAGCGCCGCCCGATGACCCGCCTCGCCCTGCTGCTGGCGACCACGGGCCTGATGCTCGCGGCCTGCGCCACCGACACCGGTCCACAGGTCGAGGACCTGACCGCGCCGGCCGCCTGGACCACCCCCGCCCTGCCCGCCGCCGCGCCCGAGCTGGAGCGCTGGTGGACGGCGCTCGGCGACCCGCGCCTCGACGCCCTCGTGGCGCAGGCGGGCGCGGCGTCGGACGTGCGTCTGGCCGAGGCCCGGCTGTTCGAGGCGCAGGCGCGTCTCGGCGCCGCCCGCGCCGCCCTGCGGCCGGCGATCGGCGCCGAGGGCAGTCTTGAGACCCGCAGCGTCGACGACCTCGACCAGGACACCTTCCAGGCCCTCGTCGCCTTCAGCGTGGCGCCGGATCTGAACGGGGCCGGACGGGCGCGGATCGAGGCCGGACGCCGGCGCGCCGAGGCCGGGGCGGCCCGGGTCGAGGCGGCCCGCATCGCCGCCCGGGCCACGGCCGTCCGGCTTCATGCCGCCCTCGGCGAGGCCAAGGCCCGCGCCGACGCCGGCGACCGCGCCGTCGCCGCGCTGGAGCAGGCGCTGCAGCTGGCCGCAACGCGGGAGCGGGCGGGCCTGACCTCCGGGCTGGACGCCGCCGCCGCCCGCGCCGCCCTCGCCGCCGCCCGGACCCGCCCGATCGCCGCGCGTCAGGCCGCCGCCGAGGCGCAGCTGGGGCTGGAGGCCCTGCTCGGCCTCGCCCCCGGGGCCCTCACTGATACCCTGGCTGACGCCCGGCCGGCCGAAGCGGCGCCGCCAGTGCGCGCCCTCGCCGCCCCGGCCGCGGTGCTGGCCCGTCGGCCGGACCTGCGCGCCGCGGAGCTGGAGCTGTGGGCCGCCGGGGCCGACGCCGACGCGGCCCGGCGCGACTTCTGGCCGACCCTCAGCCTCGCCGCCGCCTTCGGCGGTCAGGAGGTCGATCCCGTGACGCCCTTCACCGCCTCCGGCTTTCTGGCGCAGGTCGCCGGCGGGCTGACGGCGCCGCTGGTGAGCTTCGGCCGGCTGGAAAGCGCCAGGGACGCGGCCGACGCCCGCCGGCGGCAGGCCGCCATCGCCTATCGTCAGGCGGCGGTCGACGCCCTCGCCGGGGTCGAGACGGCGCTGGTCGCACTCGCGGGCGCCGAGGCCCGCGCCGCGACGCTCGACGAGGCGGTCGAGGCGGCCCGCACCCGCGCCAGCCTGGCCACGCGCCGCTATCGCGCCGGGGTGTCGCCCTTCCTCGAGGTGCTGGACGCCGAGCGGAGCCTCGCCGACGCCGAGGCCGACCTCGCCGGGGCGCGCGGCGAGACCGTGGCGGCCTGGGCCCGCCTGCATGCTGCGGCCGGCCTCGGCGGCCAGCCCTGACCGCGCCCCGAAGGGGCGTTCGTCGCTTGCCGCGCAACCGGCGTATCATCGGGCTCTGATTCGTCGCCAAGGACCCGCCGAGGACCCCATGAGCGCTGCGCCGGGCCGCCCCCGCCTCGATCCCGTGCCGATCGTTATCGTGCTGGGCTTTGGCCTTGCCGCCGCGGCGCTGGCGTGGCCCGCCCTGCGCCAGGGCGACACCTCGGCCGCCGGCGTGGTGCTGATCTGCGCCGCCGCCGCCGTCTGCCTGATCGGGGTGCTGGTGTTCCTGCGCAATCCCGCCCGCCGGCCGCTCGAGGATGCGGTGGTCGACGTGCTGGACGCCATGGCCGAGCCCGCCGCCCTGGTCTGGGAAGGCGGCCAGGTTCTGGCCTTCAACGGGGCCTGGGTCGCCGCCAACGGGGCCCAGACCCGCCTGCCCCCGCCCCGCTCGCCACAGGCGCTGTACATGGCCTTCGCCCAGGCCCGTCAGGGCGAGACCGGCCGGGCCATCCTGATGGTCGGCGAGCGCGAGCTGGAGGTGCTGATCGGCCAGGCGGGGCCCGACCGGTTCCTCGTGCGCCAGGCGCCGGAGGAGGCCCTGCCGGTGGCCGCCGCCCACGCCGCCCCGCCCCCGCCGCGCCAGACCGGCGACGCCCGCGCCATGGCCGCCGGCGCCCCCTTCGGCTCCGGCGTGATCGCCGCCGCCGAGCTGTTCGCCGGCCGCATCGAGGAGGCCAACGAGGCTCTGTCCGTGCTCACCGGCCCGGCCGCCGCGCGCGACGCCGCCTTCGGCCATCTGTTCGATCCGGCCGGGGTGGTCGCCGCCCGCGAGGCCATGGCGCGCGGCTCATCGGGGCCGATCGAGCTGATCGCCCGGGCGCATCCGGACCGGGCCCTGCACCTCTATGTCGCGCCGGAGGGCGACAAGCGCCGCATCTGGCTGTTCGACGTCACCGCCCAGAAGTCGATGGAGCTGCAGCTCAGCCAGGCCCAGAAGATGCAGGCCGTGGGCCAGCTGGCCGGCGGCGTGGCCCACGACTTCAACAACCTGCTGACCGCCATCCAGCTGCAGCTGTCGGGGCTGCTGGAGCGTCACCCGGTGGGCGACCCGTCCTATGATGGTCTGAACGAGATCCGCCAGACCGCCCACCGCGCCGCCGATCTGGTGCGCAAGCTGCTGGCCTTCTCACGCAAGTCCACGGTGCGTCGCGAGCGGCTGGACCTTGGCGAGCTGGTCGGGGAGTTCACCGTGCTGCTGCGCCGCCTGCTGCGCGAGGATGTGCGGCTGGAGACCGACTACGGTCGCAACCTGCCGCCCGTTCTGGCCGACAAGAGCCAGCTGGAGACGGCGGTGATGAACCTCGCCGTCAACGCGCGGGACGCCATGCGCGGCGTGGTCGAGCCGGGCGCCGGGGTAGTCACCATCCGCACCCGCCGCCTGACCCGCGACCAGGCCATCGTGCTCGGCTGGCTCGACCCCACCACCGACGAGGTGGCGGTGATCGAGGTGGCGGACACCGGCCCGGGTGTGCCGGCCGATATCATCGACAAGATCTTCGAGCCCTTCTTCACCACCAAGGCGGTGAACGAGGGCACAGGCATGGGCCTGGCCACCGTCTATGGCATCGTCGAGCAGGCCGGCGGCCACATCAACGTCGCCAACCAGCCGGACGACGGGGCCGTGTTCCGCATCTTCCTGCCCGCCGCCGGGGCGGCCGAGCTGGCCGAGGCGGCGCCGGTGGAAGCCCGCGCGCCCAAGGCCCCGCGCGACCTGTCGGGGGCCGGACGCATCCTGTTCGTCGAGGACGAGGCCGCGGTGCGCGGCATCGCCGCCCGCCTGCTGCGCCAGCGCGGCTATGAGGTGATCGAGGCCTGCGACGGCGAGGAGGCCCTCGCGCTCGCCGAGGAGCACGCCGGCCAGATCGACATGCTGATCTCCGACGTCATCATGCCCGGCCTCGACGGTCCGTCGCTGCTGAAGAAGGCCCGGCCCTTCCTGGGCGACGCCCCGGTGATGTTCATCTCCGGCTATGCCGAGAGCGACTTCTCGGACCTTCTGGCTGACGAGACCGGCGTCTCCTTCCTGCCCAAGCCGCTGGACATCAAGACCCTGGCCGAGCGGGTCAAGCAGGAACTGCGCGCGGCCTGACGCCCCGCTTGCGCGCCCGGTCCGGGCGGTCTCCTATGGCGAAAACGCCCGGGAGGCCCCTCATGACCATCGACCGTCGCCATCTTCTGATGGGGGCCGCGGGGATCGCGGCGCTGACCGCCGTGCCGGCCACCGCCCGGGCCGACCGTGACGCCGCGCTGGACGCCCTGATGGCGGGGTGGTTCGCCGCCGACCTCGACCGCAACCCGGAAAGCGCCACCAACCTCGGCCTCGACCGCGGGGCCAACGCCGGCCGGGCCTCGCGCCTGGCGGATCGCACGCCGGCCGGCTGGCAGGCCGAGCGCGACGAGGCGATCGCCCGCCTCGCCGCCCTGCGCGCCTTCGGCCGCGAGGGGCTGAGCGACAACGGCGCGCTGAACCATGATGTCGCCCTGTTCCGGGCCGAGACCGCCGCCGCGGGCGCGGGCTTCGACTACGGCGCCGTGGTCAGCGGCGGCCGTATGGGCCCTTATGTCGTCAGCCAGCTGGCCGGGGCCTACTTCAACGTCCCGGATTTCATGGACACCCAGCACCGGGTCGAGGACCGCGACGGGGCCGAGGCCTTCCTCGCCCGGCTGGGGCAATTCGGGCGGATGCTCGACGGCGAAACGGCCCGGATCGTCGCCGACGCCGGCAAGGGCGTGGCCCCGCCGGACTTCGTTCTGCAGCTGACCACCGGCCAGCTGGGCGCGCTCGCGGCCCAGCGCGGCGAGGACATGGCCATGATCCGGTCGCTGGCGCGCAAGGCGGCGGCCGCGGGCCTGCCCACTGCCTATGCCGAGCGCGCCGCCGCCCTGGTCGAGGCGGAGGTCAAGCCGGCCCTCGCCCGCCAGATCGCGGCGCTGGAGGCGCTGAAACCCGGGGCCGTACACGACGCCGGCGTCTGGCGCCTGCCGGAGGGCGAGGCGCTCTACGCCCACACCCTCAAGACCTGGACCACCACCACATTGAGCCCGACCGAAATCCACGCCATCGGCCTTGAGCAGGTGGCGGAGATCAGCGCGGAGATCGACGCCATCCTGCGCGCCCAGGGGATGACCTCCGGCACGACCGGCGAGCGCATCGACGCGCTGAACCGCGACCCGGCGCAGCTGTGGCCCAATACGGACGAGGGCAAGGCGGCGCTGCTGGAGAGCCTGAACGCCCAGATCCGGGCGCTCGACCCGCTGCTGCCGCAAGTGTTCGGCCGTCTGCCCCGCACCGGGGTCGAGGTGCGGCGCGTGCCGCCGGCGATCGAGAACGGCGCGCCGGGCGGCTACTACCAGGGCCCGCCGCTGGATGGCTCGCGGCCGGGCGCCTACTACATCAACCTCAAGGACACGGCGAACTGGCCGAAGTTCAGCCTGCCGACCCTGACCTACCATGAGGCCTCGCCGGGCCATCACCTGCAGGTGGCGCTGCAGCGGGAGTCGACCCACCTGCCCGAGTGGCGCCGGGCGACCGGCTTCTCCGCCTATGGCGAGGGCTGGGCGCTGTATGCCGAGGCGGTCGCCGCCGACGACCTGGGCGTCTATGCCGAGGATCCGCTGGGCCGCCTCGGGTTCCTGATGTCCTACCTGTTCCGGGCGGTGCGGCTGGTGGTCGACACCGGTCTGCACGACAAGCGCTGGAGCCGGGAACAGGCGGTCGACTACATGGTCGCCTCGGGGGCCAAGCCGGTCGGCTCGGCCAACAACGAGATCAACCGCTACACGGTGATGCCGGGCCAGGCCTGCGCCTACAAGATCGGCGAAACCGTGATGGCGCGGCTGCGCGCCGAGGCGGCGGCCAGGCCGGGCTTCGACCTGCGCGCCTTCCACGACCGCATCCTCGCCACCGGTTCGGTGCCGCTGGCGGTACTGGAGCAGCGACTGCGCGCCTGAACGACGCCGCGCCCTCACGACATCGATACTTGACGTTGACGTAAACGTAGGGCCTTTGGGCCCCAACGAGGAAACCGTCCTTATAGGAGACGCACCATGGCCGACGCCTACATCTACGACGCCGTGCGCACGCCGCGCGGCAAGGGCAAGAAGGACGGGAGCCTGCACGAGATCACCGCCCTGTCGCTGGCCACCCAGGTGCTGGAAGCCCTGCGCGACCGCAACGGGCTGGACACCTCGAAGGTCGACGACGTGATCCTCGGCTGCGTCTCGCCGGTCGGCGAGCAGGGCGCCGACATCGCCCGCACCGCCGTGCTCAACGCCGGCTGGGCCCAGACCACCGCCGGCGTCCAGATCAACCGCTTCTGCGCCTCGGGCCTCGAGGCGGTGAACATGGCGGCGGCCAAGGTGAAGTCCGGCGAGGCCGACTTCGCCGTCGGCGGCGGCATCGAGGCCATGAGCCGGGTCCCGATGGGCTCGGATGGCGGCGCCTGGCCGATCGACCCGTCCTCGGCCATGCCGACCTACTTCGTGCCGCAGGGCGTCTCGGCCGACATGATCGCCTCCAAGTGGGGCTTCAGCCGCGACGACGTCGACGCCTATTCGGTGGAGAGCCACAAGCGCTCGGCCCGCTCCTGGGCCGAGGGCCGCTTCAAGCGCTCCGTCGTGCCGGTCAAGGACCAGCTGGGCCTGACCATCCTCGACCACGACGAGACCATCCGCCCCAACACCGACATGCAGACGCTCGGCGGGCTGAACCCGTCGTTCGCCATGATGGGCGAGATGGCCTTCGACGCCGTGATCAACCAGCGCTACCCCGAGGTGGAGCGGGTCAACCACGTGCACACCCCGGGCAACAGCTCGGGCATCGTGGACGGTTCGGCCGGGGTGCTGATCGGCACGCTGGAGGCCGGCAAGGCGCTGGGCCTGAAGCCGCGCGCCCGCATCAAGGGCGCCGCCTCGATCGGCTCCGAGCCCTCGATCATGCTGACCGGGCCCGAGTTCGTGACCAACAAGCTGCTGGGCAAGCTGGGCATGTCGGCCGCCGACATCGACCTGTGGGAGCTCAACGAGGCCTTCGCCGCCGTCGTCCTGCGCTACATGCAGGCGCTCGACATCCCGCACGACAAGATCAACGTCTGCGGCGGCGCCATCGCCATGGGCCACCCGCTGGGCGCCACCGGGGCGATGATCCTCGGCACGGTGCTGGACGAGCTGGAGCGCACTGACCAGTCCACCGCCCTGATCACCCTGTGCATCGGCGGCGGCATGGGCACCGCCACCGTCATCGAACGCGTCTGACGCAATTCTGCTCCCCCTTCACGGGGGAGCTCCCGGCGAAGCCGGGTGAGGGGGTGAAGCCCCCTCCACCGCTTCGCGGTCCCCCTCCCCCATGAAGGGGCGGAGA
>CAZUXK010000068.1:0-11988 GCA_964624025.1 uncultured Brevundimonas sp.
GATCATCACGTCATGGACGTGGCTCTCGCGAAGGCCGGCGTTGGTGATGCGCACGAAGCGGGCGCGGCTCTGGAAGGCGGCGATGTCGGGCGCGCCGACGTAGCCCATGGAGGCGCGCAGGCCGCCGACCAGCTGGTGGATCACCGGCGAGATCGGCCCCTTGTAGGGGGTCTGGCCCTCGATGCCCTCGGGCACCAGCTTCTCGGAGGAGACCTCCTTCTGGAAGTAGCGGTCGGCCGAGCCGCGGGCCATGGCGCCCACCGAGCCCATGCCGCGGTACGACTTGTAGGAGCGGCCCTGGTAGAGGAACACCTCGCCGGGGCTCTCGTCGGTGCCGGCGAACATGGAGCCCATCATGGCCACATTGGCCCCGGCGGCGATCGCCTTGGCGAGGTCGCCCGAATACTTGATGCCGCCGTCGGCGATGACCGGCGCGCCGCTCTCGCGGGCGGCGCGGGCGGCGTCCATCACCGCGGTCAGCTGGGGCACGCCCACGCCGGCGACGATGCGGGTGGTGCAGATCGAGCCCGGCCCGATGCCGACCTTCACCGCATCGGCCCCGGCGTCGATCAGGGCGCGGGTGGCGTCATAGGTGGCGACATTGCCGGCGATGATCTGGATGCGGTTGGACTCGCGCTTGATGCGCTCGACCACGCCCGCGACCGCGGAGGAGTGGCCGTGGGCGGTGTCGATCACCACCACATCGGCGCCGGCCTCCGCCAGCATCATGGCCCGCTCGTAGCCGGCGTCGCCGACCGTCGAGGCGGCCCCGACGCGCAGACGGCCCTGTTCGTCCTTGGCGGCGTGCGGGAAGGCCTGGGCCTTCTCGATATCCTTCATGGTGATCAGGCCGACGGCCCGATAGTCCTCGTCGACGACGATGACCCGTTCGATCTTGCGCGTGCGCAGCAGGTTCTGCGCCGCCTCGCGGCCGGCCCCCTCGCGCACCGTGACCAGTTCGCCCGTGGTCATCAGGCTGGCGGCGCGAACCTCCGGGTCCCGCTCGAAGCGCATGTCGCGGTTGGTCAGCATCCCGACCAGCCGTCCCGTCTCGCGATCAACCACCGGGAAGCCGGTGATCTTCTTGCGGGCGACGATCTCGCGCACCTCGCCCAGCGTCGTGTCCGGGAACACCGTCACCGGATTGACCACCATGCCGCTCTCGTAGCGCTTCACGGCGCGGACCTGGTCGGCCTGCTCGTCCACCGTCATGTTGCGGTGGATGACGCCCAGCCCGCCGGCCTGGGCCATGGCGATGGCCAGCCGGGTCTCGGTCACCGTGTCCATGGCGGACGACAGCAGGGGGATGTTCAGTCGGATGTCGCGGGTCAGGCGCGTCGAGACATCCACCTCGGCGGGCATGACGTCGGACGGGCCGGGTTCGAGCAAAACATCGTCGAAGGTGAGCCCTTCGCGAATCTCCATGAGGAGCCTCCGTTTTGCGGGCCGCGTATAGACTGCCCCCTTGCGGCGCCGCAAGAGCGGGCGGTCCTATCGTCGCGATAAAGAGAATTGCGGTTGCAACCTTCACACGCCGCCGCCACTTAAGGCCTCATGGTCGAGATGGTCATCCGCACCGTGCGGGCGCTGGCGCTGAAGATCGCCAGCTACGCCATCATGCACCTGATCGTGGCCATTCTCGTGGCCTATGCGATCACGCGCGACTGGACCCTGGCCCTGGCCATCGGCCTGGTCGAACCCATCGCCCAGACCTTCGCCTTCGCCATCCATGACCGCGTCTGGCACCGCATCGAGCGGCGCAAGCGGCTGGGTGCGCTGCAGGAGACCGCCGAGGCGGTCGAGGGCCGGCTGGGCCTCCACGACCACCACGCCTGCAATCACGCCTTGCCGACCTCGTTCCGGACGCTGGCCTGGAAGACGGGCACCTATGGCGTGATGCACTTCGCCGTGGCCGTGCTGGTCGCCTACGCCCTGAGCGGCGACTGGCGGGTGGCCCTGGCCGTCGGCACACTGGAGCCGCTGGTGCAGACCGTCTTCTTCACCCTCCACGACCGGGTCTGGAGCCGGATCGAGCGCCGTCGCGCCGAACGCCGCGCCCGCGAACTGCAGGCCGCATGACGCGCCTCAGGCCGCTTCGGCGCGGCAGGTCCCGGCGATGAAGGCCGCGTGGTCCGGCAGCTGGTCGCGGGTGCGCGCGACCAGACCCCGCACATCCGCCAGCCATGATGACAGCCGCGCCGCCTCCAGCCGGTTGGCGAGGGGACTGTAGCCCTCGGCCTCGATCCCCTGCCCCACCAGCACCTGCAGCCAGCTGTTCGGCTTGAACAGGTCGTGGCTCTCGACCGGCAGCCGCCCGGCGCGGCGCCACAGCTCCAGCCGCGCCTTCAGCGTCTCCGGCTGCGGCAGGGCGTCCCGGCAATGCCGCCAGAACGGCGTGTCGTCGCGCCGGGTCGCCGTGTAGTGCAGCACGAGGAAGTCGCGGATCGCGACATACTCGGCGTCGGCCTCGGCATTGAAGCGGTCGCGGGGGGCGTCGGCGAAGTCGCGATCCGGGAAGTACTGGATCAGCTTGTCGAGGCAGGACTGGACCAGATGGATGCTGGTCGACTCCAGCGGCTCCATGAAGCCCGAGGCCAGCCCCAGCGCCACGACGTTGCGGTTCCAGATGCGGCGGCGCTTGCCGGTGACGAAGCGCAGCGGGCGCGGATCGGCCAGCGCCTCGCCGTCGAGCTGCGACAGCAGCCGGGCCGTGGCCTCGTCCTCGGAGATGAAGCGGCTGCAGAAGACGTAGCCGTTGCCGGTGCGGTGCTGCAGCGGGATCCGCCAGCGCCAGCCGGCAGCGTCGGCCGTCGCCTTCGTCCAGGGCGTCAGCGGCTCGACCCGGGCGCAGGGTACGGCCACGGCCCGGTCCGCCGGCAGATGATCGCTCCAGTCCTCGTAGCCGGTCTTCAGCGCCTGCTCGATCAGCAGGCCGCGGAAACCGGAGCAGTCCACGAACAGCTCGCCGGACACCTCGCGGTCGTGGTCGAGGCGCAGGGACATGACGCGGCCGTCGGGCTCGCCCAGGGTCACATCGACCACCTTGCCCTCGATGCGTTTCACCCCCAGCCGCTCAGCGTAGGCGCGCAGGAACCTCGCATACAGGTGGGCGTCGAAGTGGAAGGCGTAGGGCATCTCGCCCAGCGGCCCGAAGCCCCCCGGCGGGCTGCGGCCGAAGCGGCCGGCGAAGGCGGCCTCGGCGTTGAGCGAATAGGCCCAGAGGTCCGGCGCGCCGCGCTCGCCCCGGGCCAGCCGGTCGCGCAGCCAGTAGTGGTGGAACGGCAGCCCCCCGAGCGGCGTCCCCGGCTCGCCGAAGGCATGGATGTAGCGCTCGCCCGGCGCGCCCCAGCCGTCGAACACGATCCCCAGCTTGAAGCTGCCTTGGGTAGCGCGGACAAAGGCGTCCTCGTCGATCCCGAGCAGGCGATTGTACAGCTGGATCTGCGGGATCGTGGCCTCGCCGACCCCAACCGTGCCGATCTCCTCGGACTCGACCAGGGTGATGTCCAGCAAGTTGCCGAACACGCGGGCCAGCCCGGCCGCGGCCATCCAGCCCGCCGTGCCGCCGCCGACGATGACCACCTCGCGAAGTGCGTTTCCGTTCATGGGCTGAAGCTAGCCCAGGTCCGGCGTGCCGAACCAGTCACCGGCGGCGCAGCGCCGCACCTAGCTTGCCTCCTTGAAGGGATTGATCACGGTGAGGCCTCCGAAGCGCCGGCCATCCTGCAGATCTTCGCTGAACAGACGGCCGCACCGCGCATCGAGCGCCGCCGCGACGATGAGCGCATCGTAGATGTTCAGGCGGTGATCGGCGGCGAGGCCAAGCGCCAGATCGTGCTGCTCAAGCGTCAGCGGCCGGACGTCGAGGGGCAGCGCGCGAACCGCTGAAAGCGCCTCGGAGATATCGGGCCAGGCAAGCCTCAGCTTGCGCCGCGCCACGGCGACAAACTCGTTCAGCACCTGCACGCTGATGACGCCGCCCGAGCGCAACAGCGACCGGGCCGTCTCACTTCGAACAGGATCATCTCCAGCGGCATAGAGCAGGATGTTGGTGTCGAAGAAGACGCGCATCAGTCGCCGCCGCGCCGGTTCGCCTCCTCCCGATCAAGCCGGAAGCCGGGCGGCAATGTCCACTTCAGGGCCCGCAGTCGTTCCAGCGCCTCATCCGCCTGTCGATCAGGAGCCACCGTGATGCGCCTGGCGTCCGCGGGTGAGAGCTCGACCTCGTCGCCCTCCTTCAGGCCCAGCCGATCGACCAGCGCCGCCGGCAGCCGCACAGCCAGACTGTTGCCCCATCGGGATACGCGCGCCATGGAGAGCCTCCGGATATCACAACCGAAGCATGTGTATCACCGCTTGCCGCGGGCGACGAGGAAGACCTCGGCCGAGTCCTTCCGGCTGGCGCCCGGCTTGACGATCTTCACCTCGTCGAAGGCGGCGCGCAGGCGGCCCATGACCTCGCCGAGGTCGCCGCCCTGGAAGCTCTTGGTGACGAAGGCGCCGCCGGGCTTCAGGGTGCGGATGGCGAAGTCGGCGGCGATCTCGATCAGGGCGATGATCTTCATGTGATCGGTCTTGCGGTGACCGATGGTGTTGTGGGCCATGTCCGACAGCACCAGATCCGGCGGACCGCCGAGGGCGTCGATCAGCTGCTGGTCCACGCCGGGGGCGGTGAAGTCAGCCTCGATCAGCACCGCCCCGGGGATCGGCACGATCGGCAGCAGGTCCACCCCGGCCACCGCCGCCGCGCCTCGCTTCAGCGCCACCTCGGTCCAGCCGCCGGGGGCGGCGCCGAGATCGATCACCCGCGAGCCCTTGCGGATCAGACCCAGCCGGTCGTCGATCTCGCTCAGCTTGAAGGCGGCGCGGCTGCGCCAGCCCTCGGCCCGGGCGCGCTCGGAATAGGGATCGGCCAGCTGGCGCTTGATCCACTGCTGGCTGGACAGGGAGCGCTTGTCCGCCGTCTTCAGCTTCTGCCCCAGACCACGGCCGGCGGCCGTGCCGCCGCTGGGGGGCCGCACCATGCGGCGGCGTTCGGGGGGCGCTTCGTCGCTCATGGGAACACCCATAGCTCCCGGCGGCTTTCGCCGCTATGACCCGCGCGACCTCAAGACCGCAGGAGCAGTTATGGCCGAAACCCTGACCTTCACCGTCGACACCGGCGCCGGGACCGGCGACGTGGTGATCACGCTGCGCCCCGACCTGGCGCCCAACCACGTGGCCCGCATCACCGAGCTGGCGCAGGAGGGCTTCTACGACGGTGTGGTGTTCCACCGCGTCATCGCCGGCTTCATGGCCCAGGGCGGCGACCCGACCGGCACCGGCTCGGGCGGCTCCAGGAAGCCGAACCTGAAGCAGGAGTTCTCGGCCGAGCCGCACTTGCGCGGCGTCTGCTCCATGGCCCGCACCTCGGACCCGAACAGCGCCAACAGCCAGTTCTTCATCTGCTTCGACGACGCCACCTTCCTCGACCGCCAGTACACGGTGTGGGGCCAGGTGACCTCGGGCATGGAGCACATCGACGCCCTGCCGAAGGGCGAGCCGCCCCGCAATCCGGGCAAGATCGTCAAGGCCACCGTCGCCTGATCCGGCGGCCGGGGTCTGCCCCGGCGGACCTGCCTTCAGCCGCCGCCCCTACCCTCCACTGGCGCGGCTGAAGGCCACGGCGGCCCGCTCGCCGCCGACCTCCAGCGTGCCGCGGATAACGACGCCCTCGCCGCCAAGGGTGCGCCGCGCCTCGGCCAGGGCGTCGAGATCGATCTCCGCCTCCAGCCGCACCGGGGTCCGCCCGGCCTGCCCCTCGAACCGCACCGTCTCGTCCGTGACCCGATAGCCGGTCGGCAGGACGCGGTCGCCGGCCAGCATCAGCATCACCGGCGCGAAGTCCGCCACCCGCTCGCCCCGCTCGAAGGCGGCGAAATCATCGGCGTGGCCGAGGTAGAGCCCCTCAAGCGCCTTGCCGCCAACCGCGACCGGCGCCGCCGGCGCATACTCACCCGACAGGTCCTCGCTCACCCGGCTCGAGAAACCGCCGCCGGCGGCGCGCCCGTCTCCGCCAGGCGGGCTGCAGGCCGACAGGACCGCCGCCGCCAGTCCGGCGAGGGCAAGACCCCTAACGACCGAGCGCACGGTCCAGCGCGCGGAAGGCGTTGATCGACAGCTCGGTCGCGTTGGTGAAGGTCTCCGGCGTCACCCGTTCGAAGTCATCCGAGGGCCGGTGATAGTCAGGGTGGTAATCGACCCCGAAGTACAGGAACGGCAGGCCGGCCCGGAAGAACACCGCATGGTCCGAGGCCTCGACCCAGTTGTCGGCGCCGGTGTCCTGCGGCGTGTCCTTGCCGAAGCTCAGCGACACATTGCCGACCGCAGCGACCGGCTCGAGGATGGGACGCAGCGTCGGGTGCTGGTAGGTGCCGGTGACCCACAGCTTCCCGTCGTCGGCGCGGGCGGTCATGTCGTAGTTGACGTTGAGGGCGATCGCCTCCAGCGGCACCGGCGGGTAGTCGACGAAATGCCGCGCGCCCAGCAGGCCGCGCTCCTCGCCGTCGAGGAAGGCGAAGATGACGCCGTGCTCGGGGGCCTCGGCCTTCAGTCGCTCGGCCAGGGCGAGGGCGGTGGCCACCCCCGAGGCGTTGTCATCGGCCCCGTTGAAGATCTGTCCGTCGTTGACCCCGACGTGATCGTAGTGGGCCGTAACCACGATCCAGCGGTGACCGGCGCGCGTGCCCGGGATCACGCCGAGGATGTTCTGTCCGCTGAAGCTGCGCGGGCCCTCGCGGGTCCGCCCGTCGGCGGTGAAGGGCTGCAGCCGGCCGACCGGCGGGGCGGCCACGCCGATCGCCTCCAGCCGCTGGATGATGTAGGCGCGGGCCCGCTCGCCGCCGGGGGCGCCGGTGTCGCGGCCCTCCATGTCATCTGCCGAGAGAATGCGCAGGTCGGCGATCAGCTGCGACTCGGCCGCCGGGGTCGGGGCCGGCGGCGTCGCCGGGGTGGCGCAGGCGGTCAGCAGGGCCGCGGCCGACAGGCCGATCAGCAGAAGGCGCATGGCGGGGATCTCCTCGTCTCTCGAACGAGACCTAGCAGGCCGATCCCCGCCGCGTCAGCGAAAACTCACGCTGCGGGTGCGCCTTGCGCCAGCGCCGCCGCCATGGCCGTGGCCAGGGGCGTGGTCGGCCGCCCGATCAGCCGCGACAGGCCGTGCGTGTCATCGAACAGCGCTCCCCCTGCAGCCCCGGCGTCGGAGTTGGCGAGCAGGCCGGCGAAGGCCTCGGGCAGACCGGCCCCGAGCAGGGCCCCGCGATACTCGGCCTCGGGCATGTCGACGTAGGGGATGGTCCGGCCCGTCTGGCGCGACAGCTCGGCGGCGAACCCGGTCAGGGTCCAGGCGTCGTCGCCCGCCAGCTCGTGAACCACCGCCGACCCGGCGTCCCCGACGAGCGCCGCCGCGGCGGCCTCGGCGTAGTCGGCGCGGGTCGCTGCAGAAACCCGGCCCTCGCCCGCGGCGCCGATCAGGGCCCCATGCTGCAGCGCCGACGGAACGGCGGCCAGATAGTTCTCGGTGTACCAGCCGTTGCGCAGGAAGCTGTAAGGCAGGCCCGAGGCGGCGATCATCGCCTCCGTGCCCCGGTGCTCCTCGGCCAGCATCAGGGGCGACGCGTCGGCCCGCAGGACGCTGGTGTAGGCCAGTCGACCCACCCGGGCGGCGCTTGCGGCCGCGATCACGTTGCGGTGCTGGGCCATGCGCCGGCCGATGGCGTTGGACGAGATCAGCAGCAGGCGGTCGATGCCGGCGAAGGCCGCCTCCATCGTGGCCGGCTGGTCATAGTCCGCCAGGCGCACCACCACGCCCTCGGGAAACAGCCCCTCCGCCGCCTCCGGATCGCGGACAAGGGCGACAATCGACGCGGCCGGCACGCGCCGGGCCAGCGCGGCCACCACCAACCGGCCCAGCTGGCCTGCGGCGCCGGTGACGCCATGAATAACGGGGTTGAACATCGGGACTACCTCCAAAGGTCTCGCTTCTGAACCTGGTCTCAGTTAGAGACCATTGAGCCAGACCAAAAGACGGCACGTCGACGTCACCAGGTTACGCCGGAGGAACCCATGAGCCCTGATGAGGCCCGCGCCGCCGAACTGGGCGAGCGCTTCCGACAATGGGCCGAGGTCCAGATGGACCTCGACGCCTGCCCGGTCCGGCGGTTGATCGACCGGATCGGCGACCGCTGGTCCATCCTGCTGATCTGCGCCCTCGCCGCCGGTCCGCTGCGCTTCAGCGCCCTGATGCGCGCGGTGCCGGACATCTCGAAGCGGATGCTGACCCAGACCTTGCGCGGGCTGGAGGCAGACGGGCTGGTGCACCGCGATGTCCAGCCCACGGTGCCGCCCAGCGTGACCTACAGCCTGACGCCGCGCGGTCTGAGCCTGACGGGCCCGCTGATCGGCCTGATCGACTGGGCCGAGAGCAGTCACAACCCACCGGCCGACCCGGCCTGAGGGACGGCTGCAGCATTTGTTCTTGCTTTGTTCCGGCGCCTGTTCCACAGTCGGGACATGGCGAAGGCGCAGGCGAAAGGACGGGGGGCGTGCTCGAACCGGTCGGGCCGGTACGAGGCGGACCAGCGCGAGGTCTTCGATGACGGCTGGACCGATCAGGACCCGCCGGCGGCGCAGATCCGCACGACCCTCAGCCCCGAGCGGGCGCGCACCCTCATCGCCCGCAACACCAGCCCCGACGTGGGCTTCGACCGCTCGATTAACCCCTACAAGGGCTGCGAACATGGCTGCATCTACTGCTACGCCCGTCCGTCCCATGCCTGGATGGGCCTATCCCCGGGCCTGGATTTCGAGAGCCGGATCTTCTTCAAGCCCGACGCGGCGCGTCTCCTGGAACGGGAGCTGGCGCACCCCCGCTACGTCTGCCGGCGCATCCATGTCGGGGGCAACACGGACCCCTATCAGCCGGCCGAGCGCGAGCTGAAGTCGACGCGGTCGATCCTGCAGGTGATGGCCCGGTTCAACCAGCCGTTCAGCCTGATCACCAAGTCCCAGCTGGTGACGCGGGACCTGGACATCCTCGGGCCCATGGGTCAACGCGGCCTGGCCAGCGTGTTCCTCTCGATCACCACCCTCGACCGCAACCTCGCCCGGGCCATGGAGCCGCGGGCCTCGACGCCGCAGCGACGGCTGGAGGCCATCCGTCGACTGACGGACGCCGGCGTGCCCGTGGGCGTCGGCTTCGCCCCGGTGATCCCGGGCCTGAACGACCATGAGCTGGAGTCGGTGCTGGAGGCCGCCGCCGGGGCCGGGGCCGTCACCGCCATGTATGTCACCCTGCGCCTGCCGCTGGAGATCAAGGACCTGTTCCGCGAGTGGCTGGAGTCCGCGCGTCCGGACCGGGCGGCGCGGGTCATGTCGCTGGTGCGCCAGACCCGCGGGGGCAAGGACTACGACCCCGACTGGGCCCAGCGCATGACGGGGACAGGGCCGGTCGCCGAGCTGATCGCCGCCCGCTTCCAGGCGGCGGTGAAGCGCTACGGTCTCGACGCCCCGCGCCACCCCCTCGACACCGGCCAGTTCCGCGTCCCGCCCGAGGCGCGGCCGCAGATGGAGCTGTTCGACCTGCCGCCGCCCGCCCCTGCGGCTCCATCGCCCGCTTGATCTTCGGCGCGGGACGACTCAAAAACGCCCCATTGGGTGACGAGGGTCGCCCGCGGTGAGGCGGCCTGGCGTCGCTCTTGCCTGACGACCGAGCGCCAGCGTGCGGCAGCCCCGGATCGGGACGCGCCGTGCGCGCCACGGGGGCCGCCAGACGATGTTTTCTTTCCGATCCGGGATGGTCCGGCTGGCGGGACTCGCCTGCAGCCTGACGCTGTCCGCGGGCCTGGCCCCGGCCGCCGCGGCCCAGGAGCTGCCGCTGCGGCTGCTCAGCCCCGACGACCGGATCAACTACACCACCGCCTTCGACGCCCTGAACCGCGGCGACCTCGAGCTGGCCCGGCGCAGCGCCGAGGCCGTGCGCGACCGGGTCCTGCTGGGCCGGGTCGAGTTCGAGCGGCTGTTCCACCCCAACCACACCGCTACCTACGAGGAACTGTCGGCCTGGCTGGCGCTTTACGCCGACCTGCCCGAAGCCCCGCGCGCCTACGCCCTGGCGCTGCGGCGCAAGCCGGACGGGGCCGCCGACCCGACCCCGCCGACGCGGACCCGCACCTGGAGCGCCCTGCGTCCCGGCGGCGGCCGCAATGTCGAGCAGGACCCGGCCCGCGCCGCGCGGGTAGCTTTCAACGCCCAGGACTTCGAGACCGCGGTCAGTCTCGGGACCGAGATCGGCGACTGGTGGACGGTGGCCCTGGCAAACTACCGCATGGGCCGTTTCGAGGCCGCCCTCGCCGGCTTCCGCCGGGTCGCCGACGACCCGACCGAGGACCCTTGGGTGCGCGCCGGCGGCGCCGTCTGGGCGGCCCGCGCCGCCGAGCGCGCCGGCCTGACCGGCGAGGTCGAGCCCCTGCTGCGCGCCGCCACCCAGTGGCCGGCCACCTTCTATGGCCAGATCGCCTACGCCCGGCTGGGCCAGACCCCGACCATAGAGAACCTGGGGCCCCGCCCCTACGAAGCCGAAGCGGCTCGACTGACCCGTGTGGTCGCCGCCGCGCCGACCCCCGACATCGAGGGCCTGACCCGTTTCGTCGAGAATGACCCGGAGGCGCGGCGCGCCGTGGCCCTGATGGAGGTCGGCCGCCGCAACGAGGCGCGCGACGAGGTGCGGCGCGGCTTGCGCACGGCGCTGGACGATCACGCCCGCGCGCTGTGGACCCGACTGGCCATGGCCATTGGCGCGCGCCCGCGCGACACCGAGGCGGCCCGCATCGACGCCCTGCTCTACCCCATGCCGGCGCTCGAGCCCGAGGGCGGCTTCGTCGTCGAGCGCGCGCTGGTCTATGCCCTCGCGCGCAAGGAAACGGGCTTCGTCGCCGACGCCCGCTCCACGGCCGGCGCCTTCGGCATGATGCAGGTCATGCCCTATACGGCCGCCGAACTGACCGGCGACGAGACCTTCCGCGAGGAGCCGGAGCAGCTGCTGGTCGAGGCCGTCAACCTGCGCATCGGCCAGATGTACCTGCAGCGGCTGCTGGCCCACGAGGCGCTGCAGGGCGACCTGCTCCGGGTCGTGGCCTCCTACAACGCCGGGCCGGGGCCGATGCTGGACGCCCTGCGCAAGCTGGGCCCCGAGGCGGACTCCCTGCTGCTGATCGAGACCATCGACGTGCCCCAGGCCCGCGACTACGTCGAGAAGGTCGTGGCCGCCTACTGGATCTATCAGCGCATGATGGGCGGGCCGCTGAACACCCTGGAGGCCGCCGCCCGGGGCGCGCCGCGCGTGCCGCTGGCGCTCGATGCGCCGCCGCCGGCCCCGGTCCAGGTCGCCGCTGCGCCCCGGGCGGACGCCGGGCTTTGACGTCGGAAGGATACCGGTCTGCGGGCGGAATCAACGTCGTCTTAACCGTAAGGACTCACCGTCCCGGCTCAAGCTGAGCGGGGCCGAGTGATGAGCGCGTTGAAGACCGATGTAATCCTGCGCGGCGACTGCCTCGAGGTGCTGAAAGGCCTGCCCGACGCCTCGGTCGACCTGGTCTTCGCTGACCCGCCCTACAATCTTCAGCTGGGCGGTGACCTGCTGCGTCCCGACCACTCGAAGGTCGACGCCGTCGACGACGACTGGGACAAGTTCGGCTCCTTCGCCGAATACGACGCCTTCACCCGCGCCTGGCTGGCCGAGTGCCGCCGGGTGCTGAAGCCCGAAGGCTCGATCTGGGTGATCGGCAGCTACCACAACATCTTCCGGCTGGGCGCCGCCATCCAGGACCTCGGCTTCTGGGTCCTGAACGACATCATCTGGCGCAAGTCCAACCCGATGCCGAACTTCAAGGGCACGCGCTTTACCAATGCGCACGAGACCCTGATCTGGGCCGCCCGGTCGCGCGACCAGAA
>CAZUXK010000069.1:0-11976 GCA_964624025.1 uncultured Brevundimonas sp.
GATGAAGCGGTTGATCTTCTCGTGCTCCCAGTGGTTCAGCACCCCCTTGTTGATGCGGAACAGGTACTGGGTCTTGGTGGTGTAGTTGACGCCCACCGCCGGCCAGACGGCGACCCCGTGCTCGTCGTAGGCGTAGTGGCTGGCGAAGACGTGACGGAAGGCCTGACGGATCGGGCAGCCGTCGATCATCTCCTCGAGGCCGGCGGAGACGATGTAGTGCTCGATCTCCAGGCCGTAGCGGGCCCCGAAGGCGTCGATGCGCTCGAACCAGCCCGGGCCGGTCAGGTCGCTCTTGAGCCCGTCGAACAGCTTCACCTCCTGGCCGTGCTCGCGCAGTTCCTGGCGGGTGACGGGGCGGCCGTTCTCGCGCGCCCGGCGCAGCATCAGCTGCATGTACATCAGGATGTTGTCGCCGTCGGCGCTGCGGGTCAGGCGGTCGGCCTCGGCCCAGAAGTCGGCGATGTCCATGCCGACGGAGGGGATGAAGGTCACCTCCTGCATGTTGCCCCGGGCCAGGGTCCCGTCGAAGTCGTAGATCAGGGCGGTCTTGAGCGGGGGCTGCTGCGGGCCTTGGGGCAAGGGACGGCGTCTCCGGTGGCGTGACGCGGCGCTTATGTCCCCGACGCGCGCCGGAGTCGATCCGCCGCCGGCGGCATGTCCTCATCGGCGTCGTGATCGTCGTCGGCCCCGGCGTCCAGCGACACCAGCGGGGCCGGGCCGCGCAGGGGCTCGACCGTCCCGCCGGCCTGGGGCGGATGCGGCGGCAGGGTGAGGGTGAAGGCGGCGCCGCGGCCGGGCTCGGAGCGGACCTCGGCCACCCCGCCGTGCAGCTCGGCGATGGCCTTGACCAGGGCCAGGCCGACGCCGGGGCCGCCGCGGTCGCGCCGGGCGAAGCGGTCGAAGACGTTGGGCTGCAGGTGATAGGGGATGCCGCGGCCGGTGTCGGACACGGTCAGGGCCACGCCCTCGCCGCGCTTCTCGAGGGTGACGGTGATGGCCCCGCCCTCGCTGACCGCGCCGATGGCGTTCTCCAGCAGGTGGTCGATGGCCTGGGACAGGCGCGCCGGGTCGCCGACCAGCTCGCCGAGCCCGCGCTCGGCCCGCACCTTGAGCGAGGCGCCGCGGCCCTCGGTGCGCGGCCGGGCCCATTCCACCGCAGCCTTGACCAGGGCCGGCAGGGAGACGGGCTCGAGGTTCAGCTCCATCTCGCCGGCGTCGATCTGGGCCATGTCCAGCACGTCGTCGATCGAGCGGGCCAGCTGGGCGGCGGCGATGCGGATGGCGCCGGCGTGCTGGCGGCTGCGCTCGGGCAGGTCGGGGCTGTGCTCCAGCAGTTCGGAGTAGCCGACGATGGTCGTCAGCGGGGTGCGCAGCTCGTAGGAGACGCTGCCGACGAACTCGCGCTTGAGCGCCTGGGTCTCGGCCAGGGCGGTCTCGCGCTGGACCAGGGCCCGCTCCAGCTCGTGGCGGGCGGTGACGTCGGAGAAGGCCACCAGGGTGGCGCCGTCGGGCAGGGGCCGGGTCAGCCAGGCGGCGAGGCGGCCGTCCTGGGTGCGGCTCTCGCCGGCGATCGGCACCCGGCTTTCCGGGTCCGGATCCGCCACGCGCGCCTTCAGCCCCAGCCACAGGGCCGGGTCGGGCAGGGCGGCGGCGCACAGGGCGGCGACGGCGTCGAAGTCGGCGGCGTCCTGCAGCGCCTCGCCGGTCAGGCCCCAGAAGCGCTCGAAGGCCTCGTTGTGCAGCCGCAGCCGGCCGTCGGAGCCGAACACGGCGACGGCGTCGTTGAGCTTGTCGAGCGTGGCCCGCTGCACCTGGATCTGGGCGTTGTAGCGGCTGCGCAGGTTCAGCTCGTCGGTCATGTCGCTGAAGATCAGCAGCAGCCCGCCCAGCGGGTGGGGCTGGCGCACCACGCGCAGGGTGCGGCCGTCGGGCAGGGACCAGCTGTCGTCCGGCGAGGCCTCGGCGGCGCCGTAGAACTCCAGCTCGGCGCCCTTGAAGGCGGCGTAGTCCGAGGTCTCGGGCAGCAGCCGGCGCTGGCGCAGCCGGTCCAGCAGCTCGGCGTGGGTCGGGCGCTCGTCCAGCCAGGCCGGGTCCAGCCGGAACAGCTGCTGGAAGGCGGTGTTGTGGAAGGCCAGCCGCTTGGACGGGCCGAAGATGGCCACGGCGTCGGCGAGGTGGTTGAGGGTCTCGTCGTGGGCCTCGACGTGGCGGCGCAGGGTGTCGCGGGTCTCCTCCGCCTCGGTCGCCTCCAGCGCCCAGGCGAGGGCCCCGCCGCCGGCCTCCAGCGGCAGGGGCTCGGCGACGATGCGCCAGGCGCGACGGCGGCCGTCGCCGGCGGTCCAGCGGAAGCCGTTCTGGGGCACGCCGGAGCGGGCGGCCTCGGCGGCCAGGGCGTCGACGCCGCGGTCCAGCCCCTCGCCGCGGGCGCGGGCCTCGGCCAGGGACGTTTGCCGCGTCTCGGCCAGCCAGGCGGCGTTGGCCCAGACCAGGCCGCCGGCGGCGTCCACCGCCCACATCGGCAGGGGCGCGGCCTCGGCGGCATGGGCGGCGGGGGCAGCGGCGCCGGCGCGGCCGCCCTCGACCGGGGCCTCGCCCGACGCGGGCAGGGCCGGGGCCGGGGACAGGCGCAGCCAGGCGGCCCCGCCCTCGACCCGTCCCTCGACCAGCACCCCGCCGTCGGGCCCGGCCAGCCGCGCCTCGAACGGGGCTCCGGTGTCGGCCAGCTGATCCAGCCGGGGCCGGACCGAGCCGAGGCGGCCCAGCACATCCAGCAGGCTCGCATCGGCCGGGGCCCCCATGCGCCGGGCGATCTCGGCCAGGGCGGCGGATTGGGCGGCTGAAGGGGGCGCGTCCCGGGCGGGGCCGAGGGTCAGCTCCGGGGCGTCGAAAGCCTCGCCGCGCTCCAGCGCCTCCAGTTCGGACAGGCGCACGCGGACATCGGGGAAGGCGACCAGGGCGCCGCGCGTCTCGGCCAGGGCCAGCTCGGCCGCGGCGACGCGCGCCTTGAGGCCGGCGAGGGTTCCCGCCCCGCCGCGCTCCAGCCGCCAGGCCCAGGCGGCCACGGCCACGGCGAGTCCGCTCGCGCCCGCCGCCGCTACCCAGGCCAGCTCTGCTTCAGCCATCTGCCTCGTTCCGCCGAATCGCTCGTTTACCATACCTTATCCGATGGCGATTGCGGCCAGGGCCGCGGCGACCGATATGCGCGGCATGACCGATCGTCTCGCCGACAACGCCCCCGCCCCCTCGCTGGATGACTTCGCCCGGCTGGCCCGCGCCGCCTTCGAGGCCCTGCCCGCGCCGTTCCGGGCGGCGGCGGGGGAGATCGTCATCCGCGTCGACGACTTCCCCGATGCGGAAACCCTGGCCGAGATGGGGATGGAGGATCCGTTCGAGCTGACCGGCCTCTACAGCGGCGTCGACCTGGCGCGGCGCGAGGGGCTGGGGCCGGCGCCCGAGCCGTCGCGGGTGTTCCTGTACCGGCGGCCGATCCTCGACGAATGGGCCGAGCGCGGCGACGTCGGCCTGTCGGACCTGATCGCCCATGTGCTGATCCACGAGATCGGCCACCACCTCGGCCTGTCCGACGACGACATCGACCGCATCGAGGACGACGCCGACTGACCGGCGCGGCCGTTGGCGCTTCGTGAACGGTCGGGGGGCGCCGTTCACGAAGGCGGGGCGGCAGCCGGCGAAAGCGCGGTGGCGGGGCCGGGCCGGTCCGCCCAGGGTCAGGACATCGGAGCCCGGCGGTCGGGCTGCCGCCCTCTTCCGGAGCCCTTCACATGCGCCCCTTCGCCCGTTCCTCCGCCTCGGCCGTGGTCGCCCTCGCCGCCGGCCTGCTGCTGACCGTTCCGGCCATCTCCGCCTGCGCCAGCGTGGTCGGGACGGCCGCCGAGGCCGCCGCCAACGGTCGCCTGACCCTGACCCTCGACCTCGGCGCGGAGACCGGCCGGGTGATGATCGCCCTGTTCGACTCCGAGGCCGCCTACAACGGCGGCGCGCCGGTGCGGCAGGCCATGGTCGAGGCCTCCGGCCCGCGCGCGGCGGTGTTCGACGATCTGCCGGCCGGCCGTTACGCCGCCAAGCTGTTCCACGACGTCGACGGCGACGGCCAGATGGACGCCAACCCGTTCGGCCTGCCGGTCGAGCCCTACGCCTTCAGCAACAACGCCATCGGCAACATGGGCCCCGCCAGCTGGGACCGCGCCGCCTTCGACCTCGACGGCGAGGTCGAGCAGGTCATCCGGCTGAGATGATTTTTTTGGCCCTGCCGCTCGGCCCGCGGGGCCTCGCTGCTTGAGGGCTTGCTTGGCGGCCCTACCGCTCGCCGCGCGGCGGCTCGCTGCTTGAGGGGCCTTCCTGTGGCCCTACCGCTCGCGACGCGGTCGCTCGCTGCTTGAGGGCCTGTCGCCGCTTTTCCCGGAGATGTTTTCATGACCCCGTCTCGTCGCGCCTTCCTGTCCGGCTGCGCCGCCCTGTCGGCGGCGGTGGCCACCCCCGAGCTCGCCCGCGCCGCCCTGGCCCGCGATGTGGCGGGCCGCCAGCCCTGGGCCCTCGCCGTCGCCGATCTCGAGGCCGATGTGGCCGAGCAGGTCATCACCCGGATCCACGGTCGGCCCCCCGCCGGGCTGGAGGGGGCCCTGTTCCGCAACGGGCCGGCGAAGTTCCGGCGGCCGGGCGGCTCGGCGAACCACTGGTTCGACGGCGATGGCCTGCTGCGGCGCTTCCGCCTGGCGGACGGGCAGGCGACCCTGGCGGCGCGCTTCGCCGACACCCCCAAGCGGCGTCACGAGGCGGCGCTGGGCGCCATGGTCACCCCGGGCTTCGGCACCCGCGGCGACGCCCGGGCGCAGGTCGGCTCGCCGGACGATGTGAACAACGCCAACACGGCCGTCATGGCCGCCGGCGGCGCGGTCTGGGCCCTGTGGGAAGGCGGCTCGCCGCTGGCCATGGACCCGGAGACGCTGGCGACGCGCGACTTCGTCACCCTGCGCCCCGACCTGAGGGGCATGCCCTTTCAGGCCCATCCGCGCATCGATCCGGACGGGGACGTCTGGAACGTCGGCCTGGCCGACGGCCGGGCCATCGTCTGGCGGCTGCGGCCGGACGGGGCGCTGGTCTCGGCCGAGGTCATCGCCCTGCCGCGCGCCAGCTACATGCACGACTTCACCGCCACCCGGCGGCATCTGGTGTTCGTGCTGCAGCCGTGGATCTTCACCGGCGGCGGGCTGCCCTACGTCACGGCGCTCGACTGGCGCCCGGAGCTGGGGACCCAGGTTCTGGTGATCGACAAGGACGACGTCAGCCGCCGCCGCATTTTCGAGCTGCCCGCCTTCGCCCACTTCCACCTCGGCGACGCCTGGGAGGAGGCGGACGGCACGATCCGCTTCGACACCGCCGCCATGGACGATCCGCGCTTCGCCACCGAGGGGGCGGTCGACCTGCTGCGCGGGGTGGCGCGGCCGGACATCGCCCCGGCGCGTCTGGCGCTGGTGACCCTGCGGCCGGACGGGCGGGCCGAGCTGCTGGACACGGGCGTCGCCGCCGAGTTTCCGGGAGGGGACCCGCGCCGGGCGGGGTCGCGCCGTGACCTGACCGCGCATGTGGCCGGGGAGCGGGGCGGCCGGCCGCTGCCCACGGGCGTGGCGGTGCGCGACTGGTCGAGCGGCCGCGAGGACGGCTTCGACTTCGGCGAGGACCAGATCACCGAGGAGATGGTGGTGGTCCCCAAGCCGGGCGGCGGCGGCGAGCGCGACGCCTGGCTGGTGGGGCCGTCGATCAATCTGCGCGAGGGGAAGACCGAGCTGCACGTCTTCGACATCGCCCGGGTGGCGGACGGGCCGGTGGTCAGCTGGCGCGCCGACCTGGCCCTGCCGGCCGGCTTCCACGGGGCGTGGGTCGGCTGAGGCGAGGCCGGGCGGGAGGCTCAGTACCAGCCGGCCGCGCGCAGGGCGCGTCCGTGCCGGCGGCTCACCGGGGCCTGCAGCCCGCCGTCGAGGGTCAGGGTGGCGCGGCCGTCGCCGCGGGCCACGTCGCGCACCGCGTCGCGGGCGACCCACCAGCTGCGGTGGGTCTGGGCGCCCTCCAGCCCCTCCAGCTCGCGCAGGGCATCGGACAGGCGCAGCAGGATCAGGTCCGAGCCGCGGTCGGTATGCAGGCGCAGATAGTGGTCCTCGGCCTCCACCGCGATCAGCCGGGCCCCGCGCAGGCGCGGCGGCAGGCGGGCGAGAAAGGGGGCGCTCGGGGTCGCCGCCGGGCCGGGGCCGGGCGCCGGGGCGTGGGTCTGCACCACCCGGCCGAGGAAGATGTTGATGGCCGAGAGGGTCAGGGTGATGGCCACGACCGGGCCCAGCAGAAGCGGCAGGGCGCGCAGCGGATAGAGCTGGCCGGTGAACACGAGGCCGGTGACGGCCCAGACGCCGACGGTGAGGGGGCCGGAGATGAGCGCCGTGAGCGCTGCGACACTCAGCCACGGCCGATCATCCGGATCGACATGGCGACGCAGCATCAGGGCGCAGACCTGGCCCCAGGCGGCTCCGCCCAGCATGACCCCGAGCCAGTAGGCGAGGCGCAGGCTGAACGGCGCCTCGCCGGTCTCGAAGGCGCCGGTATAGGTGAGGAACACCCCGGCGGCGGCGGCCACGGCGAGACCCCGCGGGGCCGCGTCGCCGAGGCGGAAGCGCGGGCGGGGGGCAGCGGCTGGACCGGCGGAGGGGGGCGTGGCACTCGTGGACATGCGGACAGGTATCGCCGGATCGGAGGCGCTAATGAAGAGCCGGGCACGCCACATGGCGCTGGCCGTCGCGATCACGGCGCTGGCGGCGCCCGGGGTCGGGGCGGCGTCCCCGCCGGCGCCTGTCGCGTCGGGCCCGGAACTGACGGTCGAGCTGCGCTGCGCCGAGGCCGCGCGCTGCGCCGGCGGGCGCTTCGCCGTGGCCGTGTTCCGCGAGGGCGGCGGCTTTCCCGATGCCGACCGGGCCGCCGCCAGCCGCACGGTGCGGCCGGAGAGCGCGGTGACGCGGGTGGTGTTCGCTGACCTGCCGCCGGGCCGCTACGCCGTGGCCGCCTTCCATGACGCCGACGAGAATGGCCGGCTGTCCCTGTGGCCGATCGGCCTGCCGCGCGAGGCCTATGGCTTCTCGAGGGACGCCCGCGGGCGATTCGGGCCGCCGACCTTCGACAGCGCCGCCTTCACCCTGGGCCCCGGCGGCGCGCGGCAGACGCTGACGCTGCGCTAGGTGACCCCATGACCCCGTCACCCTCGGGCCTGTTCCGAGGGCCCACGGCGGGGTCACGCGCCGCGGCGCGCGGCGTTCACGTTCCGCCAGCCACATCCACGGATTGCGCCTGGCGGATCGATGGGCCCCCGGGACAAGCCCGGGGGTGACGACAAACTGAAATCAGACGCGGTGTCCCGGCGGGGTCAGGGAGCCACACCCTCGCGCGCGCGCTCCCCGCCGCAGACGGCGCGGAAGCCGGCGGCGGCGAAGCGGACCATGTAGTCGCCGGCCGCCTCAAGGTCGCCGGAGCGGCACAGGCCGCCGGAAAGGCGGTCCAGTCGGCCCGTCTCGCCCAAGGTCAGGGTCAGGGCCCCCGAGAGATTGTGCCAGGCCCAGTAGAGGTCCTGGTCGCGGGCGTCGGGCAGGACCTGTCTGAGCAGCTCGATCAGCCGGCGGATGGCCGGGTCGAAATAGCGGGCCATGGTCTCGCCGCCGAACACCGGCTGGGCGTTGGTCTGGGCCACCAGAGCGGCGTAGTGCTTCCAGCCCGGCCCGCCCTTGAGCGACCATTCGAACGGCGACCGCAGGAAGGCTTCCAGCAGGCCCTCGACGGTCATGGCCGGCCCGGTCTCGCGGGCGTAGCGCTCGATGGCGGCGACGCGCTCGTTGTTCCAGATCTCGGCGCGGCGCAGGAAGACGGCGTCGAAAAGGCCGCGCTTGGCCCCGAAATAGTAGTGCACCAGGGCGGTATCGACCCCGGCCTCGCGCGCCACCTCGCGGATCGTCACGCCATAGAAGCCGTGCTTGGAGAACAGGTCCTCGGCGGCGTCGAGGATGCTCTCGCGGGTCTCGATCGGCGCAGGGCCGGCCCCGGCGCGCGCCTTGGGCGGGCGACCCCGGCGAGGGGCGGCAGGCGCGACGGGCGTGGTCGGGGGACGGGACGCGGGACTCATGGACGCACAGCTAGCCCCCGCGCCGCCCCTTGCAAAGGCGCCACATCGGCGACGGGAATGGGGTGACGCCGCGTCATCCGTTTGACAGGCCCCGAAAACCGCGTAGCTTCCGCCAAAATCATTGAACGCTGAATAAATCGGCGTCCACCTGAGGAATCGCTGGAGGAGAGGCTTGAACCCCATGCTGAAGACTGTCGTGAAGTCCGCGCTGCTGGCCGGCGCCGCCTGGGGCGCGATCGCCGCCCCCACCTATGCCCAGGTCGCCCAGGACCCGACGGCGACCACGGTGGACGAGATCATCGTCACCGCCCGTCGCCGCGAGGAAAGCCTGCAGGACGTGCCCGTGGCCGTCTCGGCCTTCTCGTCCGAGCGGCTCGAGAACACCGGGGCCCAGGACATCACCGAGCTGACCCGCTACACGCCCAGCCTGACCCTGCAGGCGGCCCGCGGCTCCAACTCGACCCTGATCTCCTTCATCCGCGGCGTGGGCCAGCAGGACCCGCTGTGGGGCTTCGAGCCGGGCGTCGGCCTCTACGTCGATGACGTCTACATCGCCCGCCCGCAGGCGGCGGTGCTGGACATCTTTGACATCGAGCGCATCGAGGTGCTGCGCGGCCCGCAAGGCACCCTGTACGGCCGCAATACCATCGGCGGCGCCATCAAGTACGTCACCCGCCGCATCGGCGACGAGCCGGCGGGCCGCGTCCGCGCCTCGGTCGGCTCCTACAACCAGCGTGACGTGGTCGTTTCGGGCGAGGTCCCGATGGGCGACCAGTGGGGCTTCTCGGTGGCCTACGCCCGCTATCTGCGGGATGGCTACGGCACCAACCTGAACACCGGCAACGAGCACTACAACAAGGACGTCACCGCCGCTCGCGCCAGCCTCGAGTTCGCCCCGTCGGACAACCTCTTCTTCCGGCTCGCCGGCGACCTCGTCTATGACGATTCCAACGCCCGCCACGGCTACCGCGAGCTGGCGCCGCAGACCGGCTCGATCTACGACACCCGCGCGGGCGCCGGCGACGCCAACCGGGTCGAGACCGGCGGCCTGTCGCTGACCGGCGAATGGAACGTCAACGACAGCCTGACCTTCAAGTCGATCACCGCCTACCGCAGCGGCGAGACGCGCGGGAACATCGACTTCGACAACCTGCCGGCGCCGACGCTCGACATCCCGGCGGCCTATGACGACCAGCAGTTCAGCCAGGAGTTCCAGGCCCTGTTCGAGGGCGCGCGCTGGTCGGGCGTGTTCGGGGTCTACTACCTCGACGCCACCGCCTCGGGCGCCTTCGACACGGTCGTCGGCGCGGCTAACCTGACCACCCTCACCTCGGGCTCGGTGGATACCGAGAGCTTCGCGGTGTTCGGAGATGTCAGCGTCGACATCACCGACGCCCTGTCGGTGTCGGTCGGCGGCCGCTGGACCAAGGACGAAAAGACCGGCTCGGTATTCCGCCAGCAGTACCTCGGCATCCGCAGCCCGCGCTTCCGCAACACCGCCGCGGTCCCGCTGGGCGGGCCGCGCACCAACTACACGGCCACCGAGGAGTTCGAGCAGTTCACCCCGCGGGTCAGCGTGGCCTATGAGTTCAGCCCCACGCTGAACGCCTATGCCTCGTGGAGCGAGGGCTTCAAGTCGGGCGGCTTCGACATGCGCGGCGACGCGGTGCTGTTTCCGGGCACGGTCAATGGCTACGACCCGGAAACGGTCGAGACCTTCGAGATCGGCCTGAAGGGCTCGCTGTTCGACCGCCGCCTGAACTTCGCCACGGCGATCTTCGACTCGTCCTACCAGGACCAGCAGATCACCACCCAGTACCCGGCGGGCGCGACCGTCGCCTCGGTGGTCGACAACGTCGGCGCCTCGTCGATCCGCGGCTGGGAGTTCGAGGGCACCCTGCGCGTCTCCGACTCGCTCGTGTTCAACACCGCCCTGAGCTACATCGACGCCAGCTTCGACGAGTTCCTGGCCTACATCCCGACCGGCCCGCTGAACCAGACCTGCACCAGCCAGCCGGGCTGCTTCGTCGACGTGTCCTCGGCCCGCGCCTTCCAGAACACGCCGGAATGGCAGGGCACCATCGGCGCCAGCTACAGCCACCTGTTCGGCGACGGCTCCAGCCTGGTGGTCACCCCCAGCGCCAGCTACCGCGGCGACTTCCAGATGTTCGAGACTGCCGCGCCGCTGCTCGACCAGGAGGCCTACTGGCTGGTCGACCTGAGCCTGGTGTGGACCTCGGCCAGCGACCGCTGGACCGTCGGGGTGTACGGCAAGAACCTGACCGACGAAGAATACCGCGTCGGCGGCTACAACTTCCCCGGCGCCCTGCTCGGCGACTCGGTGATCGGCTTCTACGGCCCGCCGCAGACGGTCACGGCCACGGTCGGCGTCAGGTTCTGACGTCAGCAGACACTGTGAAGGGCGGCGGCTTCCGGGTCGCCGCCCTTTTGTCTTGCCACGCTTCCCGGCCGGGATAGGGTCGGGAAAACACCATACGAGGAAATGCCATGAGCCAAGGCGAGGCCGCCCGGATCGAGCGCCCCGGATACCGCTACTATGTGCTGGCGGTCCTGATCCTCGTCTACATGCTCAACTTCCTCGACCGGCAGATCATCGGCATTCTCGCCGCCCCGCTGAAGGAAGAGTTCGGCATGTCCGACAGCCAGTTCGGGCTGCTCGGCGGCATCGCCTTCGCCTCGGTCTATTCAACCCTGGCCATTCCGCTGGCCTGGCTGGCGGACCGGATGAGCCGCGTGTGGATCATCACCGGCGCCCTGGCGGTCTGGTCCGGCTTCACCGCCCTGTGCGGCGTGGCCCAGTCCTATACCCAGCTGTTCCTGTTCCGCATGGGCGTGGGCGTCGGCGAGGCCGGCGGCGTGGCCCCGGCCTATTCGCTGATCGCCGACTATTTCCCGCCGGAGCAGCGGGCCCGGGCGCTGGCGGCCTTCGCCTTCGGCATCCCGCTGGGCACCGCCGCCGGCACCCTGGTGGGCGGGCTGCTGGCCGCCACCTACGGCTGGCGCACTGCCTTCATCGTGGTCGGCCTGATCGGGGTGCTGATCGCGCCGCTGCTGCGCCTGACCGTGCGCGACCCGAAGCGCGGCGGGACCGACGCCCCCAAGTCGGCCGAGACGCTGGCGGCCCAGGCCGCGGCGGCCCCGGTCAGCGACCGGCTGGGCAAGACCATCGCGCTTGGCCTGCTCGGCCTCGGCGGCGGCCTGTTCGTCCTGGCCGCGCTGGGCCAGTTCGCCGGCCTCGGCGTCGGCCAGCCGCTGGTGCTGGTGTTCGCCGGCCTGCTGGCGCTGGTGGTCGGGGTCTCGGTGCTGATCGCGAAGGCGACCGCGTCCGTGGTCGCCCGCAAGAAGAGCTTCTGGCTGCTGGCCCTCGGCGCCGCCTCCTCGTCGGTGTGCGGCTATGGCGTGGCCGGCTGGCTGCCGCTGTTCTTCATGCGCAGCTTCGACCTGACCCTGACCGAGGTCAGCTGGTACTACGCCGGCATCGCCCTGATCGGCGGGGTGCTGGGCATCTGGCTGGGCGGCGTGATCGCCGACAAGACGGCCAAGCGCGGCAAGGGCGCCTATCCGCTGGTGCCGGCGGTGGCCTTCCTGATCTCGGCCCCGCTGTTCATCGCCGCCATGAACGCCCCCTGGCTGATCGGCCTGGTCCTGCCCGGCGGCGGCAGCCACATGCAGCAGCTGGTGCTGGCCTTCCTGATCTTCCTGATCCCGACCGGGCTGAACCTGGCCTGGCTGGGGCCGATCACCGCCTCGATCCAGCATCTGGTGCCGGCCCCGATGCGCTC
>CAZUXK010000070.1:0-11723 GCA_964624025.1 uncultured Brevundimonas sp.
TCCTCCCCATGCCAATGGGGAGGTGGCGCGGCGCGCAGCGCCGTGACGGAGGGGCGAAAGCGTCCCTAGGCCACCATCTGCATGCCGAGCCATTCGGCGATCAGGGCCGGCTTGTCGCCGCCGTCGATCTCGACGGTCAGTTCATGTTTCAGCAGCCAGCGGCCGCCGCCCTTGTCCTCGGCCGACAGCAGCTTGAATCGTCCGCGCACGCGCGAGCCGGCGGGGACCGGGGCGAGGAAGCGCAGCTTGTCGAAGCCGTAGTTGACCCCCATCACCACCCCCTCCAGCGGCGGCACGGCGTCATAGCTCATGGCCGAGGCGAGGCTGAGGGTCAGGAACCCGTGCGCGATCGTGCCGCCGAACGGCGTGGCCCCGGCCCGCTCCGGGTCGACGTGGATGAACTGCCGGTCCTCGGTGATGTCGGCGAAGGCGTCTATGCGGGCCTGGTCGACCTCGATCCAGCGCGACACGCCGACCTCCTGGCCGATCAGCTCGGGAAGGCGGGCGACGGGGATCGGGGTCATGCGGGCGCTCCGGGAAAACGGTCCTCGATGATGGCCGAAAACAGCTCCGGATCAACATTGCCGCCGGACAGGATGACGGCGGTGGTGCGGCCGCGGGTCTCGATCTTGCCGGCCAGCACGGCGGCCAGGGCCGCGGCCCCGCCGGGCTCGACCACCAGCTTGAGGGCGCGGAAGGCATAGCGCACCGCCTCGGCCGCCTCCAGGTCGCTGATCGCCAGCGCCCCCTTCAGGACCCTTTGATTGATGGGGAAGGTCAGCTCGCCCGGGACCGGGGTCTGCAGGGCGTCGCAGATCGAGGGCGCGGCCGGCGGATGGCCGACCCGTTCTCCGGCGGCCAGCGAACGGGCGGTGTCGTCGAAGGCCTCCGGCTCGACCGCCCAGCTGTGGGTCGCCGGGCTGCGCGCCTCCAGCACCAGGTTGATCCCGGCCATCAGCCCGCCGCCGGAGCAGCAGCAGACCAGCTGGTCGACCGGCCCGTCGGCCTGCTCCAGCAGCTCCAGCGCCGTGGTGCCCTGGCCCTCGATGACGAAGGGGTCGTCGAACGGCGGCACCAGCACGGCGTTGCGCTCCTCCGCCAGCTGCGCCCCGATGGCCTCGCGGCTCTCGGTCCAGCGGTCGTACAGCCGCACCTCCCCGCCGAAGTGGCGGACCCCGGCGACCTTGATGGCCGGACTGTCGGCCGGCATGACGATGGTCGCCCGCGTGCCCACCAGCGCCGCCGCTGCGGCCACCCCCTGGGCATGATTGCCGGACGAGAAGGCCACCACCCCGCGCGCCTTCTCCTCGTCCGTCAGCCGGCTGATGCGGTTGTAGGCGCCGCGGAACTTGAAGGCCCCCGCCACCTGAAAGGTCTCGCACTTCAGCAGGACGCGGCCGCCGAGGCGATCATTGAGCCCCGGATGCTCGATCAGCGGCGTGCGGACGGCGGCGGGGCGGATCTGGCGGGCGGCGTCGAGGACGCCGTCGAAGGAGGCGGTGCGCATACGCCCCCTTACCCCGGGGCGGGCGGCTTGCGTAAGGTGGGGGCATGGACCCGCTGATCCTCAGCCTCGACCAGGGCACCACCTCGACCCGGGCGGTGGCCTTCGCCCTGTCGCCGGACGGAGCCCTCACCCCCGTCGTCACGCGCCAGCTGGAGCTGACCCAGCACTACCCCCAGCCGGGCTGGGTCGAGCATGACGCCGCCGAGATCTGGGCGGCGGCGCTGCAGACCTGCCGCGAGGTGGTCGACGCCGCCGGCGGCGTCACCCGCTTCGCCGCCATGGGGATCACCAACCAGCGCGAGACCGCGGTGATCTGGGACGCGGCCACCGGCGCGCCCCTGCACCGCGCCATCGTCTGGCAGGACCGGCGCACCGCGGAGACCACGCGCAAGCTGGCGGCCGACGGGCGCGAGCCCGCGGTGCAGACCGCCACCGGCCTGATCCTCGATCCCTATTTCTCGGCCAGCAAGTTCGCCTGGCTGCTGGACGCCGTTCCCGACGGCCGGGCCCGGGCGGCGCGCGGCGAGGTGCGGCTGGGCACCATCGACGCCTGGCTGATCGACCGGCTGAGCGGCGGCCGCAGCCACGTCACCGACGCCACCAATGCGGCGCGCACCAGCCTGATGGACCTGCGCACCCTGGCCTGGCGTGAGGATCTGGCCGGGCTGTTCAACGTCCCCCTCGCCGCCCTGCCGCAGATCCGTCCCTGCGCCGGGCCGCTGGCCGAGACGGCGCCGGAGATCTTCGGACGGCCCCTGCCCATCACTGGCGCGGCGGGCGACCAGCAGGCCGCGCTGGTCGGGCACGGGGCGCTGGCGGCGGGCGACGCCAAGATCACCTACGGCACCGGGGCCTTCCTCGTGGCCAATGTCGGGGCCGCGCCGGTGGCCTCCAGCGCCCGGCTGCTGGCCACCCTCGGCTACGCCGTCGGCGGGGCGAAGGCGTATGCGCTGGAAGGCTCCATCTTCTCGGCCGGCTCGGCCATCCAGTGGCTGCGCGACGGGCTCGGCGTGATCGACGAGAGCCGCCAGTCCGAGGCCCTGGCCCGCGCCCTGCCGGACAACGGCGGGGTCTATCTGGCGCCCGCCTTCACCGGGCTGGGCGCGCCCTGGTGGGCCCCGGACGCCCGCGGCGCGGTGATCGGCCTGACCCGCGATTCCGGCCCGGCCCATTTCGTACGGGCGGCGCTGGAGAGCCTGGCCTACCAGACCCGCGACCTGCTGGACGCCCTCGCCCGCGACGGCGCCCCGCGGCTGAAGGTGCTGAAGGTCGACGGCGGGGTCACCGCCAACGGCTGGGCCATGCAGTTCGTCGCCGATATCTGCGAGGTGACGGTCGAGCGGCCGGCGTATCAGGAGATGACGGCGCTCGGCGCGGCCCGGCTGGCGGCCTTCGGCGCGGGCCTGACCGACAGCCTGGCGGCGCGCGAGACGGCGGCCCCGGCCTGCTGGCGGCCGCAGATGGACTCCGCCGAACGCGAGCGGCTGCTGGGGGGCTGGCGCGCGGCGGTGCGCGCCGCCATGATCGTCGCCGCATGACCCAGGACGCCGCGCTCGACCCCCAGGCCGCCTTTTCCGGAACGCGCGAGGTGGACCCCCGCCACGCCCTCGATGTCGGGGCGCTCGACGCCTGGCTGACCGCGCATGTCGAAGGCTACGCCGGCCCCCTGACCCTGCGCCAGTTCAAGGGCGGCCAGTCCAATCCGACCTATGAGCTGACCACCCCGGGGGCCGCCTATGTGCTGCGCCGCAAGCCGCCGGGAACCCTGCTGGCCAGCGCCCATGCGGTCGACCGCGAGTTCCGCGTCATCTCGGCCCTGCACGCCCAGGGCTTCCCCGTCGCCCGGCCCCACGCCCTGTGCGAGGACGAGGGCGTCATCGGCTCGATGTTCTACGTCATGGACAAGGTCGAGGGCCGGGTCCTGTGGGACCTCAAGCTGCCCGGCCTCGCCCCGGCCGAGCGGGGCGCCATCTATGACGCCCAGGTGCGCACCCTGGCGGCCCTGCACAGCTTCGAGCCGGAGGCCATCGGCCTGGGCGACTACGGCAAGCCGGGCAACTACTTCGCCCGCCAGGTCGGCCGCTGGTCGAAGCAGTACCGGGCCTCGGAGACGCAACCCATCCCGGCCATGGACCGGCTGATCGCCTGGCTGCCCGAGACCCTGCCGCCGGAGGGGCCGGCGCGGGTGGTGCACGGCGACTTCCGCCTCGACAACATGATCCTCGCCCCCGACGCCGCCGAGGTGCGGGCGGTGCTGGACTGGGAGCTGTCGACGCTGGGCGATCCGATGGCCGACTTCTCCTACTTCCTGATCGGCTGGGCCATTCCGGCGACCCTGCGCAACGGCCTCGCCGGCGCGGATCTGGAGGCGCTGGGCATCCCCGGCGTGGATCAGATGGTCGAGACCTATGCGGCGCTGACGGGCCTGCGCCCGGCCAACCTCGACTGGCTGTTCGCCTACAACCTGTTCCGGCTGGCGGCCATCTGCCAGGGCATCGGCGGGCGGGTGCGCGACGGCACGGCCGCCTCGGACCATGCCCGGCAGATGGCGGCCCAGGCCCCCCTGCTGGCCGAGGGCGCCCTGGCCTTCGCCCGCAAGGCCGGGGCCTGAACTGCTCAGCTTGCTGACGGATTGACATGCAGGCGCCACCCGCGCGTCGCTGAAACATGATTGGCCCCGCCCCCGGCGTGACCTTTAGACGCGAGTCCCGAACGGTGGATCGTGGGCGGAACCCGCGCGCCGTGTCGGGGAACAGTCATGAAAACCAATCTGTGGATGAGCGCCGCGCTGACGCCGCTCCTCATCGGTCTCGCCGTCCAGCCCGCCGTGGCGCAGGACGCCGATGACCAGCCGACCCGGGTGTCGGAGATCATCATCACCGGCCAGCCGGTGTTCCGGAACCGCACCGAAGAGACCGCGCCGGTCCTGTCCTACGACCTGGAATACTTCCAGCGCTTCGAGCCCCTGACCGTCGGCGACGCGCTGAAGCGCGTGCCGTCGGTGGCCTTCCTGTCGGACGTGCTGGAATCGGACGGCGTGCGCCTGCGCGGCCTGAACCCGGCCTACACCCAGATCCTGATCAACGGCGAGCGGGTCCCGGGCGCCGGCGATGACCGTTCCTTCTTCGTCGACCGCATCCCGGCCGAACTGATCGAGCGGGTCGAGGTCGTCCGCTCGTCCTCGGCCAACCGCTCGGGCGACGCCCTTGCCGGGGCCATCAACATCGTCCTGCGCGACGCCTACACCCTGAACGGCGGCTACCTGCGCGCCGGCGCCCTGCGCTGGGAGGACAGCGAGTACGGCCAGTTCGGCGGCACCTTCGGGGCCGGCTGGGGCGGCGAGGTCGGCCCGGGCCGTCTGCTCGTCGGCCTGAACATCCAGGACCGCCGCAACCCCAAGAACAAGTACAGCCAGCGCTTCGATGAGCCGGGCGGCACGCTCGACAACACCGAGGTCCAGACCGACATCCGCGACGGCACCGACTATGCCGTCAACGCGGCCTATGAGGTCGAGGTCGGCGGCGGCGAGCTGGAGCTGGGCGCGGCCTTCGTACGCACCGACCGCTTCCAGGACGAGGACTCGATCGAGTACCGGGGCGGCGTCGAGACCCCGGGCAACATCCTGACGGTCAACGACAACGACGTCGACATCCAGACCGACAACCTGGCCCTGCGCGCCCGCTACGAGCGCGACATGTTCGGCGGCGAGACCACCTTCAAGCTGGGCTGGGCCTACATCGACGACCAGCAGTCCGAGTTCGAGTCCGAGTCGGAGTACCTGCGCGACGCCATCGCCTTCCCGGAGGAGGACCGCTTCACCCTCGACTCCAGCGACGTGAACATCCGCGACGAGGAGCTCTCGGCCGCGATCGAGCACGAGCTCGACCTGTCGGACGACCTCGAGCTGGAGTTCGGCGTCCAGTACACGGGCAAGGACCGCGAGAGCCTGATCCGCGAAACGCCCCGCATCCGCTTCAACGTGCCGAACGCCCCGGCCCCGCGCCCGGCCGTCCCGGCCTTCGGTCCGTTCGCCCCGATCGCCGGCGGCGACCTGACCATCGAGGAAACCCGCATCGACCCCTACGTCATGCTCTCGGGCGAGCGCGGCGTCCTGTCGTGGGAGGCCGGTCTCCGCTACGAGACCACCGACACGACGATCACCGACCGCACCGCGCCGGCCGCCGATCGGGTCAATGACAACGACTACGCCTTCCTGCTGCCGTCGGTCAGCCTGCGCTGGGCCGTCAGCGAGACCGACCGCGTCTATGTCTCGGCCGCCCGCACCGTGCGGCGTCCCAGCTTCAACCAGCTGAGCCCGGCCGTGCTCGAGGAAGAGTTCGGCGACAGCGACTTCGTCGGCAACCCGAACCTGGAGCCGGAATCGGCCATCGGCTTCGACGCCGGCTGGGAGCGTCGTCTCGGCCGCCGCGGCGTCGTGGGCCTGAACGTCTTCTACCGCGACGTCTCGGACCTGATCGAGGAAACCAACACCGGCCAGACCGGTTCGGCCGGGGCCGGGACCTTCATCTACACCGTCGACAATGTCGGCGACGGCGAGGTGTACGGCGTCGAGTTCGACCTCTCGACCCCGCTCAGCTTCGTCGGGATGGAGAACACCGGCGTCTATCTGAACTACTCGTGGCTCGACAGCGCGATCGAGGACTTCATCGGCGAGCGCCGCTTCAACAGCCAGTCGGACTTCGTCTTCAACGCCGGCTTCACCCACGATATCCCGACCTGGGGCGCGGCCTTCGGGGCCAGCTACCGCAAGCAGGGCGACGCCTGGGAGCGGGTGCTGGCCGAGGAGGTCTCGACCTCCTACGGCGCCGACCTCGAGGTCTTCATCGAGAAGACCTTCGGCGACAACGTCGTGGTGCGCCTGACGGGTTCGAACCTGCTCAACGCCTCCAAGGACGAGGTGTTCGACAAGTTCGAGACCGTGGCCGACCAGATCGCCCGCGACTACGACGAGTACGAGCTGGAGACCGAGGACGCGGGTCCGTGGTTCCAGCTGATCGCCCGCGTGGCGTTCTGACCGTCACCGCTGGAGCGTGACCATCACGGGCCGGTCCCTGCGGGGGCCGGCCCGTTTTGCTGTGGGCGACGTCCGGTCCCGGTCGCGTCGCGGCGCGGGCTCGTCTAGATCCGACGTTAGGCCCATCGCTTGCACGGCGGACGGGCGAGTACAGCGGGCGCGTACGAAAGCGGGACACTCCATGTTTCTGGAAGGCGAGATCGACTGGGTCATGCTGCTGGCGGTGGTGGCGGCCGTCAGCCTGACCCTCGCCCTGATCGCCGGCTTCTACGCCATCACCCGCGGGGCCCGGCACGAGGACGTGTCCGGCGAGCTGGCTGCGGCGCGCGAGGCCGCCGCCTCGGCCCAGCGCCGCATGCTGGAAGTGCTCAACGCCGTGCCGGTGGCCCTGGTCGAGACCGACGCCCAGGGCAAGTTCGTCTTCGCCAACCGCGCCGCCCACCAGCTGCTGGGCCGCCGCGACGCCGAGCTGCTGGGCCTGCGCTTCCACTCGGCGACCTGGGGCATCACCTATCCCGACGGCCGGCCGATCCCGCCGGACCTGCTGCCCAACGCCCGCGCCCTCAGGGGTCAGACGGTCAAGGGCTTCCAGCACATCCTCGCCAACCCGGCCAACCGCAAGCGCATGCTGGTGTCGGTCACGGCGATGCCGATGGAGGACGCCCGCGGCCAGATCATCGGCTCCATCGCCGCCATCGTCGAGACCGAGGGCCTGACCACGCCGGAGGCGATGCCCCCGCTCGAGCCCCCGGCCCCCGCGCCGGCCGCGCCCCCCGCGCCGGAGTCGAACCTGCTGCGGCAGGTGTTCGAGGCGGCCACCGCGGCGCTGGTGGTCATCGGCCCGGACGGCCGGGTGCGCGAAACCAACGGCCAGACCCGCGCCCTGCTGCCCGGCCGGCCGCTGGACGGCGGCGACTTCACCGACCTGTTCCTCAATGAGACGGACCGGGGCCCGGCGCGGCAGGCGCTGCGCGCCGCCCTGCAGGGCGAGCCGGAGGACGAGACGGCGCTGGCCGCCCTGCGCTCGCCGCATCTGGGCGAGGGCGTGGTCTGGCGCGTCCTGCAGCTGGGCGAGGCCGGCGGCCGGCCCGAGGCCCTGCTCCTGGCCGGCGAGCGGGCGAGCGATCCGGCCGCGGCTGCAACCCCGACGCCGGACGCCGACGCTCCGACTCCGACGGACTCGCCCGACACCGCCGCGGCCGAGGCCCGCGTCGCCGAGCTGTCCGCGGCGCTGGACGCCGCCCGCGCCGACCTGGCGGCGGCCGAACGCCTGTCCGCCGCCGAACGCGAACAGGGCCGCCGGCTGGAGACCGTCGGCCGCCTGACCGGAGGCGTGGCCCAGGACTTCGCCGCCCTGCTGTCGGTCATGACCAGCGCCCTCGATCTGCTGTCGCAGCAGGCGGAGGACCCCGCCCGCGTCCGCCGCCTCGCCCAGGCGGCCCTGACCGCCGGCCAGAAGGGCGAGGTGCTGACCCGCCGCCTGTCCGCCTTCTCCCACGGCGAGGAGACCCCGGCGCCACAGCGGCTCGACGCCGCCGTGCTGCTGCGCGGGCTGGAGCCGCGCCTGCGCCGCGCCGCCGGCGAGGACGTCGATCTGCTGATCGAGGGGCCCGCCGCGCCGCTGGAGCTGGCGCTCGACCCGGTCGGCCTCGAAGCGGCCCTCGTCGCCCTGGTGCGCAACGCCGTCGAGGCGCGCGGCTCTGGCCCGGCCTCGGTCGCCGTGCGGCTGGCAGATACTGTCGAAGCGGCCGAGTTCAGCGTCATCGACCTGGGCCACGGCATGGACGCCGAGACCCGCGCCCGCGCCATAGAGCCCTTCTTCACCACCCGGCCCGGCCAGGCGGGCCTGGGCCTGAGCGAGGCCCACGCCTTCGCCCGGCAGTCGGGCGGCCGGCTGGAGCTGGAGAGCGCCCCGGGCGAGGGCACGACGGTGCGGCTGATCCTGCCGCGCAGCTGAGTCCGGCGGCTCCGATTCGGCGCCGATGACAGTCCGGCATTGAGTGCGCGGCGGATTCGCGCCATGTGCGGAGCACACCCGACGCGCCTCCCTGCGCGGCCAGACTTCCGAGGATCCCATGGCCGAAGCCGCCGCCCCCTACGACGTCATCATCATCGGCGGAGGCCCCGGCGGCTACAACGCCGCCATCCGCGCCGGCCAGCTGGGCCTGAAGGCCGCCTGCGTCGAGATGCGCGACACCCTCGGCGGCACCTGCCTGAACGTCGGCTGCATGCCGTCCAAGGCCCTGCTGCACGCCTCGGAGCTGTTCGAGGCGGCGGGCAAACACTTCGCCGGCCTGGGCATCGAGGTGGGCTCCCCGAAGCTCAACCTCGGCCAGATGATGAAGCAGAAGGACGAGAGCGTCACCGCCCTGACCAAGGGCATCGAGTTCCTGTTCAAGAAGAACAAGGTCGACTGGCTGAAGGGCCGGGGCCGGCTGGACGGCCGCGCCGACGGCCTGACGAAGGTGGTGGTCGAGGGCGCCGGCGGCGCCGTGACCCATCACGCCCGCCACGTCATCATCGCCACCGGCTCCGAGCCGACTCCGCTGCCGGGCGTCGACTTCGTCCCGGGCAAGGTGGTGGATTCCACCGGCGCCCTGTCGCTCCCGGCCGTGCCGAAGCACCTGGTGGTGGTCGGCGCCGGCATCATCGGCCTGGAGCTGGGCTCGGTCTGGCGCCGCCTCGGGGCCGAGGTGACGGTGATCGAGTTCCTCGACCGCATCACCCCGGGCATGGACAGCGATCTGGCCACCGCCTTCCAGCGCGTCCTGACGAAGCAGGGCATGACCTTCCGCCTTGGCCAGAAGGTGACCGCGGCCAAGGCCGGCAAGGACGGGGTCGAGCTGACCGTTGAGCCCTCGGCCGGCGGGGCCGCCGAGACGGTCAGGGGCGACGTGGTGCTGGTGGCCATCGGCCGCCGTCCCTACACGCAAGGGCTGGGGCTGGAGACGGTCGGCCTCGCGACCGACAGGCGCGGCTTCCGCACCGGCCAGGACGGCCTCTGGGTGATCGGCGACGTGACCCACGGGCCGATGCTGGCGCACAAGGCCGAGGAGGACGCGGTGGCGGCAGTCGAGCTGATCGCCGGCAAGGCCGGGCACGTCGACTACAACCTGGTCCCCAGCGTGGTCTACACCGCCCCGGAAGTGGCCTGGGTCGGCAAGACCGAGGACGAGCTGAAGGCCGCGGGCGTGGCCTACAAGACCGGCAAGTTCCCCTTCACCGCCAACAGCCGGGCCAAGATCAACCACGAGACCGACGGCTTCGCCAAGGTGCTGGCCGACGCGGTCACCGACCGCATCCTCGGCGTCCACATCATGGGCCCGCAGGCCGGCGAGCTGATCGGCGAGGCCTGCATCGCGATGGCCTTCAGCGGCGCCTCGGAAGACATCGCCCGCACCTGCCACCCGCACCCGACCCGCTCCGAGGCCGTCCGCCAGGCGGCCATGGGCGTCGAGGGCTGGACCATGCAGGCCTGATCAGGCCCGCGGGTGCGCCGCCGCATAGGCGGCGAGCAGCCGCTCGGCGTCCACCGCCGTGTATTTCTGGGTGGTCGACAGGCTGGCGTGGCCCAGCAGCTCCTGCAGGCTGCGCAGGTCCGCCCCGGCCCCCAGCAGATGGGTGGCGAAGCTGTGCCGCAGGGCGTGCGGCGTGGCGCTGTCCGGCAGGCCCAGCCGGCCGCGCAGGCGCTGCAACGTGGCCTGGACGTGGCGCGGGCTCAGCGGACCGCCGCGCCGGGCCCGGAACAGGGCGTCGGCGGGGGCCAGGACGAACGGCAGGCGGGCGCGATAGGCCTCCACCGCCGCCCCGATCTGCGGCAGCACCGGCACGATGCGCATCTTCGCCCCCTTGCCGGTGATCCGCAGGGTGGCCCCGAGCGGCGCGTCGGCGGCGGTCAGCGACAGGGCCTCGGAGACCCGCAGCCCGGCCCCGTACATCAGCGCCAGCACGGCCGTGTCGCGCGCCGCCTCCCAGGGGTCGGCGTCCGGGTCCGCCTCCGGCTCGGCCAGCAGGCCCAGCGCCTGGTCGGGGCTGACCGGCCTCGGCAGGGACGGCTTGACCCGCGGCCCGCGCACCAGGGCCAGACGCGGGTTGGGCAGGTCCAGCCGCCGGTCGAGAAAGCCGTGGAAGCCGCGGATCGCCGCGAGGGTCTGGGCCAGGGACCGCGCCGACAGGGCGGCCTCCCCGCCGCGCCGCTCGGCCAGATGGGCGCGCAGCTCGGCCGGGGTGACGGTCGCCAGATCCGCCGCCCGCAGCCCCTGCCCGCCCCGGTGCCGCTGCAGGAAGGCGAGGTACAGCCGGCCGATGTGGCCATAGGCTTCCAGCGTCCGCGGCGACAGGCGGCGCTCGTGCGCCAGATGGTCCAGCCAGGCGCGCAAGGCGCCGTCGGCGTCCAGACCTGCGGCGGTCAGTCCAGGATCGGCCATCGCTCGGCCGTGCGCTCGACCACCCGGGCCACGAAGGCGACCAGCTCGCAGCCCATGTCCCGGGTGAACCCCTCGGCCTCGCCCGAGCCGAAGGCGGCCAGGGCGGTGCGGTGCGGGGTGAACGGGGCCATGCGGATCAGGGCCACGCTCTTCACCTCGGCCTCGGCCGCGCCGAACAGGTTCAGCCCCTCGAAGTGCGGCCCCAGCCAGTGCAGCCCGTCCTCGCCCAGCAGCTGGTCGACGCGGCCCGGCTCCAGCGCCCGCCAGCCGAACGGCACGCCGCCGGGCTTCTCCAGCGCCACCGCCGCGGCGACGAGGCCGAAGCGCGCCTGCACCGCCGCGTCCAGCCGTCGGGCCAGATCGGCGTGGTTGCGCGACTCCATCAGGTCCAGCGCGGTGACGTGGGTCTGGGTCTGGGCGGCGAAATTGGCGCGGGCCACGGCCTCGATGCGCTGCCGCGCCCCGGTCTCGCGCTCGATGGCCGCCTCGAGCCGGGTCAGGGCGGCCTTGCCGAACTCCACCACATTGCGGCCGGTGGCCTTGAGGCCCAGCTCCTCCAGCAGGGCGCGGTCCTCGACCAGCGCCTCCGGATGGGCCTTCAGCCAGTGGCGCACGCGCGGCCAGTGCAGGCCGTCATCGGCCGCATCGTCGGTGGAAAAGAGGTCAAGCGAGCCGTTGGACAAGGACCTCTCCGCCGGGTCGGTTACAGGATCGACTGGCCCGTCTTGCCCCAGTCGGCGAGGAAGGCATCAAG
>CAZUXK010000071.1:0-11713 GCA_964624025.1 uncultured Brevundimonas sp.
CTTGGCGATGGAGATCACGAGGCGCAGGTTGGCCTCGACCATCTCCTTCTTGGCCTGACGGGCCTCGCGCTCGCCCTTCTGCACCTTCTGGACGATGCGGCGGTAGTCGTCGATCGGCAGGCCGGCCTCGGTGGCCACGGCGGCGACGTCGGCGCGGATGTCGCCGATCTGGGTCGCCTCGTTCTCGGCGAACTTGGTCCAGCGGACCCCCATCTCCTTGATGCGGGTCGTCCAGGTCGGATCAAGCTCGGCCCCGAAATAGGCGTTGAGGAACTCCGGCCGCGAGATGCCGTAGCTGTCGGCCAGGCGCAGCAGCCGGCCCTCCAGCCCGATCAGCCGCTTGTTGATGGCGTAGAGCTGCTCGACCAGCGCCTCGATCCGGGCGTTGTTCAGCTTCAGCGTCTTGAGCCGGTCCGAGATCGACCGCGACAGCGCGTCATAGGCCTTCTGGTCCCTGGCCGAGAGGACCTCGCCCTTCAGGCGGGCCTCGACCAGCTTGTCCTGCAGCCGGCGGAAGGCGCCGAAGTCGGCGGCGACGCCGTCCAGCACCTCCATGACGCCGTCGCGCAGCTCGGCCTCCATGGCCGAGATCGACAGGCCGCCGCCGTCGTCGAAGTCGTCGTCGTCGTCGTCGCCTTCCGGCGTTTCCGGAGCCTCGGCCTCGGCTTCCGCCTCTTCCTCCTCCTCGGCCTCGCCGGGCGGGGCCGCCGGGTTCATGACCCCGTAGGTGGCGTCGAGGTCGACGACCTCGCGCAGCAGGATGCGGTTGTTGGTCAGCTCCTCGCGCCAGACCATGATGGCCTCGAAGGTCAGGGCGCTTTCGCACAGACCCGAGATCATGGCGTCGCGACCGGCCTCGATGCGCTTGGCGATGGCGATCTCGCCCTCGCGGCTGAGCAGCTCGACCGAGCCCATCTCGCGCAGGTACATGCGCACCGGATCGTCGGTGCGGTCGTAGGCGGGCTTGGACTCCGTCTCGGCCACCGCCGTGTCGGCGCGCTCGGCCACCTCGCCGCCGGCGGCCTCCTGGCCGTCCTCCTCGGCCTCGACGACGTTGACCCCCATCTCCGACAGCATGGCGAGGGTGTCCTCGATCTGGTCGGGGGTGACCTCCTCGGACGGCAGCACCTTGTTCAGCTCGTCCATCGTGACGTAGCCGCGGGCCTTGGCCTGCTTGATGAACTTCTTGACGCCGGCGTCGGTCAGGTCGAGCAGCGGACCGTCCTGGGCGGTCTCGGCGTCCGGCGTCTCGGTTTGGGCAGTCATTCCGTCTTCGTCTCCGGGCGGGGTCCATCCGCCGATACAACTGATCACCCGCGCCGGGGTTACCGGCCCGCGGACAAATCCCAAATATCTCCGGTCTTGATCGCACGGCGAAGCGCATCCCGCTCGGCCTTCAGCCGGCGGAACGTGTCATCCCGCCCCGGCGCGGCCTTGACCGCCTCCAGGGCCGACTCCAGCGCCGCGACGCGCGTCAACGCATCGAACGCCTGCGACCAAAGGGTCCGCGCCTCGGCGAGGGGCTTGTCTGCAGCCAGGAAAGGCGCGCCGGACTTTGCCGCCGCCTTCTCGACCTCACGCAACAGGACGCCATGACCCAAGCTCGCCAGATGGCGGCGGAGTCCCGAAGAGTCAAGCGACTGTCCGGCGAAGCGGCTGGCGACCATGGCCTGGGCCAGAGGTTCCAGCTGCGGATCGCCGAGCCCATGGGTCGCCATGGCCTCAAGATGCGCGTCCATCCGCTCGGGATCATCAAGGACGCCGTGGGCGATCGCCGCGGCCATCGGCTCCAGCGCGCGCGACAGGGCGGCCATCGCCTCGGCCCCCTCCGGGGTCTGGCCCAGCAGCAGTGGCGGGCCGAAGCGGCCGCCGCCCCGCCCGGACGGGGCCGGCGCACGGGTCCGACCCGGGAACAGGGCGTCGAAGCGGTCGAACAGGTCGGCGCGGTACTGCTCGGCCAGGTCCTTGTCCTGGATCGCCTGGGCCGCCTGCCGCAACCGGGCCTTGAAGCCGGCGCGGCGCTCCGGCGTGTCGAGCGGCTCGGCCGCCTGTTCGCGCTGGAACAGCACCTCGGCGAAGGCGCGGGTCTCGCCCACCGCGTGGCGCAGGGCCGGGGCGCCAGCCTCGCGCAGGATGTCGTCGGGATCCTTGCCGCCGGACAACAGGGCGAAGCGGAACGACCGGCCTGGCTTGAGCAGCGGCAGGGCCCGCTCCACGGCGCGATAGGCGGCGCGCAGGCCGGCGGCGTCGCCATCGAAGCACAGCACCGGCTCGGACGAGACGCGCCACAGCACCGCCATCTGCTCCTCGGTCAGGGCCGTGCCCATGGGCGCGACCGCCGGCAGCCCCGCCCGCTGGCAGGCGATGACGTCCATATAGCCCTCGACCACGATCAGGGCCTGGTCGCTGTTCGAGGCGGCCCCGAGGATGCGCCGCGCCTCGGGCAGGCCGTAGAGCGTCGATCCCTTGTGGAACAGCGGGCTCTCGGGCCCGTTCAGATACTTGGCCCGGTCGTCGGGGTTCATGGCCCGGCCGCCGAAGCTGACGATGCGGCCGCGGGCGTCGAGGATCGGGAACATCAGCCGGTCGCGGAACCGGTCGTAGGGCGCGCCGCCGCCCTCCGGCGCGATCAGCAGGCCGGCCTCGACCAGGTCGCCGGGGCGCGCGCCGCGCTGGACCAGGGCGGTCTTCAGCCCCTCGCGGTCATTCGGGGCGTAGCCGAGGCCGAACCGCTCCCACTGGTCCTCGGGCAGGCCGCGGCGGGCCAGATAGTCCCGGGTGGCGGCGCCGGCCGAGCGGCGCAGGTTGGCGGCGAACCACTTCTGGGCCAGGTCCAGCCAGTCGGCCAGGCCCTGGCGCTTCTGCTCGCGCTCGGCGGCCCGGGGGTCCTCGGCCGGCAGGGCCATGCCTGCCTCCCCCGCAAGCCGGCTGACCGCCTCGACGAAGCTGAGCCGCTCGGTCTCCTGCAGGAAGCTGATGATGTCGCCGTGCTTGCCCGACGAGAAGTCGTGGAAGAAGCCCTTGTCGTCATTGACGAAGAAGCTGGGCGACTTCTCCTTGGTGAAGGGGCTGAGGCCAACCCACTCACGACCCTGCCGCTTCAGCTTGACGGTCCGCCCGATGACGTCGGACGGCCGCAGCCGGCTTTTCAGCTCCTCGATGTAGCGCTCGTCGAACCGCACAGCCCTGTGTAGACCAGGTCAACGCCAGATGTCGCCGCTGAAGGCGCCCTGCCGCCCCGCTTCATACACCCGCCGCATGCTTTCGGTGCGGAAACTCAGGGGCTGGGCGTCAAGGTCGTCAGGAATGGCGGCGTAACGGAACTGGACCCCGTTGCGGCTGGCGAAGGCGCGGTTGCCGGCGAGAGCCGCGACGAGGGAGCCGCGCAACAACACATCGATCGACCGCCCCAGCACCGTCTGCGGCGTGTCGGAGGTGACAGCGAAGTTGGGCGACAGCTTGCCGTTGACGACCACATGCAGCCGGGCCCCGCGCAGATGCCCGGAGGGGTCGCGATAGCTCCACATGTCCTCCGGCAAGGCGAGGAAGGGCGTCGTCACCCCCCCGTCCACATGCATCTCGCGAAACACGACCACGCCGTTGGAGGACTCGATCAGGACGGGCGGAAACACGCCTGGCATGCTGGCGGAGGCGACCAGAACATCCTGGAAGAGCTTTACAGCCTCCGGTCCGCCGTGGGCCGCGATCGCCCCCACGTCCCAGCTGACGCCGCGTTGGGCGTCCAGATCGGTGGTCGCCACCAGCAGGACACGTCCCTTGCGGTGCTCCTCGGCGATCGCCGCCAGCATCGCCTCGTCGACATAGCGCTCGACGAGCTGGCGCAGCGGGGCGTCCTCGAAGAATCCGGAGCCAAAGAAGGCCCCCAGCCCCTGCGGGCGCAGCAGGCCGTCCGCGGCGCCGCCGATGTAGGCGTCCGCCAGCTCATTGTCCCAGTCCGGCCCGAGAAAGACGAAGGGCGCGGCGAGGGCGCCGGTCGAAACGCCCGTCACCACCTCGAAGTCCGGGCGATTGCCGGACTCGGTCCAGCCGCTCATCAGCCCCGCGGTGAAGGCGCCATTGGCCCCACCGCCAGAGAGCGCCAGCACGTCGAAGCGCCCGTCGGGACCGACCTGCAGGCCCCGCTCGACCTGGGCCTCGAACATGGCCAGCCGTTCGCGGTCATCGATGAACAGCCGCACCGGCGGCTCGGCGTCCGGGCGGAAGTACAGAGGTACGGCCCCTGTCCTGTCTTCGCTGGAGTAGTCCTCGCGAGACAGGCCGACGCATCCGCCCAGCCCGAGCAGGCCGAGGGCGAGGAGGGCCGCCGCAAAAGCGCGGGGCCGGGCTCGGTTTGGCGACAGGCGCGGGCGCTGCATCACGGGCCAAGCCTAGCAGATGGGCCCGGCCTGACCCACAGCGGATCTCAGGCCATGGCGTCGGCGAAGCGCTGGAACAGATAGAGGCTGTCCGTCGGGCCGGGGCTGGCTTCCGGGTGGTGCTGGACGCTGAACACCGGCCGGTCCTTCAGGGCGATGCCGCAGTTGGTGCCGTCGAACAGGCTGACGTGGGTCTCGATCACCGCCTCGGGCAGGCTGTCGCGATCGACGGTGAAGCCGTGGTTCATCGACACGATCTCGACCTTGCCGGTGGTCAGGTCCTTGACCGGGTGGTTCGCCCCGTGATGGCCCTGGGCCATCTTCACGGTCTTCGCGCCGAGCGCCAGGGCCAGCATCTGGTGGCCGAGGCAGATGCCGAACACCGGCTTGCCGCTGTCGACCAGCTTGCGGATCTCCGGCACAGCGTATTCGCCGGTGGCCGCCGGGTCGCCCGGACCGTTGGACAGCACCACGCCGTCAGGATCGCGCGCGAGGATCTCCTCGGCGCTGGTGGTCGCCGGCACGACGGTGATCTTCACCCCGGTCGAGGCCAGGGCGCGCAGGATGTTGCGCTTGACGCCATAGTCCACGACGACAACCGACTTGCCCTTCGCGTCGACGCGGGGATAGCCCGCCGGCCAGTCCCACAGCCCCTCGTCCCACTCGAAGCTCTGCAGGGTCGACGCCGGCTTCGCCAGGTCCAGGCCGACCAGACCGGTCCAGCCGCGCGCCTGCGCGACAAGGGCGTCGAGGTCGAACCGGCCCTCGGGGTCATGGGCGATGACCGCATGAGGCGCGCCCTTGTCGCGGATCGCCTGGGTCAGGGCCCGGGTGTCGACGCCGGCGAGGGCCACGACGCCGCGACGCTTCATCCAGGCGTCGAAGCTGTCGTCGGCGCGCCAGTTGGCCGGGGCGGTCGGCAGGTCGCGGAACACGGCGCCCCGGGCCGAGGTCTCGGCCCCGCCGCCGATCTGCTCCAGATCCTCCACATTGACCCCGACGTTGCCGACGTGCGGGAAGGTGAAGGCCAGGATCTGGCTCATGTAGCTGGGGTCGGTCAGGATCTCCTGGTAGCCGGTCATGGCGGTGTTGAAGACCACCTCGCCCAGCGCCTGGCCCACGGCCCCGGCCCCAATGCCCTGGAACACCGTGCCATCCGCCAGCACCAGCACCCCGGTCGCCCCCTCGATCAGTCTGGCGGTCATGGGCGGACTCCTTCTGGCGGCGCGGGGGGCGGGCAAACGGTCGCTCCGCTACAGGGGGCGGTCGACCGGGTCAACGCAAGAGACGGCCTTTGCGGCTATTCCGGGACCCGCGCCCCGTCCCAGGCGAAGACGCCGCCGGAATCCGCCGGGGTCAGGCGGTCCAGCACCTGCAGCAGATGCGCCGCCGACTGGTCCGGGGTGAACAGCTTTTCCGGCTTCACGCCGCGCTGGAACGGCTTCGACAGGTGGGTGTCAACGGTGCCGGGGTGCAGCCCGGCCACCACCGCCTGCGGATGGGTCCGGGCCAGCTCTACCGCGAGGGTCTTCAGGATCATGTTCAGCGCCGCCTTGGAGGCCCGGTAGCTGTGCCAGCCGCCCAGCCGGTTATCGCCGATCGAGCCCACACGGGCCGACAGGGCGGCGAACACGGCGCGACGGTCGCGCGGCATCAGCGGGATCAGATGCCGGGCCAGCAGCGCGGGCCCAAGGGCGTTGACCTCGAAGTCCCGTCGCAGGTGCGCCGCCTCCAGCGCCTTGAAGCTGCGCTCGGGCTCGAAGCCGTCGTGCAGCACGCCGGTCGCCACGAACACCAGCTCCGGCGCCGGTCCGTCCGCCAGCCGCGCCGCCAGGGCGGCCACGGAGGCCTCGTCGGTGATGTCGAGCCCGTCGGCGGCCCGGGAAACCCCGTGCACCGTCCCGAACCGCCCGGAGGCCCGGAGCTGGCTCAGGACCGCGGCCCCGACCCCGCCGGACGCTCCAATCACCACTGCCGCGCCTGCCGTCATCCGCCCTGTCTCCTTCATCAGCGTCTCCGGGTAGTCCCGCGCCTCCCCCGGGAACAACGCGGCCGATCGCCCCGCCTTGACCGGATGCGGGGGGCGGGCCATGCCGCCGCTCCCCGCCCCCGGAGCCGCCCATGCCCATCACCACCGTCGGGCTCGATGCCGATGACACCCTCTGGCACAATGAGACCATCTTCCGCCTGACCCACGCCCGTTTCGCCGAACTGCTGGCCGAGGCGGCCGACCCGGCGATGATCGAGGCGCGGCTGGCCGAGGTCGAGCGGCGCAACCTCCGACTCTACGGCTACGGGGTGAAGGGCTTCACCCTGTCGATGATCGAGACGGCCATGGAGCTGACCGACGGCCGGGTCGATCCCGCCGTGATCCGCGAGATCCTCGCCGCCGGACGGGACATGCTGGCCCATCCGGTCGAGCCCCTGTCCGGGGTCGAGGCGGCGCTGGCGACCCTGTCTGAGCGCTACCGGCTTGTGCTGATCACCAAGGGCGACCTGCTGGACCAGGAGCGCAAGCTGGCCGCCTCCGGGCTCGGCGACCTGTTCGCCGCGGTGGAAATCGTCTCGGAAAAGACCCGTGACACCTATAGCCGGGTGTTCGCCCGGCATGGCAGCGGCGCCGGGGAGGCGGCGATGATTGGCAACTCCATGCGCTCGGACGTCCTGCCGGCGCTCGAGGCCGGGGCCTGGGCCGCCCATGTCCCCTATGTCGTCACCTGGGCTCACGAGCTCGCCGACGCGCCGGAAGGGCATCCGCGATATGCGGCGCTCGGCACGCTGGCCGACGCCCCGGCCTGGCTGAGCACCGCCGGCTGAGTACGCCTGCGTGTCGGAAACGTGGCGGAACTGTGTCAAATCTGCCGCAGCGCGCCATCAAGTTCCGCCGCATCGTAGCATTGACCTTGCCACTTTTCAACGTTCGCCGGACGCTCCGGCCTTTATCGGATCAGCCTCCTTGGGGTCAAACATGTCTGCCAACAAGCCAAACGCGGGTCTGCGCCGCACGAAACTCCTGACGGGCGCCGCTATCGCCACCGTCGCGACCTTTGCCGCAAGCGCCGCCCTTGCGCAGGAGGCGACCGAGGTCGACGAGGTGATCATTACCGGCTCGCGGATCGCCGTGCGTGCCGAAAATGCGGCCCAGCCGGTCCAGCTCGTCACCCCCGAGCAGATCACCCGCCAGGGCGTCACCGCCATCGCCGACATCCTTGACGTCCTGCCGGCGCTGCAGGCCGGGGCCAGCTCGGCCCAGGCCAACGGCGGGGCCGCCACCCTGAACCTGCGCGGCATGGGCACCAACCGCACCCTGGTGCTGGTCAATGGCCGCCGTCACGTGGCCGGGGTCCAGGGCAGCGCCGCCGTCGACGTCTCGACCATCCCGTCCGGCCTCGTCGAGCGTGTCGACGTCCTGACCGGCGGCGCCTCGGCCGTCTACGGCTCGGACGCCGTGACCGGCGTGGTCAACTTCGTCCTCAAGAATGACTTCGAGGGCACCGAGTTCGACCTGCAGGCCGGCCTGTCCGGCGAAGGCGATCGCGGCGAGCTGTTCGCCTCCTTCCTGCACGGCCGCAACTTCGCCGGCGGCCGTGGCAACGTCACCTTCGCCCTGCAGGGCAGCCATGCCGAGGCGCTGTTCTACGGCGACCGGGACTGGTCGCGCGACAACCAGGTGGCCAACGACTATCCCAACCCGGCGCGGGTGTTCCAGGTCGGCGACCCGGTCCCGGCGGGCCGCACGGCCAACACGGTGATCGGTCGCACCATCCTGCTGGCCGGCGGTTCGCCGCGCTACACCGGGACGGACCCGGCCCTGATCGCGCGGGCGCAGGCGGCTCCGGCCCGTACCTACTACACCGATCCGCGCTTCTCGATCTCCACCATCGGCGGGCTGATCGGCTACGATCCCTACGGCTTCGGCTTTGCCGGCGGGCCCGGCGACTTCGCCAGGACCCCTGACCTCGACGGCAACGGCACCTTCGACTGCCTCCAGAGCCTGGGCGGCCGCGGCAGCGGCGGCGGCTTCCCGGTCGGCTGCTGGGTCACCGACCCGGTGACCGGCCAGGTTCGGCCCTACCGCGATGGCCTGATCGCGGGCTTCACGAACCATTCGGGCGGCGATGGTGCGCCCGAGACCTTCAACAACCAGTCGCTGCTGCCGCGCGAGAGCTCGGTCAACCTCAACATCAACCTGAACTACGAGGTCTCGCCGCGCTTCAGGCCCTATGCCGAGTTCAAGTACGCCTACAATGAAGGGGTCACCTTCAACCCCTACAACACCTTCGACGACTCGATCCCGATCTCGCTGCAAAACCCCTTCATCCCGACGGCGATCCGCAACATCGTCAACGCCGAGATCGCCGCCGGCAATGGCGACGCCAGTTCGCTTGTCACCCTCGCCCGCGACCACGTCGACCTGTTCGATCCGCGCGGCAGCTCCGAGCGGCATTCGCTGCGCCTCGTCGTCGGGTTTGACGGCGAGCTCGACAACGGCTGGAGCTACGATGTCGCGCTGAACCACGGCCGGACCGAGAGCGAGTCGCGTGGCTCGACCCGCCTAGAGGACCGCTTCTTCGCGGCGATCGACGCCGTGACCGACCCGGCCACCGGCCAGGCCGTCTGTCGCTCGACGCTGAACCCGGGCGCCTTCCCCCGCTACTCCTACCTGACCGATACGGCCAACTTCGCCCCGGGCGCCACGATCCAGCAGTTCGGCGGCTTCACCACCTTCACCCCCGGGGCCGGATCACCGTGCCGGCCGCTCAACCTCTTCGGTGTCGGCGCCGCCAGCGCCGAGGCGCTGGAATTCCTCCGCTACGAGGCTCTGGACAAGGCCGAGATCGAGCAGACGGTCCTGTCCGCCTACCTGGTCGGGGACAGCGCCGCCTGGTTCAGCTTGCCCGGGGGCCCGGTGGGCTTCGTCATCGGGGCCGAGTACCGTGACGAGAGCAGCGACTTCACGCCCGACCCCTACCGCCAGGCGGGCTACGTCTTCCAGTACCGCAGGACGGCGCCGGTTTCCGGCGGCTATGATGTGAAGGAGGCCTTCGCCGAACTGGATCTGCCGATCCTCGCGGATGTCCCCTTTGCCGAACTGCTGACCTTGAAGCTGGCCGGTCGCGTAGGCGACTACTCGACCGTGGGCGAAACCTCGACCTGGAACGCCTCGCTGATCTGGTCCCCGGTCCGCGACGTCCGGGTGCGCGGCGGATACTCCGTGGCCATCCGCGCCCCGAACATCGCCGAGCTGTTCTCGCCACTCAGCTCGGCCACCTTCCGCCCGGTCGATCCTTGCGATGTGGCCAATGTCCGGCTTGGCAACAATCCGGCCAACCGCGAAGCCAACTGCCGGGCCGATCTTGGTATCGCGCCGGGTGCCCCGTACAGCTTCACGGACCCGCTCACTGCCCGGTTCACGGGTGAAGCCGGGGGCAACCCCAACCTCGGGGAGGAGGAAGCCACCACCTATACCTACGGGCTGGTGCTGACCCCGCGCTTCCTTGAGGGCTTCAGCGCCACGATCGACTACTGGAACATCGAGATCGAGAACGCGATCGCCGCGGTGAGCGCCCAGGACATCGTCAACAGCTGCTACGACGCGCCGGATCTGAGCAACCAGTACTGTGCGCTGTTCACCCGCAACCGCACCGTGGGGTCGCCGACGTTTGGCGGCTTCACCTATCTGCGGCAGACGCAACTGAACTTCGCCCGCCTCGAAGCCTCCGGCGTCGACTTCAACCTGAGCTACGGGTTCGACCTCGAGCAACTGGGTCAGCCGACCTGGGGCAGCGTTCGCGCTTCGCTCGGTGGCCAGTGGTGGGAGGACCGCAACAACTTCCCGTTCGTGGCGGATCCGACCCTGGCCAACCCGGTCAAGAAGGAGCTGAGCTACCCGGAGTGGGCGCTCAACGCGACCCTGGCCTGGAGCGTCGGCGATTTCACGGCATCGTGGTTCACCAACTACCAGAGCGAGCAGACGCTGGGCTCGACCGAGATCGAAAACGTGGCCAACTTCGATCCGCAGTTCACGGATGACTTCTTCAGCCATAACGCTTCGGTCGAGTGGCGCGTCCGCGACGACATGGTCGCCACCTTCGGGGTGCGCAACCTGACCAACGAACTGCCCTACCTCAGCTCCGTCGCGACCCCGGTCTCGCCGGTCGGCCGTACCTTCTTCGTGCGCTTGCTGAAGACCTACTGAGCCTTCCCGAGCCTGCTGAAGACGGAAGGGGCGGCCTGCGGGCCGCCCCTTTTCGTTGCGGGGCAAGTGTGTCGTTGCGGGTCAGGCGTGGCCTTTCCCCTCACCGCCGCGGCGCATGCAAGGGCGCCTGCGCGAGCCCGATACACGTCAGACTGACGCCCGGCCCTGCGGCAGCTGCCGAGCCTCCGGGCCCCCGCGAGCCGCCCCGCGCCCCTGATGCGGCCAGGGGCGCGGGCGGCGCTTGTGGCCGCGGCCGGTTCCCTCTAAACGGGCCGCTTAGCCGACAAACCCATCCGCCCCCGGAGCGCGCCTCCCCCACGACGCGCGCCGGGGCCGCGCGCGCGAGAAAGATCAGGACCCATGCCCAGGCGGACCGACATTTCCTCCATCCTGATCATTGGCGCCGGCCCGATCGTCATCGGTCAGGCGTGCGAGTTCGACTATTCGGGCACCCAGGCCTGCAAGGCGCTGAAGGCCGAGGGGTACCGGGTGATCCTGGTCAACTCGAACCCGGCCACGATCATGACCGATCCGGAGATGGCCGATGTGACCTACATCGAGCCGATCACCCCGGAGATCGTCGAGAAGATCATCGCTAAGGAAAAGCCGGACGCCCTGCTGCCCACCATGGGCGGCCAGACGGCGCTGAACACCGCCCTGGCGCTGGAAGCCTCCGGCGCCCTCGCCCGCCACGGCGTCGAGATGATCGGAGCGAAGGCCGAGGTCATCGACAAGGCCGAGGACCGCCAGAAGTTCCGCGACGCCATGGACCGCATCGGGCTGGAGAGCCCGCGCTCGCGCGCCTGTCATACCCTCGACGAGGGCATGGACGCGCTGGAGTTCGTCGGCCTGCCGGCGATCATCCGCCCCTCCTTCACCCTGGCCGGCACCGGCGGCGGCATCGCCTACAATGTCGAGGAGTTCCGCGAGATCGTGGAGCGCGGCCTCGACCTGTCGCCCACCACCGAGGTGCTGGTGGAGGAGTCCGTGCTCGGCTGGAAGGAGTACGAGATGGAGGTGGTCCGCGACCGGGCGGACAACTGCATCATCGTCTGCTCGATCGAGAACCTGGACCCGATGGGTGTGCACACCGGCGACTCGATCACCGTGGCGCCGGCCCAGACACTGACCGACAAGG
>CAZUXK010000072.1:0-11674 GCA_964624025.1 uncultured Brevundimonas sp.
GGCGCAGGTGCTGCGGCAGAGCTCCACTCCGGCCTCCATCTGGCTGGCCACCCGCTGGAACTTCTCGGTGCTGATCACCGATTCCAGGCTGTCGGTGAGCACATTGCCGAACACGAAATCCCCGAACTCCGGGGTGTTCACCGCCAGCAGTTCCGGATCGAAGGTGGTGAAGTTGCCGCGCACGTCCACATTCACGATCACGAACGGGCGGTTCATGTCCGTGCGATCGAGGCGCGCATCGGCGTGGGCCAGGGCGAGCACGCCATCGAACTCCCGGCAGCGCAGCTGGCCGCCGCTGGCCTCGTTGCGCTCCCACAGCCGCTGCATGAAGGCCACATAGCGCTGCTCCAGCTCCCCGCAGAGGCTGGAATGGGCATTGGCGCCCTCGGTTTCCTCCATGTTGAAGCCCACATCGGCGATGCCGTGCTCCAGGAAGAAATCAAAGATCGCGTCAGCGTGATCGAGGGAATCGCGGGTGAGCACCGCGATCACATGGAAGGGAATCCCCTCGCGCTGCAGCCAGCCAATGCCGCGCATGGTGGCGGCGTGGCTGCCCAGGCCGGTGCGGGTGCGGCGGTGGGCATCGTGCAGGAAGGCGGGGCCGTCGAGGCTCACCCCCACCGCGATGTTGTTGCGGCGCAGGCAGTCACACCAGTCGCGGTTAATCGTGGTGGCGTTGGTTTGCACGCACTGCTGAATACGCAGGCCGGCGCGGCTGGGATGGCGCGCGATCGCCGCTTCGATGCGCGTGGTGGCGTCGTCGTAGAAGCTGCGCGGCAGGGCCAGGGGCTCACCGGCATGCCAGAGCAGGGTGAAGGGCCCGCCCACATACGGACTCTCCAGCACCCGATCCAGGGCTGCATCGAGAACCGATTCGCTCAGGCGGGTGCGATCGCCCCGGTCGGGCAGGTAGCAGTAGTCGCAGTCGAGGTTGCAGTACGGGGTGCCCTGCACCACGAGCAGGTTGAGGGGCCCGAAACTCACCAGTTGCGGAAGCCTCCGCGCCAGCCATTCACGAAGCCACCGTTGCCCCAGGCGGGCCGGTAGTTACCGAAGCCACCGCCCCCGTTGAGGAAGCCGCCACCCCCGCCGTAATACGGCGCATTGCCGAAACCGCCGTAGCCCGGGGCATTGCCCCAGCCGAGGCCAGGACCATTCAGGAAGCCAAAGGCCAGACGCGCGTCTTCGGGATTGGCAACCTGCTCCGCCCCCTCGGGCAGGGGCTGCTGGCGCTCCCGCAGGGCGGCGCTGATGCGGCTGAGGCGGGCATCGATGGAATTGGAGCTGGAGGCAGCCAGGGCACCGGGGGCGGTGATGGCCGAGAGCACCAGCAGCAGGCCGAGGAATCCGGCGCGATTGGGAGACGACATGGCGGGAGGAATCAGGGCTTGCTGTTGATGGCCGGCGGAGCCGGATTCTCGATCTGCTCGTGGCTGATCAGCACGCTCTCAAAGAACGCCTTGATCAGCTCGGGGGGCAGCCCCATGGCGCTGCCGGGGCCATACCAGCGGTTCACCATGGCCGTGGCCTGGGGGTCGCCATTGAGATACGCCTGCTGCAGGCGGGCGATGGCCAGGTTCACCAGGTTGCGGAAGGTGGAGTTGTTCTGCGGCGTGATGCAGCCCACGCCGTAGCGCACAAAGCCCTGGTTGGGCACCAGGGCGGCATTCGCCGCCTTGGCCGGGGGCACGAGGTTGGCGATCAGCACCGAATCCCCCAGCACGCCCTTCACCTTGCCGGCGAGAAACGCATCGGTGGCGGCCTGGAGATTGGGGAACACCACGGGGGTGGCCTTGGCGTTGAGCTGGGGCAGCAGGGTTTGCCCCAGCGACTCCTTCACCACGGCGATCCGCATCCCGGCCAGGGAGGCGGGCGAACCATCGGCCCCCTTGGCCATGAGCAGGCGGATGCCCGAGAGCCCGATCGGCAGGGAGTAATCCAAGAACATCTCCCGCTGCCAGGTGAAGGCCACCCCGCAGGTGAAGTCGATGCTGCCGAGGCTCACGCCCTCGAACAGGGCGACGGGGTCGTCCTGGCGCTGGAAGTTGATCTTCACGGGCCGGCCGATGTAGGCCGACACCTCAGCGGCGATCAGCTTGGCCAGATCGATGGAAAAGCCCTGGAGCACCTTCTGGCTGTCGAGGGTGGCGTAGGGCGGCACGTTCACCGGCCCGGCCATGGTGAGCTCGCCGGTACGGGCGGCCTGCTCGATCACCGATTCAGCCCTGGCCGCCAGCGGCATCAAGGTGATCGACGCGGCGGCGACCAGCGCGGCGAGGGGTCTGAACCGGGTCACAGCGTTCTGCGGCGTTGCCCGAGTTTGGCAAGCGCACCGCCCTGCCCACGGTGCTGAAACGAACCTGCAATGCGCTGCCTCAGCGGGAGGCTGGTTTGGCGGCCGGTTTGGTGGTGGGTTTCGCAGCCGGCTTCGCAGCGGCGGGCTTGGACGCGGGCTTGGGGCTGGGCTGGCTGGCTGGAACCGCCGGGCCGGGAAGCGATTTCAGCGGCGCGGGGGCGGCAGCTCCCTCTGGGGCGGGCTTGAGATTGGCGCAGAGGGCTGCCACCATCAGCTCTTCGCCGCCGATGGCCTTGGATTCCGAAGCCGAGAGCGGCAGCCGCCACGGCGACCAGGCCCCATCGCCCTCCCGCCGCGACACCTGCAACGTGTCGCAGTGCACCGCCACCAGGGCCCGGGCGTTGTCGGGGCCGCACTCCGCATCCGTGGTGCGTACGGCGCCGTCGGTGAGGCGCCAGGCGCTCCAGTCGTAGCGGCATACGCCGTAGCTGCGCCAGCGGGGAGCCTTGAGCTGGCGAATGCGCTCCAGCAGCTGCTGTTCCTTGACATTCACCGCCGGGGTGGAGCCGCTGGCAGCCGGGGCTGGCATGGGGCTGGGCGCCGGCGCGGACTGGCTCCAGCCGGGAAGGCCCAGCCACCCGACCACGGCCAGGGCCCCGGCCCAACGTGCAAGCCGCCACCGTTCCGCTGCCATCAACGCGCCTCCTGCCCCGATTGATCTCGCTTCCACTGCCTAGCGCAGATCGGCCATGCGACAAAACGCAACAGGGGGGTTGCGTTTCATTGTGTGCTCACCAGCAAACCGAGAAAGACCCATAGGGTTCTGGTGGACCCCGGGCCCCGCGCCCCCAGCCGAGGGAAGTGCGCCGTGGCGCCATCCACCATCCGCAGCCGCCAATCACCGCACCCATCGGCTGGGCAGCAAGAGCGGCAGGAAGCCCAGCTGGCCGCCCTACGGGCCCTGGCCGCAGACCTCAGCGGCGACCGGCGCCGGTTCCAGCGGGAGTCGATGAAACCCAGGCTCATGGCCCAGCTGCTGCTGGAGAGCCCCCATCCAGGCCCCATCCCTGTGGTGCTGATCGATCTGGGCTCCGGCGGGGCGAGGGCCGTGGCCCGGGCCGGCACTCCGGTGTTCGCCGTCAAGGGCGAGACGCTGGAGGAGTACTGGGACTACGCCCACAAGATCTTCGAATGGGCCGACGGCGGCTATCCCAACCTGATCCTCGACGACGGCGGCGACGCCACCCTGCTGTGCGTGCTGGGCCCGAAGGCCGAGCAGGATGCCTCGGTGCTCGAAAACCCGCAGAACGAGGAAGAGGAAGCCCTGTTCAGCGTGATGAAGCGGTACCTGAAGGAGAAGCCCGGCTTCTACTCGGCCATCCGCGACGCCATCGGCGGGGTGTCGGAAGAGACCACCACCGGCGTGCACCGCCTCTACCAGATGGCCGACCGCGGCGAGCTGCCGTTCCCGGCGATCAACGTCAACGACAGCGTGACCAAGTCGAAGTTCGACAACCTGTACGGCTGCCGCGAGAGCCTGGTCGACGGCATCCGCCGCGGCACCGACGTGATGCTGTCGGGCAAGGTCGCGGTGGTGTGCGGCTACGGCGACGTGGGCAAGGGCTCGGCCGCCTCGCTGCGCCAGGGCGGCGCCCGGGTGATCGTCACCGAGATCGATCCGATCTGCGCCCTGCAGGCCGCGATGGAGGGCTATGAGGTCCAGACCCTCGAGGACGTGGCCGACAAGGCCGACATCTTCGTCACCGCCACCGGCAACAAGGATGTGATCACGGTCGATCACATGCGGGCGATGCGCAACAACGCCATCGTCTGCAACATCGGCCACTTCGACTCGGAGATCCAGGTCGCCGGGCTGAAGAACTTCAAGTGGGACGAGATCAAGCCGCAGGTCCACCACGTGGAGTTCCCGGACGGCAAGAAGATCATCCTGCTGTCCGAAGGCCGTCTGGTGAACCTCGGCAACGCCACGGGCCACCCGTCGTTCGTGATGTCGGCCTCGTTCACCAACCAGGTGCTGGCCCAGATCGAGCTGTGGACCAACGCCGCCAGTTACGGGAACCAAGTCTACACCCTGCCCAAGCACCTCGACGAAAAGGTCGCCATGCTGCACCTCGGCAAGCTGGGGGCGAGGCTGACGGTGCTCAGGCCCGAGCAGGCCAGCTACATCAATGTGCCGGCGTCCGGGCCGTTCAAGCCCGACCACTACCGCTACTGATCAGGCGGCGATAACCGGTGCGGGAAGGATGGAGCGCCTGTCCTCGGGAACGCCGAGGCTGGTTTCGAAGTCCGAAAAGATGTCCAGAAGCTCAACAGCGTCAGGTGCGGCCACGCCGCGCGCGAACCGGTAACTCCAGAAACTGACGATGTGCTCGATCGCCCCGACGCGTTCGCCCAGCCGGGCGAACAGCCTCGGGGCCGTCAGCAGGAAGTCTCGAAACAGTTCGGGCCGGCCGCCGATGACAAGCGCTTCATAGGCCCGGTCGTAGGCGCCAATCATGCGCCCCGCATCCTCGCAGGCCTGGATGATGTGCTCGCAGATGTAGTGCCGGCTGCGGTCGAGGGCCACGGCGGTGGCGGCGTCGACCTGACCCCGAGGGCGGACGGTCCGGACCGCCTCGCTGACCCCCCCGACGCCTGCCATCGTGCGGGCGATCATCCACTTGTAGTACAGAAAGCCCTTCCAGCAGAATACGCCCTCCCGGTACTGCTCCGGCTGAAGCCGGAAGGTTCGACCAAGCAGCTCGAGGTCGGCTCTCGAATCAGTTGCAAGAATTCGAGCTGTCAAACGCGCCACTGGATTCTCGATGGTGATGTCAGCCTGGGCTCCCATGCTCAGGTCGACCAGCGAAGACACCTCGCGTTTCACGAAGTTAGTTATCATATCGGTGTCACCGATACTTATATTGAAGTAGCAGTCGGCGGCGTCGACGCCGTTGGAGCGCATGTATTCGCGCATCAGGAAGGGGTCGAGGGCGGGCAGTCGATCGAGAAGTTCCAGTCGGCGAGCATCCTCGTCTTCCGGTGTGAGACCGAAGTTCTGGGAAAGCGCGCGATGATAGTTGGACTGGCCAATGAACATGAAGCGCCCGCCGAGGCCGAGATCGCTCGGGTCGATCGGCAGTATGATCTTCGTGGCCACAAAGCGCCGATGGCGGAAGTGCTGAAGCTCGTCGCGTCTGAGCCTGTGCTTGATGATCAGCGCCCGGTTGAGCAGTCGGTCGCGGAACAAGGGCCGGGCCGCCCACTCCGCGGTGGTGCCACATTCAAGGGCGACGCGGTGCAGGTTGAGCAGCCGCGAGCTGGAGCCCGTGGCCTGGAGCCTGGACAGGTTTCGAACGTTTCGGTCAGTCATCATGCCTCACATCCGTTGTGTATGGCCGGGGGCCTTGTCAGAATGTCAGCAAACGCAGTGTACGGGTCCCTAACGCGGCGTCTCGTCGCTGGCGCGGCGCGCCCCGGGGGCCTAGGTTGCCGCCATGACCGTGTTCGACATCCTTATCCTCCTGGCGCTGGGCGCGGTGGCCGTGACCCTCGGCTTCGGGCTCAAGGCTCTGTTCACCCCCGGGGCGGAGGCGCGCAGCCAGTCCAACAGGCTGATGCGCCTGCGGGTCGGGCTGCAGGCGGTGGCGGTGCTGCTGCTGGTCGCCGGCATGTGGTGGAAGTCCACCCAGGGCGGCTGAGGGTATGGTCCGGCTCACCCGCATCTACACCCGCACCGGCGATGACGGGCAGACCGGCCTGGTCGGCGGGGCGCGGGTGTCCAAGGCCGACCCGCGGGTCGAGGCCTATGGCGCGGTCGACGAGCTGAACGCCGCCCTCGGGCTGGCGCGGCTGCACGCCGCCGGCGACCCTGAGCTCGACGCCATGCTGGGGCGGATCCAGAACGAGCTGTTCGACCTCGGGGCCGATCTGGCCACGCCGCTGGAGCCGGCCCCGGAATGGACGCCGCTGCGCATCGTCGCCGGACAGGTGGCGCGGCTGGAGGCCGAGATCGACGCCATGAACACCCGGCTGGCGGCGCTGGACAGCTTCATCCTGCCGGGCGGGTCGGCGCTGGCGGCGCACCTGCACCTGGCCCGCACCGTGGCGCGCCGGGCCGAGCGCGAGGGCGTCCGGGCCCATGGCGCGGGCGTGGACTTCAACCCCGAGGCCCTGCGCTACCTCAACCGGCTGTCGGACCATCTGTTCTGCGCCGCGCGCCGGGCCAATGGCGACGGCGCGACCGACGTGAAGTGGGTCCCCGGGGCGACCCGCTGAGGGTTATGGGGCGGGGGCTTCGGCCGCGGCCGCGGCCTGGGCTGCCTGCTGGTCGCGCACCTGACGTTCCAGCGACAGCAGTTCGCGATTGCCGGCGTCCGAGGCCTCGGCGCGGCTGACCCCGGCGGGCCGGCCGGTGATGTCCGGAATATAGATCGGCCGGGCGCAGATGCGGCTCTCGATGTCCCACCAGCCGCCTTCGGCCTCGCAGCGCTCGCCCGGGTCGACCCAGTAGCTCTGGAACACCAGGGTCGCCGTCACCGACAGGGCGAACAGGCCGAAGAACAGGACGCCCAGGCGCTTGAGGCTGAGGTAGCGGCTCATTGAAAACTCCGTGCAGGCCCGCCGTGAGGGGCGGCCCCTTGACCTCGCGTCACGTTGACAGGCGCGGGCGATGTCTCCATTCCCTCCCTCAACATTTCGGCGATCCTATGGACAGGCTCATGAAGGTTCTCGTCCCGGTCAAGCGGGTGATCGATTACAACGTCAAGGCGCGCGTCAAGGCGGACCAGTCGGGCGTCGACCTGGCCAACGTCAAGATGAGCATGAACCCCTTCGACGAAATCGCCGTCGAGGAAGCGGTCCGGCTCAAGGAAGGCAAGGAGCATCACGCCGCCGGCACGGGCTCGGAGATCGTGGTGGTCTCGATCGGCCCGAGCCAGGCCCAGGAGACGATCCGCACCGCCCTGGCCATGGGCGCCGACCGCGGCATCCTGATCCAGTCCGACGCCGACCTCGAGCCGCTGGCGGTGGCCAAGCTGCTCAAGGCCGTGGTCGAGGCGGAAAAGCCCGAGCTGGTGCTGATGGGCAAGCAGGCGATCGACGGCGACAACAACGCCGTCGGCCAGATGCTGGCGGCGCTGCTGGACTGGCCGCAGGCGACCTTCGCCTCGAAGCTGGAGATCGGCGGCGGCAAGGCCACCGTGACCCGCGAGGTCGACGGCGGGCTGCAGACCGTGGCGGCGCCGCTGCCGGCGGTGGTCACCGTCGACCTGCGCCTGAACACGCCGCGCTACGCCTCGCTGCCGAACATCATGAAGGCCAAGAAGAAGGAGATCGCCATGCAGGCGGTCGCCGACTACGGGGTCGATGTCGCGCCGCGGCTGAAGACGCTGAAGGTGGTCGAGCCGCCGAACCGCTCGGCCGGGGTCAAGGTCGAGAGCGCCGCCGATCTGGTGGGCAAGCTGAAGAACGAAGCGGGAGTGCTGTAACCATGGCCGTGCTCGTCATCGCCGATCACGACGGCGTCGCCGTCCGCGACACCACCCACAAGACCGTCACCGCCGCGCGCGCCCTGTCGGGCGACGTCGATGTGCTGGTGCTGGGCCCCAAGGCGGTCGGCGAGGCCGCCGCGAAGATCGAGGGCGTGCGCAAGGTGCGCGTCGCCGACGGCGCCGAGGTCGGCCACGGCCTGGCCGAGGCGGTCGCCGCCACCGTCCTGCCGCTGATGGGCGACTATGAGGCCGTGCTGGCCCCGGCCACCACCGAGGGCAAGAACTACGCCCCGCGCCTCGCCGCGAAGCTGGATGTGGCCCCGATCTCGGACATCATCGAGGTGGTGTCGGCCGACACCTTCACCCGCCCGATCTACGCCGGCAACGCGCTGGAGACGATCCAGTCGTCGGACGCTAAAAAGGTCATCACCGTGCGCGCCACCGCCTTCAAGGCGGCCGGCGAGGGCGGCTCGGCGGCGGTCGAGACCGTCGCTGCGGTGGACGCCGGCAAGGCCAGCTTCGTCAGCGCCGAGATGGTCAAGTCGGACCGTCCGGAGCTGGGCGCGGCGAAGATCGTCGTCTCCGGCGGCCGCGCGCTCGGCTCGGCCGAGGAGTTCCGCGCCGTGATCGAGCCGCTGGCCGACAAGCTGGGCGCCGCCGTGGGCGCCTCGCGCGCCGCGGTCGACGCCGGCTACGCCCCGAACGACTACCAGGTCGGCCAGACCGGCAAGGTGGTGGCCCCGGCCCTCTATGTGGCGGTGGGCATCTCGGGGGCGATCCAGCACCTGGCCGGGATGAAGGACTCCAAGGTCATCGTGGCCATCAACAAGGACCCGGACGCCCCCATCTTCCAGGTCGCGGACTTCGGCTGGGTGGCGGACTACAAGACCGCCGTGCCGGAACTCATGTCCGCCCTCGGATAAGGGTCTTTCGCGCCTGCGAGCGGATGGCGTAAGAAGGCCGTCCTTCTACACGAGGCGAGGCGCGACAGTCCGGATGAGCGCGATCAGGCGAGTGGCCGTCATCGGCGCGGGCCAGATGGGTCTGGGGATCTCCCAGGTCGTGGCCCTGGGCGGCTATGAGGTCGGCCTCTATGACGCCGACCCGGCGCGCCCGCCCGAGGCCATCGCCGCCGTGGCCGCCAGCCTGGCGCGCAATGTCGGACGCGGCAGCCTGGCCGTGGCGGACGCCGATGCGGCCCTGGCTCGCATCCGCCCGGTCGAGACCCTGGCCGAGGCGGCCGGGGCCGATCTGGTGATCGAGGCGGCGACCGAGGACGAGGCGGTCAAGAAGGCGGTGTTCGCCGCCCTGACGCCGTATCTCGGGGCAGACACCCTGCTGTCGTCGAACACCTCCTCGATCTCGATCACCCGGCTGGCCTCGGCGACCGACCGCCCGGACCGCTTCATCGGCCTGCACTTCATGAAGCCGGCCCCGGTGATGAAGCTGGTCGAGATCGTGCGCGGCATCGCCACGTCCAAGGCCACCTACGAAAGCGCCGTGGCCTTCGCCGAGTCGCTGGGCAAGACGACCACCGAGGCCGAGGACTTCCCGGCCTTCATCGTCAACCGCATCCTCGTGCCGATGATCAACGAGGCGATCTACACCCTGTATGAAGGGGTGGGGAATGTGGCCTCGATCGACAAGGCGCTGCGGCTCGGGGCCAACCATCCGATGGGGCCGCTGGAGCTGGCCGACTTCATGGGGCTGGACGTGGTGCTGGCTATCATGAACGTGCTGCACGACGGCCTGGCCGACACCAAGTACCGGCCCTGCCCGCTGCTGGTGAAATATGTCGAGGCCGGCTGGCTGGGCCGCAAGTCGGGCCGCGGCTTCTACGACTATTCCGGCGCGGTTCCGGAGCCGACCCGATGATGAAGCCGCCCGAGCGCTTCGCCGATCTGCCCGGCCGCTCGCGGGTGCGCTGGCGCGGCTCGGCCCCGGTGTTCGTGGTGCTGGCCTGTCTGGCCGGGGCGGCCTGGCCGCCGCTGATCCTGACCCTGCCGGTCTGGCCGCCGGAGACCCTGGCGTTCGGCCCGGAGATGGACTGGCGGCTGATCGCCCTCGCCGCCGGCCTGGTGGCCACGCCGCTGGCGCTCTATCTGGTGGCGCGCGAGCGCGACGGCCGCGGCCGCCCGGACAGCCGGCTGGGTATCGTCTGGCGTTTCCTGCTCTACGGCGGGGCTGCCGCGGCGATCCTGCAGGTGAGCATGACCCTGATCGTCACCGTGCTGGGCTGGTTCGAGGCCGGGGGGCTGGCCCAGGCGGCCGGGGCCAGCGAGACCACCATCCTGATCTATGGCGTCGGCGGCCTGCCGGTGGCGATGATCGTCGGCGTCAGCTACGCCCTGTGGGCCGGGCTGTGCTGCGCCTTCATCGCCTTCGAGGCCCAGCCCGAGGTGCGCGATCGTCTGGGTCTGATGGGCGAGCGCGGCTGAGGCCTGCTGCGCCCCGTCGCCCGCCTTACGGCGATTTCAGTTTTCTCCGGACGCGAAATCCGTCAAGCTGACTTGTCATCGTGACAAGGGGGCTTGCCGTCATGACCGCCACGACCACCGCCGCGCCGGCGCCGATCCGGCGCGAGGACCGGATCATCTATCTCGACATCCTGCGCGGCTGGGCCGTGCTGGGCATCCTGGCGGTCAACGCCGCCACCTTCGCCTGGCCGTCGGCGCTGGAGTTTGACCCGACCCTGGCCCGGCCGTGGGCCGGCAGCCTGCCGGACATCACCGGCCAGTGGGTGGTGGACGTCTTCTTCGGCGACAAGTTCCGCAGCCTGTTCTCGATGCTGTTCGGGGTGTCGATCTTCCTGATCGGCGGCGAGCGGCATGACGCGGCCAAGGGGCCGGTGCTGCACCGCCGCCTGCTCTGGCTGGGTCTGTTCGGGGCGATCCACGGGGCCGCCATCTGGATGGGCGACATCCTGCTGCACTACGCCTACTGCGGCCTGATCGCCATGCTGGCCCGCTCGTGGTCCGGGCGGCGGCTGATCCTTGTCGGCGGCGGGCTGAACCTGCTGTTCGCCCTCGTGTCGGCGCTGGCCCTGTGGGCCCAGGGGGCCTTCGCCGGCCAGGCCGGGGCGGGCGGGGACAATCCCTTCGCCATGACGCCGGAGGACATCCAGGCGGTGATCGCCGCCTATCAGTCCGGCTGGCCGGGGGCGCAGATCGAGAACCTCAAGGCCTGGCTGCTGCTGCAGACCTTCAGCATCTTCCTGGCCCCCGTGACCATCGCCCTGATGTGGCTGGGTCTGGGCCTGTTCAAGACCGGCTTCTTCACCGGTCGGGCCCCGGTCTGGGTCTATCTGCTGCTGGCGGCGCTGGCGGCGGGCAACCTGGCCTTCTTCGCCCCGAACGCCTGGATGGACGCCACCGCCGCGGCCGGCGCGACGCCGTCCGCCGGGATGGCCGGCATCGGCGCCAGCTTCGCCTGGGTCATCACCCTCGGCTACGTCAGCGTGCTGATCCTGATGACCCGCTTCGGCCTCGGGGTGATCACGCGCCGGCTGGCCCCGGTCGGGCAGATGGCCTTCACCAACTACCTGACCCAGAGCCTGATCATGGCCAGCCTGTTCTACATGCCGTGGGCGCCGCTGACCTTCGGCGACCTGGCCTGGGGCCCGGCCGGCCTGTGGATGCTGGTCGGCGGGATCTGGGTGACCCAGCTGATCTGGTCGCCCCTGTGGCTCAGCCGGTTCGAGATGGGCCCGCTGGAGTGGCTGTGGCGCGGCCTGACCTACGGCCGCCTGCCGCCGCTGGTCCGGCGGGCGTAGGGGCTCTCTCCTCCCCCATAGCGGAGCGTATGGGGGAGGGGGACCATGCGGAGCATGGTGGAGGGGGCGAGGTCAGGCGCGGCGCGTGCGGGGGGGGGGCGGGCCCCCCCCCCC
>CAZUXK010000073.1:0-11460 GCA_964624025.1 uncultured Brevundimonas sp.
GACGACGACCAGTAGATCAATGGATGGCTCGGCGACGAGGTAGACAAAATCCTCCGGTTCCATCGCTACTTCCCCGGCGACACCGTCGTCAGACTTGAGCGCAACTACCGCTCGACAAAGCACATTCTGGGCGCGGCCTCGGGGCTGATCGCCGCCAACCGGGACCGGCTCGGCAAGACCCTTTGGACCGAGGACCAACCGGGCGAGAAGGTCCAGGTGCGCGGCGTCTGGGACGGCGAGGCCGAGGCCCGCCTGATCGGCGACGAGATCGAGACCGCGCGCCGGGCCGGTCGCAAATACAAGGACATGGCCGTTCTTGTTCGCGCATCGTTTCAGATGCGGGCGTTCGAGGAACGCTTCGTCATGCTGGCCATCCCCTATGCGGTGATCGGCGGGCCCCGCTTCTTCGAGCGGGCCGAGATCCGCGACGCCCACGCCTATCTGCGGCTGATCCAGTCCGAGGACGACGACCTCGCCTTCGAGCGCATCGTCAACACCCCCAAGCGCGGGGTCGGCGACACCTCGGTGCAGAAGGTGCTGCAGATCGCCCGGACCCAGGGCGTCTCGGCCATGACCGCCGTCCGCGCCCTGATCACCTCCGACGAGCTGCAGGCGCGCACCCGCACCGCCCTGTCGACCTTCGTGCGCGACCTCGATCGCTGGCGCGCCCTCGCCGGCAACGCGCCCCACTGGGAGCTGGCCGAGACGGTGCTGGAGGAGAGCGGCTACACCGACATGCAGCGCGCTGACCGGACCTCGGGCCAGACCCGGCTCGACAACCTGAAGGAGCTGATCCAGTCGATGCAGGCCTTCGACAGCCTGTCGGCTTATCTGGAGCATGTCTCGCTGGTGCTCGACCTCGACCGCAGCGCAGGCGAGGATGCGGTGCAGATCATGACCCTGCACGGGGCCAAGGGGCTGGAGTTCCCGCTCGTCTTCCTGCCCGGCTGGGAAGAAGGCGTCTTCCCCAGCCAGCGCTCGATCGACGAGAAGGGCGAAAAGGGCCTCGAGGAGGAGCGCCGCCTCGCCTATGTCGGCGTCACCCGGGCGCGGGAGGAGGCGCGCATCAGCTTCGCCGCCAACCGCCAGGTCTACGGCCGCTGGACCAGCCAGCTGCCCAGCCGCTTCGTCGACGAACTGCCGCACGACCATGTCGAGGCGCGCAGCGAGACCGGCTACTACGGCGCCCAGCCCGGCCTGCGCGAGGCGCGCAGCCGCTGGGACGAAGCGCCCAGCTTCGGCGCCGGCTACGGCTCGCCGGGCTGGAAACGCGCCCAGTCCTTCACCTCGACCCAGCCGCCCCGGCCGGCCCATGCCCGCCATACGGTGATCGAGGGCGAAGGGCGGCTGATCGCCACCGCCGACCCGGCGGCCGGCTCGCGCTGGTCGCGCGGCGACCGGGTGTTTCACCAGAAGTTCGGCTACGGCGCCGTGCGCGCCGTGGAGGGCAACAAGCTGGTCGTCGCCTTCGACAAGGCCGGCGAGAAGAAGGTCATCGACACCTTCGTGGAGAAGGTCCCCGGCTGATTGACCCCAAAGGTTCGTTAACCTCGCCGACGGAACTTCCGGGCGTGCAGGTTCGCCGTTCCGCCCCGTCGCCAAACGCCCCGCCCCCGCCCTGGTGGGAGCAGGTCGCCGCAGCCTTCGTGGTGATCATGCTGACGGGCGCCTTCGTCGGGCCGGTGTTCGCCCCGACGCAGGACGAGACACCGGTCCTGCGGCTGGTCTGGCTGCCGGTGTTCGCCATCATCGCCGCCCTCGTCCTGCGCCGGCTGGACCGCATTCTCCGCGCCTGGCCGGCCATCCTGTTGCTGGGCCTGACCGTACTGCTGGCCTTCGCCTCGAAATGGTGGTCGATCGATCCGGCCACGACCCAGCGCCGCGTTATCGCCCTGGCCATGGCCGGCGCCTTCGCCCTGTACCTGGGCAGCACCTACCGCGGCGTCGCCCTGCCCCGGCTGCTGGCCTGCGCCGGTCTACTCATGGCGGTCGGCAGCCTCGTCTTCGTGCTGGCCTTCCCGGCCATCGGCATCCACCGGGACGTCAATGACGGCCTGTGGCGGGGCATGTGGTACGAGAAGAACCAGATGGGCCAGGTCATGGTCTGCGTCGCCGTGGCGGCCGCCGCCTGGCTGGCGATCGGCGACCGCGCCTGGCGCGTCGCGGCGGTTACCCTGGTGCTGGCGACCTTCCTGATGGTCATGACCCAGTCGAAAACGTCCCTGCTCTGCTGGCTGATCGGCATCAGCCTGGTCGGCGCGGTCTGGGCGGCGCGCCAGGGCGGCGCAGTCATGGGTGTGCTTGCCGTCTGGGGCGCCACCTTCGCGGCCGTGATCGTCGGGGTCGCCTTCACCCTCGATGGCCCGACCATTCTGGTCGCGCTCGGCAAGGACCCGTCCCTGACCGGCCGGACGGACATCTGGGCCGCGCTGATGCAGATGGTCGCCGAGCGCCCCTGGACCGGCTACGGCTACGCCGCCTTCTGGACCCGCACCTCCGTGCCTGCCGACATCATCCAGGCGCAGACCGGGTGGCTGGTCCCGTCGGCCCACAACGGCTGGATCGACCTGCTGGTCCAGGTCGGCTGGCCGGGCGCGGCCCTCGTGGGGGCCATATTCCTCATCGGCTTCACCGCGACGGTCGCCCGGCTGCGCACGAGCGGCCTGGCCGAGGGGGGCTTTGGCCTCGCCTATCTGGCGATCGTGCTGACGCTCAGCCTGTCGGAGTCGGTGCTGATGCATCACCAGGACCTCGCGTGGGTGATGGTCATCGCGATCGTGGCGCGCGGCACGATGATGCTGGGCTATCCGGCCCCGGCGGCGGTTGCGCCGGCCGGCCGCGCGGCCTACCAGACCCCCTCCCGAATCGCCGCATTGTCTGGTCATGGCCAAGCCCGCCGAAGTTCCGTCCCTGTTCGACCTGCCCTCCGCGACGCCCTCCGCCCCGGCGGCTGAGGCGCCGCCTGCGCCCGCGGTTGAGCCGGCGGCCCCTGCGCCGACCCCCGCGCCTGCCCCAGCCCACCCGGCTCCCGCAGGAGCCGAGGGCTACTCGGCCTCGTCGATCGAGGTGCTCGAGGGCCTCGAACCGGTGCGCAAGCGGCCGGGCATGTACATCGGCGGCACCGACGAGCGCGCCCTGCACCACCTGTTCGCCGAGGTGCTGGACAACGCCATGGACGAGGCCGTGGCCCGTCACGCGAAGCGCATCGAGGTGGCGCTGGACGCAGAGGGCTATCTGTCGGTCCGCGACGATGGCCGGGGCATCCCGGTCGATCCCCACCCCAGGCACCCGGGCAAGTCGGCGCTCGAGGTCGTGATGACGGTGCTGCACTCGGGCGGCAAGTTCTCGGGCAAGGCATATGAGACGTCGGGCGGCCTGCACGGCGTCGGGGTGTCGGTCGTGAACGCCCTGTCCGAGCGGCTGGACGTCACTGTCTGGCGCGACGGTTTCGAGTGGCGCCAGTCCTTCTCGCGCGGCCATGTGCTGGGCCCGGTCGCGCAAGCCGGACCGTCGAAGAAGCGAGGCACCCTGATCCGCTTCCGACCGGACGAGGAGATCTTCGGTGTCGGCGCCGCTTTCAAGCCGGCGCGGCTGTTCCGCATGGCGCGGTCCAAGGCTTATCTGTTCCGCGGCGTCGAGATCCGCTGGACCTGCGCCGCCGAGCGGATCACCGACCAGACCCCGACCGAAGCGGTCCTGCACTTCCCCGGTGGTCTCGCCGACGCCCTCGCCGAACGCATCGGCGAGGTGGAGACGGTCACCCCGGCCTTCGCCGGACGGGTCGAGCGCCAGGGCGAAGCCGGAGCCGTCGAATGGGCCGTCACCTGGACCGCCGCCGGATTCGGCGAGGCGGACGGCTTCGTCAGCTCCTACTGCAACACCGTCTCGACGCCGGACGGGGGCACCCATGAGGCGGGCTTCCGCGCCGCCCTCGTGAAGGGGCTCAAGGCCTATGGCGAACTGACCGGCGAGAAGCGCGCCGGCCTGATCACCGCCGAGGACGTCATCGCCAACGCGGGCGCCCTGATCAGCGTCTTCATCCGCAATCCCGAGTTCCAGGGCCAGACCAAGGACCGGCTGTCCTCACCCGAAGGCCAGCGGCTGGTCGAACAGCTGCTGCGCGACCCCTTCGACCACTGGCTGACCGAGAGCCCGAAACAGGCCAACACCCTGCTGGGCTTCATCATCGAACGGGCCGAGGAGCGGCTGAAGCGGCGCAAGGACAAGGAGGTCCAGCGCGCCGCCGCCACCCGCAAGCTGCGCCTGCCCGGCAAGCTGGCCGACTGCACCCGTCAGGCGGCGGAGGGCACCGAGCTGTTCATCGTCGAGGGCGACTCGGCCGGCGGCTCCGCCAAGCAGGCGCGCGACCGCAACACCCAGGCCATCCTGCCGCTCCGCGGCAAGATCCTGAACGTCGCCTCGGCGACCGCCGACAAGCTGCGCCAGAACCAGGAGCTGTCGGATCTGGCGCTGGCGCTGGGGGTGCAGCCGGGCAGCCGCTTCCGGCTTGAGGACCTGCGCTACGAGCGCATCGTCATCATGACCGACGCCGATGTTGACGGAGCCCACATCGCGGCGCTGCTGATCACCTTCTTCTACCGCTCCATGCCCGAAGCGATCCGCCAGGGCCGTGTGTTCCTCGCCCTGCCGCCGCTCTACCGGATCCAGGCCGGCGCCCTGTCGGAGTATGCCCGCGACGACGCCCACCGCGACGAGCTGCTGGCCACGGTGTTCAAGGGGCGCAAGGTCGAGATCGGGCGCTTCAAGGGCCTCGGCGAGATGATGGCGTCCCAGCTCAAGGAGACAACCATGGACCCGAGGAAGCGCACCCTCGCGCGGGTCACCCTGCCGGCCTCCGAGGAGGAGATCGAGGATCTGGTCGAGCGCCTGATGGGCCGCAAGGCCGAAGCTCGCTACCAGTTCATCCAGGAAAACGCCCGCTTCGCCACGGCGGATCTGGACGTCTGACGCCGGCGATCAGCGCCCCCGCACCAGCTGGTTGGTGACGCGGCGTCCCAGCGGGTCACGCGAGCTCCAGCGCGCGCCGACCTCGCCCTCGATCATGGGCGTGCAGAAACGACGGATCATCATGATCGACGGGGTGATGTCGTTCAGGCAGATGTGGTCGCCCTCAACGCGCCAGCGACCCGAGATCTCGCGCCCGCTGGAGAACAGGGCCCGGTAGCGCCCGTCGGGCTCGAACCAGTGGCGCACCCAGCCGCCGTCAGGATACTCCGACACGACCGTATTGCCGAAGGCCGGCTCCAGATCGGTGTGGGCCAGAGCCGGAGCCGGAGCCGTCATGCCGAGGCTCGCCGCCGCCGCCAGCCCGGCCAGACCCCGGGCGCACGCCATCGATCGCATTGTCAGCCTCCCTCTCCCCGGAGAAGTGTTAACAGATGTTCATGATCCGCCAATAGGGGCTGCTCCGGGGGAATACTTGACTTTTCCGTGGGGGTTTCCCTATACGCTCACAGCCTTTGGGACAGGATGGCGAGTCGCGCCGCCCGCACGCCCCCGGACAAACGGGCGGTTCTGACAGGCCGGAAGGGCGTTCCGATGCGCGGAGCGTCCGGAACATCGCTCTCGTCCCGAAGGACTTCATGACTGACTTTTCCCGCCTGGGTCTGTCTCCGACGACCCTCGCCGCCGTGGCCGCCACCGGCTACACCACCGCCACCCCGATCCAGGAACAGGCCATCCCCGTCGCGCTCGCCGGGCGGGACGTTCTGGGCATCGCCCAGACCGGCACCGGCAAGACGGCCGCCTTCACCCTGCCGATGATCGACCGGCTGCAGTCGGGCCGGGCCCGGGCGCGCATGCCGCGCGCCGTGGTGCTGGCACCGACGCGCGAACTGGCGGACCAGGTGGCCGCCAGCTTCGAAAAGTACGCCAAGGGCACGCGCCTGAATTGGGTACTGCTGATCGGCGGAGTCTCCATGGGCGACCAGGTCGCCATGCTGACCAAGGGCGTGGACGTGCTCATCGCCACCCCGGGCCGCCTGCTCGACCTGTTCGAGCGCGGCAAGATCCTGCTGACAGGCGTCGAGCTCATGGTCGTCGACGAGGCCGACCGCATGCTCGACATGGGCTTCATCCCGGACATCGAGCGGATCTTCAAGCTGACGCCGCCGCGGCGCCAGACCCTGTTCTTCTCGGCCACCATGCCGCCGGAGATCACCCGGCTGACGCAACAGTTCCTGAAGGATCCGACGCGGATCGAGGTGTCGCGTCCGGCCATGACCGCCGACACCATCACCCAGTACGTCGCGCCGATCCCCTCATCCGATCCCAAGGCCAAGCGCGAAGCGCTGCGGGCCCTGATCCGGCGCTCCGAGGTCAACAACGGCATCGTCTTCTGCAACCGCAAGTCGGAAGTGGATGTCGTCGCCAAGTCCCTGAAGACGCACGGCTTTGACGCCGCGCCGATCCACGGCGACCTCGACCAGTCGGTGCGCATGAAGACCCTGGCGGCGTTCCGCGCCGGCGAGCTGAAGCTGCTGGTCGCCTCCGACGTCGCCGCGCGAGGCCTCGACATCCCGGAGGTCAGCCACGTCTTCAACTATGACGTGCCGCACCATGCTGACGACTATGTGCACCGCATCGGGCGCACCGGCCGCGCAGGCCGGTCCGGCGAGGCCTATATGATCGTCACGCCGGCGGACGAGAAGTCCTACGACAAGGTCCTCAAGCTGACCCGCAAGACCCCGGAGACCCTGACGCTGGAGCCCTCGCCCCCGGCGGCGCGGCCCGAGCGGGCGGAGCGTGACAGCCGCCGCCGCCGCGAGCGGACCCCCGACGTGGCGGAAGCGCCTGTCGAGGCGGCTGTCCCGTCCGCTCCGGACGTCGCCGCGGTTCCGGCCAATGACACGGACGGCGCGCCGGCCCGCCGGGATCGCGACCGGGCGCGCCGCGCCCCGAGAGAGCGGGGCCCTGCCAACGTCGTGCCGGCGGAAGCGCTTTCCCGGGAAGCCACGTCCCCCGAGTCCGAACGCCCGGCCCGGGCTGCGGCGCCGCGCGAACGGGGTGGCGGACGCGGCGGCCGCGCCGCGCCCGAGGCGGCTGCGGCGCCCGTTGGACGGGGCTTCGGCGATGACGTGCCGGCCTTCCTCCGCCGCCCCGTGCGAATTCGATCCTGATTTCGACGTTCGATTAAGGCCGTGTTAGACGCCGGGACCTAAGGTATACGTAATACCCCTTAGGGAGCGTTGTGTGTCGAAAAGCCAGATCGAGACGGATCTCCGGGGTCCGCAGGCCTTCGAGCTTGCGCGCCAGGCCCTCCAGCAGATGGAGGCGGCCGGGGTCTGGCCGACTCCGCTGAACTTCGAACTCTGGCTCCATTACATCGGGGATCCCCAGGGTCCGCTTGGTCAGGAGATCGAGCGTCTGCTGTCGGAGCGCCAACCGTTCAGCGAGGCAGCGGCTGAAGAGCTCGCGGCGCGCTACCTGTCGCGCACGCGGCTGTCGGACGAGATCCGCGACGCGGGCGCCGTGCTGAATCGCGAACTGAGCACGGTGTCCCAGGCCATCGCCGAGGCCCAGTCCTCGCAGATGGCCTACGGCGAAACCCTCGCCGCGGCCTCGAGACAGATCGAGACCTTGGAAGCGGCGGACGGGCTCGCCTCGGTCGTGCGCTCACTATCGGCCGCTACTGAAAAGGTGCGCAACGAGACCGCAGCGCTGGAACGTCGCCTCGATGACTCGGTGCAGGAGGTGTCCCGCCTGCGCGAGCACCTCGAGCAGGTCCGGCGGGACGCCATGACCGATGCCCTGACCAACCTCGCCAACCGCAAGGCGTTTGATGAGGCGCTCGACCGGGCCTGCGCAGAGGCTGCCTGTAGCGGCGCGCCCCTTACGCTCGCGGTGCTCGATATCGACCACTTCAAGCGCTTCAACGACACTTGGGGCCATCAGACCGGAGACCAGGTGATCCGATACGTGGCCAGCGTGCTGGGGCGTATCGCCAAGTCGCCGCGCACGGCGGCCCGCTATGGCGGCGAGGAGTTCGCCCTGATCTTCCCGGGCGAAACGCCGGACACCGTGGCCGTTGCTCTCAACGAAGTGCGGGAGGAAATCGCTTCCCGACAGCTCCGACGCCGTTCGACCAATCATGAACTGGGCACCATCACCGTGTCCGCCGGGCTGGCGGATCTGCGCTCGGATGAAACTCCGACGGCTCTGATCGAGCGCGCCGACCAGGCCCTCTACGCCTCAAAGAAGCGCGGCCGGAACTGCGTCACGGACGCCCGGCATGTCGACGGCCAGCAAGCCGCCTGAGCGCGGCCCGTTGATGCGCAGCCTGGCCTTCAATCTCGCCTACTGGGTCCTGTCGATCGGCTACGGTCTCTCGGCGGCGCTCGCGGCGCTCGCCCCGGGCCGGGGCCCTACCAGCCGGGTCATCCGCCAGTATGTCCGCCGCATGGTGCAGGCCATGCGGCTGTTCGCCGGCATCCGGATCGAGGCCCGCGGGCGCGAGCGCCTGCCGGACGGCGCCTTCATCCTCGCCTCCAAGCACCAGAGCTGGGGCGACGGCTTCGCCACCTATGACCAGTTCGACGATCTCGCCTTCGTCACCGGCGACCATCTGGAGAAGTTCCCGCTGCTGGGCGCCGTGCTGCGCAAGCTGGGAGCCATCGTCGTCAACAACTGCGGCGGCCACCGCGCCCGTGAGGCGCTGAAGGCGCGCGCCGCAGACGCCCACGCCGAGGGCCGGCGCATCCTGATCTTCCCGGAAGGCAATCTGGCGAAGGTCGGGGAGAAGTTTCGCTATCGTTCGGGCGTCTGGCACATGGCGCGCGACTTCGACCTGCCAGTCGTGCCCGTCGCCACCAACCTCGGCCTGTTCTGGCCGCAGGAAGCGTTCGAGAAGCATCCGGGGACCGCCACGATCGAGTTCCTGGATCCGATCCCGCCCGGCCTGCCGAAGGACTTTTTCCTCGCCCGGCTGGAGGCGGCGATCGAGGGGCGCACCGCTGAACTGGTGGCCGAGGCGACCGGACAACCGGTCACGCCGGCGGTGCTCGTGCCGACTCCGGACGAACTGCGCCGGAGCGGGGCTACGTCTTCCTAGACGTCGCCTGCCTGGCCGCCGCCTTGCGCAGCGCAGCGGCGATCGCCTCGCGCGCCCAGCGCACCGCCTCCTCCGGGTCGTCCACCGCCGTATCGGGCAGGCTCCAGTAGGCCATGGTCATCTCGCGGCCGTCCTTGGCGGGATAGGTGAACTGACGCGCCCCCGCCTGTCGCAGCCCCGGTTCATTGATCTCGTCCGCCTTCAGCCAGACGATGCCGTCGTCCAGCAGGGCGAAGGTCAGACCGTCGGCATAGACGGCCGCCCCGCCGAACATCCGCTTGATGGTGAGGGGCCCAAGGGCCGCCAGGTGTTCCTCGACCCAGATCCCGAAGTCCGGGCTATAGGCCATCGCTCAGGCCCCGGCCGCCGGCACGATGGTCACGCTCTCGCCGCAGCCGCAGGCGTCGGTCTGGTTCGGATTACGGAACACGAACTTCGACGCCAGCCGGTCGGTGACGTAGTCGATCTCCGTGCCGATCAGGAACAGCACCGCCTTCGGCTCGATCAGGACAGTGACGCCCTTGTCCTCGACCACCTCGTCGAGGGGCTCGACCGCCTCGGCATAGGCCAGGGTGTACTCCTGCCCGGCGCAGCCGCCGTTCTTCACCCCCACGCGCAGGCCGACATACGGCTTGTCGGCCCCGTCCATGATCTCGCGCACGCGCGCGGCGGCGGCCTCGGTCAGGGTCACGACCTTGGGACGCGGACGTCGCGGACGGGGAGCTGTGGCGAGCTCGGACATGGGTGCGGCTCCGGATCAGAACATGTTGAGCGCGAGCTTGGCCTCGTCGCTCATCTTCGAGGCGTCCCACGGCGGATCGAACACCAGATTGACGCGGACGTCGCCGAGGCCGTCGATCTTGCGCACCGCCGCCTCGACCCAGCCCGGCATCTCCCCGGCCACCGGACAGCCCGGCGCGGTCAGCGTCATGTCGATGACCACGTCCCGGTCGTCCGAGACGTCAACGCGATAGATGAGCCCCAGTTCATAGATGTCGACCGGAATCTCCGGGTCGAACACCGTCTTGAGGGCGGCGATCATCTCGTCGGTCAGGCGCGCCAGTTCGTCCTGCGACAGGGCGCTCTTCTGCGGCGCGTCCCAGCTCTCGGCGAAGTCGGGGCTGCGGGTGATGGCGTCGGCGGGCTCGGACATCGGCGGGCTCAGACGAAGAAGTTCCGCGCCTTGAGCAGCGCGTCGACGAAGACGTCGGCCTCGTCGAGGGTGTTGTAGATGGCGAAGGAGGCGCGGGCGCTGGCGGTGACGCCGAAGCGGCGCGCCAGCGGCTCGGCGCAGTGCAGGCCCGCCCGCACCGCCACGCCGTACCGGTCCATGATCTGGGCCAGGTCGTGGGCGTGGGCGCCGTCGACGGTGAAGGTCAGGATCGCCCCCTTGCCCTCAGCCTCGCCCAGCACCCTCAGCCAGTTCAGCCCCGACAGCCGCGCGCGCGCGTGATCGTAGAGCGCCCGCTCGTGGGCGGCCACCGCATGCCGGTCGAAGGCCCCGAACCAATCGAGCGCAGCGCCGAGGCTGATGGCCTCGAGGATCGGCGGGGTGCCCGCCTCGAACCGCGCCGGCGGCGGGGCGTAGGTCACCCCCTCCTCCGTCATCGTCTCGATCATCTCGCCGCCGCCCTGCCACGGCGGCAGGGCCTCAAGCGCCTCCGAGGTCCCGTACAGGGCCCCGATGCCGGTGGGGCCATACAGCTTGTGGCCGGTAATCACATAGAAGTCGCAGCCCAGCGCCTGCACGTCCGGCACGCAGTGCACCGCACCCTGGCAGCCGTCGATCACGGTCCGGGCGCCCGCCGCGCGCGCCAGGGCGGCGATCTCCGCCACCGGGTTCACCGTGCCCAGCACATTGGACATTTGGGTGATGGCCACCACCCGGGTGCGCGGGCCGATCAGGGCCTTCAGCGCCGCCATGTCCAGCGCGCCGTCATCCTGCACCGGGGCGAACCGCACCACGGCGCCGCGGGTCTCGCGCAGCATCATCCACGGCACCAGGTTGGAATGGTGCTCCATCTGGCTGACGACGATCTCGTCGCCGGGCTGAAGGCTGGCGCCCAGCCCGTGAGCGACAAGGTTGATGGCCTCGGTGCCGCCCTTGGTGAAGACGATGTTGTCCGGGCCCGGGGCGTTCAGGAACCGGGCTGCGGAGGCGCGGGCCGCCTCGAACGCCTCGGTCGTCTCGTTGGCCAGGGTGTGCAGGCCGCGGTGGACGTTGGCGTAGCTGCCCTCCATGGCCCGCGTCAGGGCGTCGATCACCGCCCGCGGCTTCTGCGCCGAGGCGGCGTTATCGAGATAGACCAGCGGTCGTCCGTTCACCTGCCGCGACAGGATCGGGAACTGGGCGCGGATGGGCAGGGGGTCGAAGCCGTCCATTCCTCCCC
>CAZUXK010000074.1:0-8581 GCA_964624025.1 uncultured Brevundimonas sp.
CGAGACGCGGCAGACCGTGGTGGCGAAGCACCGCCCCGTGGTCATCATCACCTCGAACAACGAGAAGGAGCTGCCGGACGCCTTCCTGCGCCGCTGCTTCTTCCACTACATCCGGTTCCCCGACGAGGAGACCATGCGCTCGATCATCGAGGTGCACTTCCCGGGCATCAAGCCGCGGCTGGTGTCCGAGGCCCTCAAGACCTTCTACGAGCTGCGCGACACACCCGGCCTGAAGAAGAAGCCCTCCACCTCCGAACTGCTGGACTGGCTGAAGCTGCTGCTGGTCGAGGATGTGGCCCCCGAGGCCCTGCGCGAAACGGCGCCGAACCGGCTGATTCCCCCGCTCCACGGGGCGCTGCTGAAAAACGAGCAGGACGTGCACCTGTTCGAGCGCCTGGCCTTCCTCAGCCGGCGCGAAGGCGCCCGGCCCGGCGGTTAACGCGATTTCACTGGCGTTCGGCGACGGGGGGCGCAGGATAGGCGCATGAAACGGTCCGTGATCGTGATCGGCTGTGTGACAGCCCTGACAGCCGTCTCGGCCTGCGGCGAGCCGACGGTGCGCATCACCAAGCGCAGCGAGACGACGGTGACGAGCGGCGCGCTCAAGGTGGTCGATACCCTGACCTGCCCGGAAACCCTCGGCGCCCTCACCCGCAAGGGCTCCGCCACCGCGGACGGTACGGTGTGCACCTATGGCGGTCCGCGCGGCGCGCAAGTCGTGCTGCATCTGGTGCCTCTGGCGGGCACGGACGCCTCGGTCGCGCTGGAGACCTTCGAGACCCGGCTGCACAATCTCATGCCCGAGGCCGCCGCCCGCATCGCCAGCCAGCCGGAGCCGCCGGAGCCCCCCGAGCCGGCCGAGGCCCCCGCTGCGTCCGGTGAATCGGCCGAGGTGCGGCTGCCCGGGCTGACGGTCCACGCCGAGGGCGACGCCGCCGAGGTGCGCCTGCCCGGGGTCTCGATCAGCGCCCGGGACGACGGCAGCCGCGTGGCCGTCGCCGGAGTCGAGGTGCACAGCGGCGGGGACGGCCAGTCCGTCCGCATCGGCGGGGCCGGCGGGGCGGTGGAGGTCCAGTCGCGCGAGGACGTCTCCGAGGTGCGCGTCAGCGCCGGCGCCGACGCCATCCGCATCACCTATATCCTCAGCGACTCCCAGCCGTCCGGCGCAGGCTGGCGCGCGGTCGGCTACCACGCCCGCGGCCCCAACGGCGGGCCGATGGTGGTGGCCACGGTCCAGACCCGGGACCGCCAGTCGGATGCGGTCTTCGATGACGCAGAACGGCTGGTGGCGGCCAACGTCGGCGAATAGGCGTTGATCCTCGCGGCCGGATGCGCCACCTGACACCTCCGTCCCGCATCCGGTGTCCCCTGACGTGTCCGCTCGCCCCGCGCCCTCCGGCCCAGACCGGCCCTCTTCCCCCGCGCCGGCCCGCACGCCGGCGTCCCGGGCACAGCCGCCGCGGGCGTGGCAGCGGATGTTGTCCGGTCGGCGGCTGGACCTGCTCGACCCCTCGCCGCTGGACATCGAGATCGAGGACATCGCCCACGGCCTCGCCCGCGTGGCGCGCTGGAACGGCCAGACCCTCGGCGACCATCCCTTCTCCGTGGCGCAGCACAGCGTCATCGTCGAGGAGATCGTTCATCACCTGAAGCCGGGGCTGGAGCCGCGCTGGCGGCTGGCGGCGCTGCTGCACGACGCCTCGGAGTATGTGATCGGCGACATGATCTCGCCCTTCAAGGCCGCCCTCGGTCTCAGCTACAAGGACTTCGAGACCCGCCTTGAGGCCGCCATCCACGTGCGCTTCGGCCTCCCCGTGAAGGCGCCGCCAGCCATCAAGACCCTGATCAAGAAGGCTGACCGCGCCTGCGCCTTCCTTGAGGCCACCCAGCTGGCCGGTTTCGGACGGGACGAGGCGCTGAAGCTGTTCGGGCCGCCGCCTCCGGGGACGCTCTACGCCCTGGAGCCCTTGCCCGCCGGTATCGCCCAGGCCCGCTACCTCGAGCGCTACCGGGTGCTGGCCGAGGCCTGCGGACTGCTGCCGGGGCCGGACGCCTGGCACACCGAATAGCCATGACGGGGCGCGGCGACATCGGGGTCAGGATCGGCCTGTCCGCCGTCATCTTCGTCCTCGACGGGCCGGTCCTGTCGGTGCTCACCACCCACGCCCAGGAAGACGCGCCCGGCCTGCCGTTCGGCCCCTTCGACCCGGCCCGGCACCGCACCTTTGAGCTGGCCCTGCGCGCCTTCGTCACGGCCCAGACCGGCTTCCGGCTGGGCTTCGTCGAGCAGCTCTACACCTTCGGTGACGCCGGGCGGGACAAACCGCGGGCGGCCCCGGCCGGGGATCCGGCCCGCCAGGTGTCAGTCAGTTATCTGGCCCTGACCCGCGACGCCCTCGCCCCGCCCAGCGCCGACGCACGCTGGCGGCCGGTGGAGAGCTTCTTCCCGTGGGAGGCGCGGCGCGCCGGCCGGCCGCCGCTGATCGACGAGGTCCTCGCCCCGCGCCTGCGCGCCTGGGCCGACGCAGAGCCCGGCGAGCGCCGCCGCCGGCGGGTCGAGGCCCTGTTCGCGCTGGAGGACGACGCCGGATGGAACGAGGCGGCCGTGCTCGACCGCTACGAACTGCTCTACGAGGCGGGCCTCGTCGCCGAGGCCGCCCGCGACCGGCCTGGGCCGTCCGCCGTCATGGAGGGGCCGCTGCTGGGCCAGCCCATGGAATCCGACCACCGCCGCATCCTCGCCACCGGCCTCGGCCGCCTGCGCAGCAAGCTGCGCTACCGGCCGGTGCTGTTCGACCTGGCCCCCGAGACCTTCACCCTGTCGCAGCTGCAGGCCGCCGCCGAGGCAGTCTCCGGCCTGCGCCTGCACAAGCAGAATTTTCGCCGCGGGGTCGAGCGCACCGGCCTCGTCGCCCCGCTCGGCCGCACCACCACCGGCACCGGCGGCCGGCCGGCGGAGCTGTTCGCCGCCCGCCTCGGGGCCCGCGAGGACGGCCACGCCCCCGGCCTCGCCCTCCCCGCCCTGCGCTGAGCCGAGCTGACCCCTTGCAGCGCGCGCCGCGCTTGACTACACACCGCGTCTCACTCGCCCCAAGGGCCTGTCGGCGCGCGGAGAGGTGGCAGAGTGGTTGAATGTACCGCACTCGAAATGCGGCGTACGTGCAAGCGTACCGAGGGTTCGAATCCCTCCCTCTCCGCCAGCGCCCCAAATGATTTCAATGCGATAGTCGAACGTCCTGCGGTGTGCCAGTTCGATGCCATCCCGACCGCCGCCCTGGCGCACCCGGGGCGGCCCTGCCCGGACGCCCGCCGCGCTTCAGGGTCGACACCGGGGGAGGCGCTGCCCGCTTGCTCCCGGCCGCGTCCGGTGGGAAGCGTCACCGGACATCGCATGGCCGGGGGCCCCGCATGACCGCTTTCCAGATCACCCGCGACGGACCGGTGGCCCATCTGCGCCTGACGCGGCCGGAGGCGTCCAACGCCCTGGACGCCGGGTTCTGGCGCAGCTTCGGCCCGGCCCTGCGCGAGCTCGACGCCACGGGGCAGGTGCGCGCCCTGGTCCTCTCGGGGGACGGCCGGAACTTCTGCGCCGGGATGGACATCTCGGTCTTCGCCGGCGGGGCCATCCAGCTCGCCGACACCTCGGCCCAGCGCCAGGCCTTCCACCATGCCGCCCGCGACCTGCAGGACACCCTGACCGCGCTGGAGAAGGTGCGCTTTCCGGTGATCGCGGCAGTCCACGGGGCCTGCGTCGGCGCGGGGCTGGACATGGTCTCGGCCTGCGACCTGCGGCTGGCGTCGGCAGAGGCGTACTTCCGCATCGAGGAAATCAACATCGGCATGATGGCGGACGTCGGCACGCTGCAGCGCCTGCCGAAGATCCTGCCGGACGCCGTGGTGCGCGAGCTGGCCTATCTGGGCACGAGCCTGGGGGCCGAGCGGGCGGAGCGGCTGGGGTTCGTCAACGCCGTGCTGCCGGACGCGGAAGCAACCCTGGCGGCGGCGCTGGAGATGGCCCGTGCCATCGCCGGCAAGGCCCCGCTGGCCGTCTCCGGCTCGAAGGCGGCCATCACCTATGCGCGCGACCACAGCGTGGCCGAGAGCCTGGAGTGGGCCGCCGTGATGCAGGGCACGCTGTGGAACCCCGCCGACATCCTAGCCGCCATCCAGGCCCGCCGGGCCAGAGAGGACGCTCCCTTCGCCGATCTGGCGCCCCTGACCCGCCTCGGTGGCTAGTGTAGGCGACCTTCGGGGACAGGGCTCATCAGCCACACGCGCCACCGCGCCGTGTGTCTAGCCGATGAGCCCGAGCGCCAAGGTGCTGCGGAACAGCATGTAGGCGGCGACCGCGAAGATCAGGCCTGCGAACACCGTGTTGAGCGCGCCCTCGCGGGCCGACAGGCGCCTGCCCAGCTGGGCCCCGACAAGCCCGCCCACGACACCGCCGCCGATGAACACCGCCGCGAGCGGCCAGTCGACCCAGCCGTCCAGGGCGTAGCTGAAGGCCGTGGTCAGACCGAAGGCAGTGACGCCGACCAGCGAAGAGCCGACCGCCTGGCGGATCGGCATGCCGGTGGCGGCCATCAGGCCCGGCACGATCAGGAAGCCGCCGCCGATGCCGAAGACGCCGGACAGCACGCCGGTGGCGGCACCCGCGGCGGCCAGCTTCGGCGCATTGGCCGCCGTCAGGGTGACCGCAGCGTCGCCGGCGGCCTCGCGATTCCGCAGCATCATAACGCCCACGACGATCATCAGCACCGCGAACAGTGCCAGCAGCTTCTCGCCATCGAGCGCCTTGCCGAGACTGGAGCCGAGCGCCGCGCCGAAGACGCCCGCCAGCGCGAACAGGCCGGCGATCCGCCATTTCACCACGCCGGCACGGGCCTGGTTCAGCAGGTTGGCGAAGGCGCTGGCGGCGACCGCCAGGGCGCTGGCGCCAATGGCCATGTGCGGGTCGCGGACGCCGACCAGATAGACGATCAGGGGCACGGCGAGGATCGCCCCGCCGCCGCCGACCAGGCCGAGCGTAAGGCCGACCAGCGAACCGGCGCCGGCGCCGGGGCCATACTGGAGAAGCGTCAGCGAGATGCGGCGCCTCGCATGGGGCCGGGCGTCCGGCCAGCGGACGGCGCATTGGACTGAAGTCTGGACCTGCCGAGCGGCGCCGCCAGCATCGCGATCATGTCGGCGGCCTCAGAGCTGGTTGATCGGCACCTTGAGGTAGCTGACGCCATTGTCCTCCGGGGCCGGGATCCGCCCGCCGTTCATGTTGACCTGAACCGACGGCAGCAGCAGGCGCGGCATCGGCAAGGTGGCGTCGCGCCGGGTCCTCATGGCCACAAAGTCGTCCTCGGAGACGTCATCGCGGATGTGGATGTTGCCAGCCCGCTGGGCGCCGATCGTCGTCTCCCAGGCAAAGTCGGTGCGACCGGGCGGGGCCTTGTAGTCGTGGCAGACAAACATACGCGCCGCCTCGGGCAGCGACGTCAGGCGATGGATCGAGCGATAGAGGGTGCGCGCGTCGCCCCCGGGGAAATCGCAGCGGGCCGTGCCGTAGTCCGGCATGAACAGGGTGTCGCCCGGGAACACCGCATCACCGACGACATAGGCGAGGCAGGCCGGCGTGTGGCCGGGCACGTGCAACACGGCGACCTCGAGCCTGCCGATGGCGAACCGGTCGCCGTCTTCGAACAGCTGGTCGAACTGGCTGCCGTCGCGGCGGAACTCGGTCCCCTCGTTGAAGACCTTGCCGAACACGTCCTGTACGCGAATGATCTCGCGGCCGATGGCCAGCTGGCCGCCAAGGCGCGCCTGCAGCAGGGGCGCGGCCGAGAGGTGGTCAGCGTGGGCGTGGGTCTCCAGCAGCCACTGCACCTCCAGACCTTCGGCGAGCACATGGTCGATGACGGCGTCGACCGAGCCGGTGCTGGTCCGCCCCGAGGCCGGATCGTAGTCCAGTACGCTGTCGATGATGGCGCAGGCGGCCGAGCCTGGATCCCGCACCACATGGGTGGCGGTGAAGGTGGTCTCGTCGAAGAAGGTGGTCACCGCCGGGCGGCGCGCGGCATCGGCGAGGGCCAGGGTGACGATGCCGGCCGCCTGGTCGAGGGCCAGGTCAGAAATGGGGGCGGTCACGACAGCTCTCCGGGTCGACGTGGTCAACCACCTCTATCCCGGGATCGCGTCTGCAACCACGTCTGTTGATCCGGCGCTGGCCCTGCGGCCACCTCTGCGACTGAAGACTCACCCGCGGCGGCCGGACAAGGAACGCCGAGAAGATGGAAAGCGCCGCCCCGCTCTTGCAATCGATTGCAATGCTGCCATTGTGCGGAGCGTAGGGAGAAGGCCAAAAGCCCGGAGCGCATGAGTCTCGACATTGCCCCCGCCCCCGCCCAAAGCGGGTGCGACGATCTGACGACCGACGCCGCCCCGGATAAGTCGGTGACGTGGCGGCGGCTGTTGGCGCAGCTGGAAAGCGTCTATGGCGCGGACACCGTCGCTGGCGGGCTGGGCGAGCGCGTACGCGTCGCCATCGCCGCCGCCCGCGCCGCCCGTCCGGCACCGCTGCAGGCGCTCGATCGCCAGCGTCAGGCCGATCCGGACTGGATCAGCCGTTCCGGCCAGTCGGTCTACACCTTCTACGTCGATCGCTTCGCCGACACCCTGCGTGGGGTCGAGCAGAGGCGCGACTACCTCAAGGCGCTGGGCGTCCGCTGGCTGCACCCCCTGCCCCTGCTCAAGCCTCGCCCCGGCGACAGCGACGGCGGCTTCGCCGTGGCCGATTATCGCGCGGTGGATCCGGCGCTGGGGGACATGCCGGACCTGAGCCGACTGGCGGCGAGCCTGCACGAGGACGGCATCGGCCTGCTGCTCGACATCGTCAGCAACCACACGGCGCGGGAGCATGAGTGGGCGCAGAAGGCGCGCGCCGGCGACCCGGAGTATCGCGACTACTACATAGTCCTGCCCGACGCCGAGGCGGTGGCCGCGTGGGAGCGGGAGCTGATCGACGTCTTCCCCGCGACCGCCCCGGGCAGCTTCACCTGGGACGCGGAGATGGGGGGGTATGTCTGGACCACCTTCTATCCGTTCCAGTGGGACCTGAACTACGCCAACCCGGTGGTGTTCGTGGAGATGCTGGAAATCCTGCTGCACCTCGCCAACCAGGGGGTCCAGGGCTTCCGCCTCGACAGCGCGCCCTTTCTCTGGAAGCGCCAGGGGACCCACAGCCGCAACCAGCCCGAGGCCTACGCCCTCGTCGAGGCCTGGCGCGCGGCGCTGGACCTGGCCACGCCCGGCGTGGTGCTGCTGGCGGAGGCGATCGAGAGCCTCGAGGACGTCCTGCCCTTCTTCGGGCTGGAGGGACCAGGCTGCAACCTCGCCTACAACAACGGTGTGATGACCGCCCTTTGGGGCGGGCTCGCGGACGGCGACGCCGGCATCGTGCGACGGGTCATGGCGGCCGCCGCAAAGCGCCCGCCGCGCAGCGCATGGCTCAACTATGTCCGCTGTCACGACGACCTGATCTGGACGGCCCTGTCCGCCTACGCCCCAGCCGAGGATCTTGCCCGCTGGTCAGCCTTCTACGGCGACGGCGGCGCCGACAGCTTCTCGGACGGGCGGGCGTTCCAGAGCGCCACGGGGCTGGCGCCGTCGACCAACGGGATGGCCGCAGCGCTCACCGGCCTGCGGCGCGATCCATCCCCGGACGGCCCCGCGGCGGCGCGCCTGCGACTGCTCTACGGGATCGTCCACGCCCTCGACGGCTGGCCGCTGATCTACATGGGCGACGAGCTCGGGCTGGACGACGACCTGGCCTATGCCGAGGATCCGCTGCGGGCCGGAGACGGTCGCTGGCTGCACCGCCCACGCATGGACTGGGCCCTCGCCGGGTGTCACGAGGCGACCGATACCCTGCCCGGGAACCTGTTCAGTGCGATGCGCGCCTTCGGCGACGCGGCGCGCAGCCTTGACTCCCTCGGCGTCCGCGGTCCGGCCGAGCCCTTCGAAACCTCGGCGCCCGCCGTCCTCGCCTTCCGCCGCGCTGCCGGGCGTCGGGTGTTGACCGTCTTCGCCAACCTGTCCGGTTCCCCGCTCACCCTGGGCGGCGTGGTCAAACCGGGCGACACCGACCTCCTGGCGTCCGCACCGGTCGCCGGTCCCGACCTGACCCTGCACGGGTACGGCCTCGTATGGCTGGTGAGCGCCTGATGAGCTGCGCGGCGGGAATCGAGATCGGAGGCACCAAGGTGCTGGTCGGCTTCGGCAATGGTCCGGACGACCTGTCCGACCTTGTGAGAATCCCGACCACGACGCCCGCGGAAACCCTCGACTCGGTCATCGACCTGATCCGGCTGGAGCAGGCGCGCAGGCCCATCGATGTCATCGGGGTCGCCACGTTCGGCCCGGTGCGGCTCAACCGCCAGGCGGAGGATTGGGGCGACATGCTGCCCACGCCGAAGCCGGGCTGGAGCGGCGCCCGGATCGGGCGTGGCCTGACCACCGCACTCGTCGCGCCGGTGGCGCTCGACACCGATGTCGCCGGCTCGGCGCTGGGCGAGGGCCGGTGGGGCGCCGCCCG
>CAZUXK010000074.1:8681-11454 GCA_964624025.1 uncultured Brevundimonas sp.
ACCCTGACCTATGTCGTGTCACCCGAACGCATCCTGATCGGCGGCGGCGTGGGAGCGACGCCCCATCTGTTGCCGCGGGTGCGGCTCGCCCTGCGACGCCGGCTCGGCGGCTACATCGCCGCCCTCGACAGCCCCGACGCTCTCGACAGCTATCTGATGGCCCCCGCGCTCGGCGATCGCTGCGGCGTACTCGGGGCCATCGCCCTGGCCGATGCGGCGCGCCGTGGCGCCGCGTCTCTCCTCTGCGACGGAGACCATCCATGACCGCCGCTGCCGCCGTCACCTCGACCGGGCCCAGCGCTCGGCTGATCCGGATCCTGACCTATCTGATGTTCATGATGTTCGCGATGACGACGGATTCCGTCGGCGTGATCATCCCGGAGGTGATCCGCGAGTTCGAGCTGGGCCTGACGGCCGCCGGTGCCTTCCACTACGCCAGCATGGCCGGTATCGCCCTGGCCGGCATCACCCTGGGATTCCTCGCCGACCGGCTTGGGCGCAAGGCCTCGATCGTCGCCGGCCTGTTGTTGTTCGCAGGGGCTTCGCTGCTGTTCGCCTTTGGCGACAGCTTCGCCTTCTTCGTCCTGCTGTTGTTCGTCTCCGGCGCGGCCATCGGCGTTTTCAAGACCGCCGCCCTCGCCCTGATCGGCGACATCTCGACCTCGACCCGGTCGCACACCTCGACGATGAACACGGTCGAGGGCTTCTTCGGCGTCGGCGCGATCCTTGGGCCGGCGCTCGTGGCGTGGCTGCTGGCGTCCGGCGCGTCCTGGACCTGGCTCTATGTCATCGCCGCCGGTCTGGCCCTGCTGCTCGCCCTGACCGCCCTCGCCGTCCGCTACCCGCCGACGGTGCGAACCGAGACCCCGGCCACCCTTCGCGAGACGGTCCGGATGATGCGCGACCCTTACGCCATGGCCTTCAGCCTCGGAGCCATGCTGTACGTCGGGGTGGAGACCGCCATCTATGTCTGGATGCCGACCCTGCTGGCTGGCTACGACGGCCCCCTCGCCCTGGTCGCCGCCTACGCCATCTCGATCTTCTTCATCCTGAGGGCGGCCGGGCGCTTCCTCGGCGGCTGGCTGCTCGGCATCTTCAGCTGGACCACGGTCCTCGCCGTGTCGAGCTTCGTCATCCTGATCTGTTTCGCGGGGTCGGTGATCGGCGGGCGCGACACGGCGGTCTGGCTGCTGCCGCTGTCGGGGCTGTTCATGTCAGTGATCTATCCGACGCTGAACTCCAAGGGCATCAGCTGCTTCGCCAAGGCGCAACACGGGGCCGTGGCCGGGGTGATCCTGTTCTTCACCTGCGTCAGCGCCGTGATCGCCCCGCTCGCCATGGGCGCGGTGAGCGACGCCTTCGGCGGCCCGGTCTACGGCTTCATCCTCGCTACCGGCCTCGCGCTGATCCTGTTCGCCGCCCTGCTTTACAACGCGTGGAAGGATCCGGCGGCGGCCCGCCTGGCCCGCTTCGACGACAGCCAGTATGCAGTGACCGCGTCGGAGGCCCCGGCCTCCTGATCCCGGCGGTCAGGATCGCGGCGGGACGGGGTTCCAGCCATGTCGGCATCTGGAGCCGTCAGGGCGCGGAGCCGCGCACCACGAGCTGCGGCGGCAGAACCACGGACGCGGTCGCCTCTCCGCCGAGACGCCGGAACAGCAGGTCGACCATCGCCTCCGCCCCCGCAGCGATGTCCTGGCGGACCGTGGTCAAGGCCGGGACGGCGTGGATGGCGATCTCCAGATCGTCGTAGCCGACCACGGCGACCTGGTCCGGGACGCTCACGCCACGCTCCGTAAGGGCCCGGATCGCCGCCATGGCGATGATGTCGGTCGCGGCGACGACGCCGTCGAGCGGCGCGCCGGCGTCAAGGAACTCGCCGATGGTCTCGTAGGCGGTCTGGGGGGTCAGGTGCACCGGCAGGACATGCGCCGGCGGCGACATGCCGAAGGCGTGGTGCGCCGAGAGGAATCCCTGATAGCGCTCGCCCAGCTCGGGGAAATCCGGGTTCCCGAAGAAGGCGAGGTTTCGTCGTCCGGCGCGCAGCAGGTGGCTGGTCGCGAGCTCCCCACCCAGCCGGTTGTCTGTGCCGACGGTGCACTGTCGGCGCCCCTTGAAGGCGGCGCCCCATACCACCAGCGGCAGAAAGCGGTGGGCCACGGCCTCAATGGTCTCGATCTGGTCGGACTGGCCGATCACCAGCACCCCGTCGACCCGGCCGGAGTCGGTCATCCGCGCCAGCCAGTCTCCGTCCGACGGGATCACCCGCGACAGGAGCAGATCGTAGCCGCGGGCGCTGAGGGCGTCGGCCAGATGCCCGAGCAGGGTGATGAAGAAGGGATCCGACACCGGCTGGCCGACCTCGTGACCAAGCGGCAGCAGGACGCCGACCGCATGGGTGCGGCCGGTACGGAGATGGCGACCGATCACATTGGGCCGGAAGCCATGCTCCCGCGCCAGGGCGACGACCCGATCCCTCGTCTCCTGGCGGATCGCCGGATTACCAGCGAGGGCGCGCGACACCGTCGAGGTGGCGAGCCCGGCGAGGCGCGCAAGGTCGGCGATGGTGGCGACGGCTTTGCCTGTCTCGGACATGGCCCGGGAATGCGTTGTCAGGACGCCCGCGTCAAACCCGAACACATCGGGGCGGCTCTGAAAAGAAAGACGCGGCCGGCGAGGCCGGACCGCGTCAGGGATCTCCCGCGCCGCTCAGGAGGAGGGCGCGGGGGGGTCAAGGGAGGAGGTCTAGAACTGGTACCGCAGAGTCAGGCTG
>CAZUXK010000075.1:0-299 GCA_964624025.1 uncultured Brevundimonas sp.
GAGGGTGGTCTTGCCCAGCCCCGGCGGGCCGAACAGCAGCACATGGTCCAGCGCCTCGCCCCGCGCCCGGGCGGCGTCGATGAACACCTTGAGATTGCCGCGCGCCTGCTCCTGGCCGACGAACTCGGCGAGCGTCTGCGGCCGCAGGGCCCGGTCATGGACCTCGCCCGGGGCCGGCGCGGCGGAGATGAGACGGTCGTCGGTCATACGGGACGTGGCGAGTGGTGAGTGGCGAGTGGCGAGTGAAGGACAACGCTGGAGGCGTGCGCGTCAGCCGAAAGGTGGGCGCTGCCGGCACC
>CAZUXK010000075.1:309-11366 GCA_964624025.1 uncultured Brevundimonas sp.
CCCCCCCCCCGCCTACCCCCCCCCGCCCCCCCCCCCCCCCCCCCCCCCCCCCACTCGCCACTGGCCACTGCCCGCTCACCGCCCCAGCTCCTGCAGGGCGGCGCGGATGACGGCCGACAGGGCGGCTTCGTCGCCGAGGCGGATCAGGGCCTGGTCGACGGCGCGGCGGGCGTTGACCTCGGCCACGCCGAGGCCGAGCAGGGCCGCCACGGCCTCCCCGGTCACGCTCGGGCCCGGCGGCGGCGCCTCGACGTGGACGCCCGGGGCGCTCGGGGTGAAGCTGGCGTCACCCAGCGGCTTGCCCTTCAGCTCGGTGACAATGCGCAGCGCCAGCTTCGGCCCGACGCCATTGGCGCGCGCGACCGCCGCCTTGTCCTCACGGGCCACCGCCGCCGCCAGTTCGCCGGGCGGCAGCACATCGAGCACCGACAGGGCGGCCTTGGGGCCGACGCCCTGGATGGCGATCAGGGTGGTGAAGGCGCGCCGCTCGTCGCGGGTCGGAAAGCCGTAGAGCCGCGGCCCCTGCTCGGCGGACCACTGGTGCTCGACATAGAGGGTGGTCTCCTCGCCGGGCGCCGGCAGGCGCTGCAGGGTGCGCGCGCCGCAGGACGCGACATAGCCGACACCGCCGCAGTCGATCAGGCAGTCGGTTTCGCCGACCTCGACCAGCACCCCGCGCAGCCGCCCGATCACGCGGCCCTCCGCGCTCTGCGGTAGTGGGCATGGGCGATGGCCACGGCCAGGGCGTCAGCGGCGTCCGCGGACACCTCGCCGGCGCCCGGCAGGAGCCGCCGCACCATGAAGGCGACCTGGGCCTTGTCCGCCTGGCCGGCGCCGACCACCGCCTTCTTGACGAGGCTGGGGGCGTATTCGGCGACCGGCAGGCCAGCTTGGGCCGGCCCCAGAACAACCGCGCCGCGCGCCTGCCCCAGCTTCAGGGTCGAGGCCGGATTGACGTTGACGAAGACCTCCTCGACCGCCGCCTCGTGGCACCCATGCTCGGCGCAGACAGCCGCCACCCCCTCCAGCAGGCCGAGCAGACGGGCGGCGAACGGCAGGGTGTCCGGCGGCGCCACCACCCCATGCGCGACCCATCGCAGGCGCGCGCCCTCCACGGCGATCACGCCCCAGCCGGTGCGCCGGAGACCGGGGTCGAGCCCCAGAATGCGAGTCGGTCCGTTCGCCATCCGTTCCAGTGATGCCGGAAAGAGGGTTGACGGACAATGACCAAGTGGAGCCGCCCGAACGGACGCGGCCCGCAGGGTCTCAGCCGGCGGCGGCCTGCGGGTCGAGGGCCGGACGGCCGGTGCGTTCGCGGCGGGCGGCGTCCAGGGCCGCGGCGCTCATCGCCGCTTCGGCCCGGGCCCCCTCCAGCTCGCCGCGCAGGGCGCTGACCTGTTCGTTCAGCGCCTTCACGCGGGCCTGGTACTCGGCCTCGGTCGAGGCCAGCTTGGCCTGCAGCTTCAGCATCCGGTCCTCGGCCCGGGCGATGGCCTTGTCGTGGGTCATGGCCGACTTGGCCAGGGCCTCGGCGCGATCAACGGCGGCCAGACGGGCGACATCCATGGCCGCCAGGCGCTGGCGGCCCTCCTCGCTGGTGGCCTCCAGCGACGCGACCCGCTCAAGGGCCCGGTCGAGCTGGGTCTGCAGGGTGTCAGCGCGGCGCTCGGCCGTGGTCGCGGCGGCCTGCACCTCGGCCAGCCGCACGCCCTGCTCGGCGTTGAGCACATCGAGGCCATTGGCGCGCGCCGTGGCGGCATCCAGCCGGGCGCCCAGGGCGGCCAGTTCAGACCGGTCCGCCTCGATCTGGTTCTCCAGCGCGCGCAGGGCGCGGGCCGACTCAGCCTGCTCGGCGGCGGCGCGGGCGCGTTCGGCGGCCAGCTGGCCCTCGCCGATCGCCAGGGCGCGGGCCAGGGCGGCGATTTCGGCCGCGCCTTCCTCCGCGCGACGGCGCATCACGCCGCCCTCCTCGATGGCGAGGGCGTAGTCGCGCTGCAGCTGGATGCGCGCGCTGTCGGACTCCGAGCGCTGGGCCTCGGCCAGCTTCAGCTGGTTGCGCAGGCCTTCGAGGTCCTGCTCCAGCTCGCGCAGGCGCTGGCTGGTCAGACGTTCGGACGCCTCGAAAGCCTCGATGCGATTGGCCGCCTGGGACAGCTGGTTGCGCAGCCGGTCGAGCTCGAGCCGGGCGTCCTGCAGGGCGGCCGCGGTCTCGCCGGCCTGGGCGCCCAGCTCGTCGGCGCGGGTCTCGGCCTGGATCAGCGACGCGCCCTGGCTGCGCAGCTCGGCCACCGCCTCTTCCAGCCGTTCGGTCAATTCGGCGTTGGCGGCGCGCAGATTGATGACCTCGACGTGGTTGTCGCGTCGAGCCTTGAACTCGGCCTCCAGCGGCTGGCGCAGCTGGGTCAGCAGCGCTTCAAACCGGCCGAACTGCTGGGCCATCTCGCCCAGCTGGTCGAGGCTGTCCTGGATGGTTTCGAAGCGCTCGCCGATGACCCCGGCGGCCTCGGCGCGCGCGGCCGGGCTGCCCTCGGGGGCGGCCGACTCAGCGCCGCGTTCACCCTTGGCGTTTCCGCCGGACAGAACGCGATCGATCCTCGACAGCAGCATGGTCACCTTCCCCCACGAGCCTGGCCCCGGTGTTTTCCGGGCCGGCGGACGGGAGCGGAATCGCTCCTCGTCACACTCTCATGGACGGTAACACACCGCCAAGGCGAGTCGATACGTGGGGGCCCGGAGGCCAAAGCGGTGCGACGCTTGGGCTCATCCTAGAAGCGAAGCGCGACAGCCACGAACGTCAGAAGGTCATCCAGCCCGGTGACAATAACCTGCTTGGCGACCTAAAGGTCGAGATCCGCGTACCGATGCACAGCGACGTTCCGGAAGCCGACCATCCGCTTGAGCCGAACGGCGAGATCCGCATCGATGATGGCGGCAGCAACAAGGACATCGATCGCCTCCCGACTCGATGCAGGCGCCCCAAGACCTCTGACGCGCACCATGCGGAACGCCATGCCGATCGCGGCATCGCATGACCGCTGGATATTCAGGACCGCCGCGTCCTGACGGGTGAGGTCGCTTGTAAAATCCTGGCTGGCCGCAAGTTCCTCGCGCGCCCGAGCGACGCATCTCTCAATGATCGCGGCCTTGCCGATGAGCACATCATCGCTCATGCCGCGTAGACCGCTCCGCGCGCGTAAGCGTCCGCCTCGATACCTGCACGGCGACGCTTCAGATCTTCGTACTCCCGCAGAATACGAACCTCGAGGAAATCCGCCGTCGCGGCGTGCGGCGCATGAATCCGCCGCCCCTCAAGCAGAACCTGCCGCGCGAGCGGCAGAGGCGCCTCGGCCAGGTCCAACAGATCGACGTCGCGTCCGAGGATCAGCTCCACCGCCTCGCGTGCCGCATTCAGATCCTTGGGACGAGGCGAGGTCGGGGCGACGATCGCCAGGTCGATGTCGCTCGAAGGGCGGAGGTCGCCACGCGCGACACTGCCAAAGACATACACCGCCGCCAGCCCCGGAATGAGCCGCTCCATCCCAGACAGGATCGCTGAGTCCAGCATTCGGCCAGCCTAACCCGGATGGGCGACAAGGACCAAGCGCGTGCTTGTCTCCCCCCCCCCCCCGCCAAGCTAGTCGTGCGGGATGCGGGGACGTTTTCTGTGGCGGGCGCTGCGCGCGCGCCTCCATGACCAGTCAGCAGAGCTGGCAAGTGTGCGGCAGCGGCTGCAGAAGTCGATGATCAGTGTCGATGTGGGCGCGAACAAGGGAAGCTACCTGTACTGGCTGGCCCGCTGGTCCAGCCAAGCGGTGGCGTTCGAGCCCCAGCCTGTACTTGCGGATTATCTGCGACGCGCAACGCGGGCTGTCGGACTGGCCAATGTGACAATTGAACAATGCGCAGTCGCGGAGGGCGCGGGGCAGGCTAGGCTGTTTGTGCCATCCCCAGGATCACCCGAGGCGAGCCTCGTTCGCCGCAAGGCCTCTGAGAGCATCGCGGTGAGGGTCGTGACGCTCGATGACTACTTCCAGCCCGACGTAGACATCGGCCTGATCAAGATCGATGTTGAGGGGGCGGAGGCTGCGGTCATGCGGGGGGCTGAGCGCATCCTGAAAGAACAACGTCCGGTCCTGCTGTTCGAATCCGAAGGCCGCCACCTCGCCAGCGGGGACGTCCGCGACGGGTTCGACGACCTCCACCGCCTCGGATACGAAGGCTGGTTCTTTCATCGGGGCCGGCTCCGCCCCGTAGGCGACTTCCACCCGGCACGGCACCAGCGCGCCGACACCGAACGCTTCTGGAAGTCGCCCGACTACGTGAACAACTTCCTGTTCGCCCCCGCCTGAAAGGTCCGTCCTACTCCGCCGCGAGGTTGGAGCCTGCCGGCGCGGTCCAGCGCAGCACCGGCTGGCGGGCGGCGCGGGTCTCGTCGAGGCGCTTCATCGGCGCGTGGAACGGGGCCCCCTTGAAGCGATCGACATCGCCAGCTTTCGCCGCGGTTGCCAGCGCCCGCATGGCCTCGATGAAGCGGTCCAGCTCGGCCCTGGACTCCGTTTCGGTCGGCTCGATCAGCATGGCCCCGTGGACGACCAGCGGGAAGTACATGGTCATCGGATGGAAGCCCTCGTCGATCATCGCCTTGGCGAAGTCGAGCGTGGTCACCTCCGTGCCCTTGAGCCACTCGTCGTCGAACAGGGCCTCGTGCATGCAGGGGCCGTCCGGGAAGGCCGGGCTCATCAGGTCCTGCAGGCGCGCCTTGATGTAGTTGGCGTTGAGGACCGCATCCTCGGCCACCTGACGCAGGCCGTCGGCGCCGTGGCTGAGCATGTAGGACAGGGCGCGGACATACATGCCCATCTGGCCCTGGAAGGCGCACAGCCGGCCGAAGGCCTGGGCCGCCTCGCCCTCCTCGCGCTCGATCAGGCGGAAGCCGTCGCCGTCGTTGACGACCCAGGGGGCCGGGGCGAAGGGGGCCAGCGCCTCCGACAGCACCACCGGACCAGCGCCCGGACCGCCGCCGCCGTGCGGCGTCGAGAAGGTCTTGTGCAGGTTGATGTGCATGGCGTCGACGCCGAGGTCGCCCGGGCGCACGCGGCCGACGATGGCGTTGAAGTTGGCGCCGTCGCAATAGAAGTAGGCGCCCGCCTCATGGGTCAGCCGGCTGATCTCGAGGATGTCGCGCTCGAACAGGCCGCAGGTGTTCGGATTGGTGACCATGATGGCCGCCACGTCCGGGCCCAGCTTGGCGGCCAGGTCGGCGACATCGACGCGGCCGTCGTCGGTCTGGGCCACCTCGACCACCGTATAGCCGACGAAGGCGGCGGTGGCCGGGTTGGTGCCGTGAGCCGAGGTCGGCACCAGCACCTTGCGGCGCTGCGCGTGCTCGCCCTTCGCTTCATGGGCGGCGCGGATGGCCATCAGGCCGCACAGCTCGCCGTGGGCGCCGGCCTTTGGCGAGAGGGCCACCGCCGGCATGCGGGTCAGGGTCTTGAGCCAGTGGGCCAGGGTGTCCATCAGCTGCAGCGCGCCCTGAACCGTCGACTGCGGCTGCAGCGGGTGGATGTCCGAGAAGCCGGGGATGCGCGCCATCTTCTCGTTGAGGCGCGGGTTGTGCTTCATCGTGCACGAGCCGAGCGGATAGATGGCCAGGTCGATGGCGTGGTTCTTCTGGCTCAGGCGCACATAGTGGCGCATGGCCTCCGGCTCGCTCAGGCCCGGCAGGCCGATCGGATCACGACGGACCAGATCGCCCAGATCGGCGGCGTCGGTCGCGGGGGCCGGCAGGTCGACGCCGGTCTTGCCCCAGCCGTCGCCCTCGAAGATCAGGGCCTCGTCCTGCAGCAGGCCGCGGCCGCCGGTCAGGGTGGCGGGCCTGGTCTGCACGGCGTGCGGGGTGGTCGGACGGCCGACGGTATTCATGGTGCTGCTCATCGTGCGTCCCTTCAGTTGGCCAGGGCCTTGGCGAGCGAACGCGCCAGGATCTGGATGTCGCCGTCGAGGGTGGTTTCGGTCGCCGCCACCAGCAGGACGTCGTCCATGCCCGCGTCGGGGGCCAGGCGGCTGTAGGGCACGCCGGCCAGCACCTGGGTCTGCGCCAGCGCCTCGACGACCTCCGCCGCCGGGCGCGGCAGGCGTACCGCGAACTCGTTGAAGAAGCGCGGGGTCAGGATCTCGACGCCCGGAATGGCCGCCAGGGCGTCGCGGGTCGCCAGCGCCTTCTCGTGGTTGAGCAGGGCCATGCGCCGCAGCCCGGTCTCGCCCAGCAGGCTCATGTGGATGGTGAAGGCCAGCGAGCACAGACCCGAGTTGGTGCAGATGTTCGAGGTCGCCTTGTCGCGGCGGATGTGCTGCTCACGCGTCGACAGGGTCAGCACGAAGCCGCGCCGGCCGTCCGCGTCGACGGTCTCGCCGCACAGGCGGCCCGGCATCTGGCGCACCAGCTTCTCGCGCGTGGCGAACAGGCCGACGTAAGGTCCGCCGAAATTCAGGGCGTTGCCGATCGACTGCCCCTCGGCGGCGACAATGTCCGCGCCCATGTCGCCCGGGGCCTTGAGCAGGCCCAGCGACACCACCTCGGTGACCACCACGATCAGCAGCGCCCCGGCGGCGTGGGCCGCCTCGGCGATCTTCGTCACATCGGTGGCCGTGCCGAAAACGTTCGGGGTCTGCACCACGACGCAGGCGGTGTCCGGCCCGATGCGCGAGATCACGTCCGCCTCGGCGTCGACCGCCGCCGGCAGCACCTCGGTCTCGACGCCCACGGCATGCACCACCGTCTCGGTCGCGGCGACATAGTGCGGGTGCACGCCGCCGGAGATCACCGCCTTGTTGCGGCGGGTCACCCGGGTCGCCATCAGCACGCCCTCGGCCATGGCGGTCGAGCCGTCATAGAGCGAGGCGTTGGCCACCGGCATGCCGGTCAGGTTCGCCACCTGGGTCTGGAACTCGTACAGGTACTGCAGCGTGCCCTGGGCGATTTCCGGCTGGTACGGGGTGTAGCTGGTCAGGAACTCCGACCGCTGGATGATGTGATCCACCGTCGCCGGCACATGGTGGCGATAGGCCCCGGCGCCGCAGAAGAAGGGCACGGACCCGGCGGTCACATTCTTCGCCGCCAGACGCTGCAGCTGCCGCTCGACCTCCAGCTCGCCGGCCACGCGGGGCAGGTCCACCGGGCCCTCCAGCCGCGCAGCGGCCGGAACGTCCACGAACAGGTCATCGATCGTCTCGACGCCGATGGCCGCCAGCATGGCGTCGCGGTCGTCGGGGGTCAGGGGCAGGTAGCGCATGGGGGAGGTCCGCGCCTTTCCGGGCTCAGAGGGTGGTCAGGTACTGGTCGTAGGCGGCGCGATCCATCAGGGCGTCGAGCTGGGAGGCGTCGCTCACCTTGATCTTCGCGAACCAGCCGGCGCCTTCGGGATCGGCGTTGACCGTCTCGGGGGCGGTGGCGAGGGCGTCGTTGGCCTCGACCACCTCGCCGTCGACCGGCGCATAGACGTCCGAGGCCGCCTTGACGCTCTCGACCACGGCGAAGCCGGCCTTGGCCTCGACCGTCTTGCCGACTTCCGGGGTCTCGACGAACACCACGTCGCCGAGCTGCTCGGCCGCGTGCTTCGTGATGCCGACGACGGCGACGTCGCCCTCGAGACGGACCCACTCGTGGTCTTTGGTGAACTTCATGGCGTGCCCCTCTCAGGCCTTGGGTTTGCGGGAGTAGCGCTGGGCGACGAACGGCATGGCCACAACCTCGGCGGCGGCGGCCTTGCCGCGCACGACGACCTTCAGCGCGGTCCCCAGACCGGCGAAGGCGGGCGGGACATAGCCCATCGCAATGTTCTTCCCGAGCGTCGGCGACGGCCCGCCCGAGGTGACGCGGCCGATGACGGTCCCGTCGGCGTCGGCGATCTCGGCCCCCTCGCGGGCCGGGGCGCCCTCCTTGACGACCAGACCGACGCGCACCCGCGACGGCCCCCCGGCCAGCTCGCGCAGCACCCGGTCGGCCCCGGCGAAGTCGGCGCGCTCCTTGCGGCTCTTCGAGAGGGCGAAGGTCAGGGCGCCCTCGACCGGACTGGTGGTCGGGTCGATGTCATGGCCATGCAGCGGCAACCCGGCTTCAAGGCGCAGGGAGTCCCGGGCCCCGAGGCCCACGGGCTTCACGCGCGCATCCTGCAGCAGGGTGTTCCAGATCCGCTCCGCCTCGTCGGCCGGGACGGAAATCTCGTAGCCGTCCTCGCCGGTGTAGCCCGAGCGCGAGACGTAGCAATCGACGCCAAACAGCATCAGCCGCGCGCATTCCATGAAGCCCATGTCGGCCAGCACCGGCTCGTGCGCGGCCATGACCGCGGCCGCCTCAGGCCCCTGGATCGCCAGCAGGGCGCGGTCATCCAGCACCGTCAGCTGCGCGTCGCCGGCCAGCTGCGCCCGCCACAGGGCAAAGTCCTCGTCCTTGTTTCCGGCGTTGACGACCACGAACAGCCCATGGTGATCCGGCCGCCCGGCCATCAGGTCGTCGATGATGCCGCCCTGATCGTTGAGCAGCACGGAGTACTTCTGCTTGCCGGCCTTCAGCGCGGCGTAGTCGCCCGGCACGAAGCGCTCGAACTGGGCCGTGGCGTCGGCCCCCGTGATCTTGCACTGGCCCATGTGCGAGACGTCGAACAGGCCGGCATGCTCGCGCGTCCAGCGGTGCTCGGCCAGCACGCCCTCGTACTGGATCGGCATGTCGTAGCCAGCGAAGGCCGCCATGCGCGCGCCCAGCGCCCGGTGCGCAGCGGTCAGCGGCGTGGTCTTGAGCGGGGCGTCGGACATGCGGGTCTCCGGTTGCGAGGCGTGCTGAGGCGCTGATCGCCTCGCCCCCGCTGTCCCTGAGCCTGAGAGATTCCGCGCCGGACAGGTCCGGGGCTTGCTCCGTCGGCGAGCCCGGCCGGGCTCTTTCCAGCGTCCGTGTGCTTCGCGGTCCTTTTGCCTGAGCGTTTCCGGGGCGGTTGCGCCTTCGGCTCCGACCCGCCCGATCCGAAGAATCCGCAGCGGCTCGATCTCTCCCGCGAGAGCGTTCCCGCTGTCCTCCGACTCCCCGGCGGAGTCAAGCGACAGCCGGCGTGCTGCGCTGTCTTGGCGCTGTCGGACAACAGCGTTAGCGTGGCGACATGCGCCAGATCGTCCTCGTCGCCGCCGCCCTCCTCGCCGTCGCCGCCTGTTCGGAACCGGCCACGCCGCCTCAAGACGCCCCGACCCCGGCGGAGACGCCAGCGGCCCCGCCGACCGAGGCGGTGCTCGAAGGCGACGGTTTCACGCCGGCGCAGCCGAACGGCGGAACCGCCCTGAAGCTGGCCTTCGGCATGGCCGAGGCCGACGTCAGCCGCTTCCTCACCGGCCTGTATGGCCGCGAGCCGACCCGCGACGGCTGCGCCGACACGGATCTGGTGGTGCTCGACTGGGGCAATGGCGTCGACTTCCTCTTCGAGAACGGCGCGCTGGTGGGATGGTACGCGTCCGAGGGCGCGCCGGAGGGCTTCTCTACCCTGTCGAACATCCACGTCGGCTCGACCCTCGCCGAGGTGCGCGCCGCCGATCCGGCGGTCGAGGTGCGCGAGGATACGGTCGGCCCCGAGTTCAGCCTCGGCGACGTGCACGGCTTCCTCAGCGGCACGGGCGAAGACGCCCGCGTCACCGCCCTCTACGCCGGCCGCGCCTGCATCTTCCGCTAACTTCCTTCTCCCCTTGGGGGAGAAGGACCGCTGATCAGTACCCGCCCGCCCGGGCGATCACCTCGGCGTGGAAATGGGCGTCGCCGAGCAGCTCGTTCAGCACACGGACGCGCTTCATATAGAGGCCGATGTCGTACTCGTCGGTCATGCCGACCCCGCCGTGCATCTGCACGCCCTCCTGGACCGCCAGCTCGGCGACGCGGCCCGCCTTGGCCTTGGCGACAGACACGGCGAGGTCGGCCTTGTCCGCCCCGGCGTCGAGCCGCTGCAGCGCGCCCAGGGTGGCGGCCTTGGCGATCTCGATCTCGGAGAACAGGTGGGCCGAGCGGTGCTGCAGCGCCTGGAACTCGCCGATGGCGCGGCCGAACTGCTTGCGGCCCTTGAGGTAATCCATGGTGATCTGGAAGGCCTGATCGCCGGCGCCGGTCAGCATGGCGGCGGCGCAGGCGCGGCCCAGCGCGAGGGCGGCGTCCAGCGGCGCGCGGCCGCCGCCGACCTGGCCGATCACCGCATCGGCGTCGACCTCCACATTGCTCAGGGTCACCCGCGCCGCATTGTGGGCGTCGACCATGGCGGTGCGCTCGATCTCCACGCCAGCGGCCTTCGGATCGACGAGGAACAGGGTCGGACCCTCGTCCGCGCTGGCCACCACGATCAGGGCGTCGGCGATGTGGCCGTCGAGCACAAAGCCCTTGCGGCCGTTCAGCCGGAAGCCGTTGCCGGCGCGCTCGGCGCGGGTCTCGATGCGGTCCGGGGCGTGCTTGGCCCCCTCCTCCAGCGCCAGGGCCAGGATGGCCTCGCCAACCGCCAGCTGCGGCAGCCAGGCCGCCTGCTGCGCCTCCGAGCCCGCCTCCAGCAGCACCTTGGCCGCCAGCACCGAACTGCCGAGGAAGGGCGACGGCGTCAGGGTGCGGCCGAGGCTCTCGGCGATGACGCCGGCCTCGACCGCGCCGAGCCCGGAGCCGCCGTGCGCCTCCGGCACGATCACCCCGGCGAAGCCCATCTCGCCGAAGGCCCGCCACAGCTCGCGCGAGACGCCGTCGGCGTCCTTGCGGTCGCGCAGCTCGCGCAGGTGCTTGATCGGGGCGCGCTCGGCGAGGAAGCCGTCGGCGGCCTCCTTCAGCATGGTCTGTTCGTCGGTCAGGATCAGGGGCATGGGATCGGTCTCCGTGGAGGGAGGCCCCTCCACCACTTCGTGGTCCCCCTCCCCACTGCGTGGGGAGGAAAGGCGTTCTCCTCCCCATGGAATGGGGAGGTGGATCGCCGGCGAAGCCGGCGAGACGGAGGGGCGGGCTACGCCCCCGGCAGCTGCAGGATGTGCTTGGCGATGATGTTGAGCTGGACCTC
>CAZUXK010000076.1:0-10904 GCA_964624025.1 uncultured Brevundimonas sp.
GAATCCTCGACCGTCGGCTCGTTGACGTCGATCTTCTGGAAGCGGCGGACCAGGGCCCGGTCCTTCTCGAAGTGCTGGCGATACTCCTTGTAGGTCGTCGAGCCCATGCAGCGCAGGCTGCCCGATGCCAGCGCCGGCTTCAGCAGGTTGGAGGCGTCCATGGCCCCGCCCGAGGTCGCCCCGGCCCCGATCACCGTGTGGATCTCGTCGATGAACAGGATCGCGTTGTCGTGGTTCTCCAGTTCCTTGACGACCTGCTTGAGGCGCTCCTCGAAGTCGCCGCGGTAGCGGGTGCCGGCCAGCAGGGCGCCCATGTCGAGGCTGTAGATGGTGGCGTCCTTGAGGACGTCCGGCACCTCGCCATTGACAATCTTGCGCGCCAGCCCCTCGGCGATGGCAGTCTTCCCGACGCCCGGGTCGCCGACCAGCAGCGGATTGTTCTTGGTGCGGCGGCACAGGATCTGGATCGAGCGTTCGACCTCGGCCTGGCGGCCGATCAGCGGGTCGACCTTGCCCTGGCGCGACTTCTCGTTGAGGTCGACGCAGTAAGCCTCGAGGGCCTCGCCGCCCGACTTCACGGCCTGGGCGTCCTCGGCGTCCTCGCGCGAGCCGCCGGCGGCGCGGGCCGGGCGGGTTTCGGCGGCCCCCGGCTTCTTGGCGATGCCGTGGGCGATGTAGTTGACCGCGTCGTACCGCGTCATGTCCTGCTCCTGCAGGAAATAGGCGGCGTGGCTCTCGCGCTCGCTGAAGATGGCGACCAGCACATTGGCGCCGGTGACCTCCTCGCGGCCCGAGGACTGGACGTGGATGACGGCGCGCTGGATCACGCGCTGGAAGCCGGCCGTCGGCTTGGCGTCCTCGCCGTCCGAGGTCGCCAGCGCCGACAGGTCGGTGTCGACATAGAGGGTCAGGGCCCCGCGGAGCGCCGCGAGGTCGACATTGCAGGCCTGCATGACGCCGGCGGCGTCGGGATCATCGATCAGCGCCAGCAGCAGGTGCTCGAGGGTCGCATACTCGTGCCGACGCGCATTGGCGTAGGCGACGGCGCGATGGAGGGTCTCTTCGAGGGGGCGCGAGAAGGAGGGCAAGGGAACTCAGTCCTTTTCCATCGTGCATTGCAGGGGATGCTGGTGACGGCGGGCGGTCTCCACGACCTGGGCGACCTTGGTCTCGGCCACTTCGTAGGTATAGACCCCGCAAACCCCGACACCATGCTGATGCACATGCAGCATGATGCGGGTCGCGTCCTCGCGGCTCTTCTGGAAGAACCGCTCCAGCACGTAGACGACGAACTCCATCGGCGTGTAGTCGTCGTTCAGGATGAGCACCCGATACAGCGATGGCTTCTGCAGCTTCGGTCGCGTTTCGGTGACCGTCGCGCCGCCGCCGCCGGGCTGTTCACCTGGTCTCCTGTTGGGCATTCGTCGTCCGGTTCTCAGGGCAGTCAGGGACTGAGATAGGGAATGATGGCCGGTTTTGAAGCGGCGTCCAGTCACAGCTTCCGGCGTCGTCGTCGCGGCTGCCTGACGCGGCCCGGCCGTGGTATCCGCGCCGCATGAGCAGCGCCCCCCTCCCCGACGCCGGCCGCAACTGGGTTGACGCCCATGCGCCCGAGGCGCTCAAGCCCTGGCTCAAGCTGGGCCGCTTCGACCGGCCGGTGGGCATCTGGCTGCTTCTGCTGCCCGGCTGGCAGGGGATCGCGCTGGCGCTGGCGGCGGAAGGGCGCGCCCCGGGCCCGTACGCGCTGTGGCTGGTGGCCGGATTCGCCCTCGGGGCTTGCCTGATGCGGGCCGCCGGCTGCGCCTACAACGACATTGTCGACCGCGACATCGACGCGAAGGTGGCGCGCACCGCCGGCCGGCCGATTCCGGCCGGAAAACTCACCGTGCGTCAGGCCTGGGGCTTTGTCATCGGCTGCTGCCTCGCCGCCTTCCTGATCCTGCTGACCCTGCCGCCGCTCGCCATCGGCCTGGGCTTCGCCTCGCTCGGACTCGTCGCCGCCTATCCCTTCATGAAGCGCATCACCTGGTGGCCCCAGGCCTGGCTGGGCCTGACCTTCAACTGGGGCGCGCTGATGGGCTTCGCCGCGGCCGGGGGCGCCCCCGACCTCTGGCCCGCCGCCCTGCTGCTCTATGCCGCCGGCGTATTCTGGACCCTCGGCTACGACACCATCTACGCCCTGCAGGACCTCGAGGACGACGCCCTCGCCGGGGTGAAGTCCTCGGCGCGGCGGCTGGGCGCCGGGGTGCGCCGCGGGGTCGGCCTGTTCTACGCCCTCAGTCTCGCCGCCCTGGCCGCAGCCGTCGCCGTCGCCGGGCTGGCCCCGCTCGCCTGGGTCGGAGTGGCTGCGGTGGCCGCGCATCTCGGCTGGCAGACGCTCGGCCTGCGCCCGGACGACCCGGGCCGCGCGCTCGCCCTGTTCCGGGCGAATCGCGAGGCCGGGATTTTGTCGCTGATCGCCCTTATGCTGGGCGCCGTATCGCTGTCCTGAGTTTTCGGAGCCGCCGATGACCTCCGCCGCCGTCCGTCGCCCCCTTCACCCCCTGCGCGCCGCCCTGCTGCTGACGCTCGGCGTCGCCGTCCTCGCCGGCTGCCAGCGCCGTGAGGCCGAGCCGGAGGCCCCCGCCGAGGCCCCGGCCCCGGGCACCACCGTCACGCCGGCGGACGCGGCGGCCCCGCTGAACTTCGATTCGCGCACGCCCTACGCCGAGGTCGCCCTGCGCCTGCCCGAGGCCGTGGTGCGCCAGCCCGACCTGCACGCCCGCCTCTACGCCGCCGACGTCCGCGACCTGCGCCAGTTCGCCGAGGGGGCCCAGGCCGATCTGAGCGAGTTCGGCGGCGGCGGCATGCGCGGCTACAGCCGCACCATCAGCTGGAGCTCCGGGGCCGAGACCGGCAAGCTGCTGTCGCTCGGCCGCGAAGTGACGGAGTACACCGGCGGGGCGCACGACAGCCTCGCCTATTCCGCCGTGCTCTGGGACAAGGCGCTGAAGCGCACGGTCGACCCCGCCGCCCTGTTCCGCACCGGCGCGGACCTGTCGGCGCTGGACCGGGCGCTGTGCGAGGCGATCAACCTGGCCAAGAAGGCGCGCGACGCCGGCATTCCGCCGGTCTCCCTCGGCGCCAGCGACACCTTCAGCTGCCCGCGGGCGGCGGAGACGCCGTTCGTGCTGGCCCCGTCGGACACGCCGGGCAAGGCCGGGGGCCTGACCTTCCTGATCGCCCCCTACACCGTCGGCCCCTGGGCCGAGGGCAGCTATCAGGTCCAGGTGCCGCAAGCGGCGTTCCGCCAGCTGCTGGCCCCGGCCTATGTCGACGAGTTCGCCGGCACGCCCGTCAAGGCGGCCGGCGAAGGACGTTGAGGCAGGGCCTTACCAGCGGTCAGTCGGCCAGGAAGGCGTCGACCGCCTCGGCGAAGCGCGCCGGCTGGTCGGACATGATGAAGTGGCGGCTGTCGTCGATGCGCACCAGCTTCACATTCGGCAGGGCGGCGTACTCGCGGGCCCACAGGGCGTCGGCCATGGCGGCCGGAGCCCCGCCGTCGGCATCGGCGGCGTAGAGCGCCGTCACCGGCGTGGTCATGGCGGCCAGCTGCGGCCGGGCGTCATTGGTCATGACATCGCGGATCGCCGCGGCGAGGGCCTGACGGTCGCCGGCCGCCGCCCACTCGACCATGGCGACGCGGACGGCGGGATCCCGGGCCAGGCCGACGGCGGTCTGGCTCTGGCCGGCGCGGAAGGCGGCCTCGGGGGTGGTCAGCATGCCGGCGGCCGCCTGCTCGGCGAACGGTCGGGCCGCTTCCGCCGTCATCCGGGGGCCGTAAAGCGCCGAAAAGAACGGTAGACTGTCGACGCTGAGCAGCCGTCCGACGCTGTCCGGGTGGGCCTGGGCCAGGCGCAGGCCGACCAGAGCTCCCATGGAGTGGCCGATCACCGCCGGGCGAACGAGGCCGCGCTCACGGATGTAGGCGTTCAGCGCCTCGACCACCGGCGCCACGAACGGGCCGTCGGCGCCGTGGCTCCAGGGCTCGCCGGCGAAGCCCGCCAGCTGGACCATGTGCACCCGGTGCGTGGCGCTGAGGCGCGTCGCCTCGGCCCGCCAGACCTCCCGAGAGGAGGCGTAGCCCGGGATCAGGATGACATCCGGCCCGGCGCCCAGCACCTCCACAGACAGGCGGTCGGAGCGCCAGGCGACGTTCCCGGCCACGGCAGGCGCAGCGACGGGAGCGGGCGCGGCGCGGGCCTGGTCGAGGGCAGACAGGCAGGCGACGATGATGGCGACCAGCACGGCGAAGCGGGCACGGGGGCGCGCGCACAGCCGGAAGGCGGACTGCGAGGACATGGGAGTCTCCGTTGTGTCAGGTTAATCTGACAGGGTCAGACGTGGGGGTTCTCGAAGATCTCCTCCACCGGCCGGCCGAACAGGGCGGCGATGCGGTAGGCGAGATCCAGCGAGGGATCGTGTTTCTCGGTCTCGAGGGCGATGACCGCCTGGCGCGAGACGCCCAGCTGGTCGCCGAGCTCGGCCTGGGTCCAGTTGCGCTCGACCCGCAGCAGTTTCAGACGGTTCTTCATTGGGTCGACCGGATGAAGGGGGTGACAAGGCCGTAGAGCCCCCAGAACAGCGGATAGATCATCCAGCCGGGCGCATGGGGGGGCCCGCCGTAGGTCTCGGCGAAGCCCCAGCCGGAGAAGGCGGCCATGGCGAGGCCCGCAGCGACGATGAAGCGCTTGGCGGTGAGGATGCGGACGAACTCGTCGCTCTCGACCATCAGCCGCAGGGTGGCCCAGATCTGGCCGGCCACCGGGGCCGCCACGACGAGGCCGAGCAGCCAGCCCGCGGGCTTGCCGATGATTTCGTCGAAGGCGCCGTAGATGGCGGCGACATTGACCGCCACATACCCGCCCATGAAGGCCATGGTGCGGATGACATAGCGGCGGTCGGCAGGGGTGCCGAAGTTGCCGGGAAGGATCGTCATGACGGGTTATCCTGACTTTGTGTAACGCTAACATGACCTCGCCAAAATGTCATGTCAACATGACTTTTGGTCAGGATTGCAGGACCTCCGGAGCGCCACAGCGGCGCATCCGCCGCATTGCCCGGCTGGCCCGGAAGGCGCAGGACGGGGTCATGCGCCCGCCCTCCTCCCTCGGCCCCGGCCGCGCCGTGCCCGCCGGCCGTCTGAACCGGATGCTGCGCTTCGGCGGGCTGGCGGCGGGTGTCGCCGGCGCCGCGCTGGGCGAGGGCGCGCGGCAGATGGCGGGCGGCAAGCGCCCCTCCCTCTCCGACGTGCTGCTGACCCCGGCCACCGCCCTGCGCGTCACCGACGAGCTGGCCCGGCTGCGCGGGGCGGCGATGAAGATGGGCCAGCTGCTGTCGATGGACGCTGGCGAGATGCTGCCACCCGAGCTGGCGGAGATCCTCGCCCGGCTGCGCGCCGAGGCCCGGCCCATGCCGCCCGCCCAGCTGGAGGCGGCCCTGAACCGGCGTTGGGGGCGAGACTGGCGCGACCGTCTGGCCCGCTTCGACATGGCGCCGATGGCCGCCGCCTCGATCGGCCAGGTGCACCGCGCCGTCACCCACGAGGGCGAGACCCTGGCGGTGAAAATCCAGTACCCGGGCGTGGCGCGCAGCATCGACGCCGACCTCGACAACGTCACCGCCCTGCTGAACCTGTCCGGCGTCCTGCCCAGGGGGCTGGAGCTCGCCCCCCTGCTGGCCGAGGCCAAGCGACAGCTGCACGAGGAGGCGGACTACGAGCGCGAAGCCGGCCAGATGACCGCTTTCGCCGCCCTGCTGGCCGACGATCCGCGCTTCGTCACGCCCCGGCCGCACGCGCCGCTGCTGCGCCCCGACGTCCTGCCGATGACGTGGCTGGAGGGACGGCCGATCGAACAGCTGGTCGACGCGCCCCAGGCCGTGCGTGACGCGACGGTGTCCGCCCTGCTGGAGCTGACCCTGCGCGAGCTGTTCGCGTTCGGGCGGATGCAGACCGACCCCAACTTCGCCAACTACCTGGCGCTGCCGGACGGACGCATCGGCCTGCTCGACTTCGGCGCCGCGCGAGAGATCGGCCCGGCCACGGCCGACGCCTACCGTGGCCTGCTACGCGCCGGGCTCTCTGGGGACCGGAACGCCGCGATCGCGGCGGCGAAGGCCGTGGGGTTCTTCGACGACCGGCTCATCGCGCGCCAGGGGGCGGCGGTCGACGCCATCTTCGATCTGGCGCTGGAGCCACTGTCGCGGCCGGGTCCGTTCGACTTCGGCGACCCGGAGGTGGTCCGGCAGCTGCGCGAGCGCGGCATGGCCTTCGCGGAGGACCGGGACGTCTGGAAGGCGCCGCCGCCGGACGTGCTGTTCGTGCAGCGCAAGCTGGGCGGGATGTATCTGCTGGCGGCGCGGCTGCGAGCGCGGGTCGATGTGCGCGGCCTGATGGCCGTCCACGCTTGACGGCAGCCCGCCCCGGCCGCAGTCGGCGCCCATGAGCATCGCCGATCCGCGCGCCTTCATCCTCGCCAATACCCGCCTGACGCCGACGCCCCACGCGCCGGAGATCTCGCTGTGGGTGGCGAATGAGGTCACGCCCCTGTGGCGCCTGACCGAGGAGGAGCTGGGCGAGATGGGCCTGCCGCCGCCCTTCTGGGCCTTCGCCTGGGCCGGCGGCCAGGGGCTGGCGCGCTGGCTGCTGGACCACCCGGAGACGGCCGCGGGCCGGTCGGTGATCGACTTCGCCGCCGGCTCCGGGCTGGTCGGCATCGCCGCGGCGAAGACGGGCGCGCAAGAAGTGCTGGCCGCCGACATCGACCCCTTCTGCGGCGCGGCCGTGGTGCTCAATGCCGAGGCCAACGGGGTCAGCCTCGCCTTCACGGCCGATGACCTGCTGGAGGCCGCGCCGCCGCCGGTCGAGCTGATCCTGGCCGGCGATGTCTTCTACGAACAGCCGATGGCCGACCGGGTGCTCGCCTGGCTGCAGCAGGCGCGGGCGGCGGGAACCCGCGTCCTCGTCGGCGATCCGGGCCGCACCTACGTCCCGAAGTCTGGCCTGACCCTGCTGGCGGAGTACCAGGTCCCGACGACCCGCGAGCTGGAGGACCTGGCTGTCAAGCGCACCCGCGTCTGGTCGCTGGACTGACCGCGCACCTGAAGGTTCATCACAGAGGGCACGGAGGGATCACGAAGGACACGGGGAGGTCGCGCCCTTGGCGCCGCAGGCGCCCCGAAGTCCCGCATCGCTTATGGCGCTACGCGCGCAGTTACGCCGGAGCCGTTGTGACCTCTGTGACTTCTCTTCTCTGTGGCCTCTGTGATGAACCTTGAAGGCCTGATGGCCGCAAGGTCAGGCCAGAACGTCGGCGGCGTCGGGGTGGCGGCGGAACCAGGCGCCGGCGTAGCTGCAGACCGGGGTGAAGGTCAGGCCATGGGCGCGGCCGTGTTCGACGAGCGCCGCCATGAACTGGCCCGCCGCGCCGGCGCCGCGCAGGGCCGGATCGGCCTCCACATGCAGCAGCGCGCGGACGTCGCCGCGGACGGCGTAGTCACAGACCACCGACCCGCCCTCGAACGGCTGGACGAAGCGCTTCGCCTCGGCGAGGTCGACCAGCGGGCCGATAGCGCTCACGCCGGGCGATCCTGCAGCAGGTTGAGCAGGCCCAGCACGCTCTTCACGGTGAACCACAGGGACAGCAGGAACAGCAGGCCGAGGAACACGAAGCCCAGCAGGATGCCGATCACCGACAGGAAGCTGACGATCATCAGGATCCACAGGCCGATGGTCCACCAGAAGACCGACCAGAAAAAGCGGATCTGCTGGTCCATGTGCTGGCGCGGGACCCCGGTGGCGCTGCTGCGGGCCGCGTAAGCGACAAGCAGTCCGACGATCAGCAGCAGGTTCGCCGACGGGATCGACAGGATATAGAGCAGCCAGGCGACCGCCGCGGCCGGCTTGCCCACGGCCTCGTGGGTCGGATCAAACCGCGGCTCGGTCACGGCGGGCTCCTTCAGATCAGCAGGGTGAGAGGATCGGCGAGGGCGCTGCCCGACTTGAGCCGGATCACCCCGACGACGCCGCGCAGCAGGGTCCAGAGGGCGGCGAGGAACAGGACGAAGACGCCCAGATTGACGATGATCAGGATGACCCCGGCCACGGCGGCGATGGCCGCGCCCCACAGGGTGCGCTTCTGGAAGATGAAGTGGCTGGCGGCCAGCGGATCGGCCGGCGGATCCCGCCCCATCACCGCCAGGATGCCGACAATGGCCGACACGCCGAGCGTCGGCACGGCGAAAAGGATCAGGGCGTAAAGGGTGACCGCGCGGATGCCCTCGGGCGTGTCGGCCACCACCTCGCGCGGGCGGGCCGACGGCGCGACGGCAGGCGCGACGGCGGCTGCAGCGGGCGGGACGTAGGCGGGGGCCGGGGCGGGCCCCGGCTCCGGCAGGGGCGGCTGGACGGGCGGAAGCGGCGCGCTGTCAGTCACGACGGCCGAACGCGACGGGGCGATCGGCGGTTCCGGCGGCGCGGCCGGGACCGCAGGCGAGATCGGCGCCCCCTTCAGATCCTCCGGGCAGGCGAATCCAATCTGGCGATCCAGAGCATCGCAGGGATCCTCCCCGTCGGGGATCTTGCCGTCGGACATGTCAGACGTGGCCATCGGCCCTCCTCACTCAGCCGGACAATGGCGAGCGCGGCCGTTCGGCGCAACCGTCCGCCGGCGCCCCTCAGCGTGCGTAGGCGACCTCGCAACCGGCGGCGACCGCGCCCGGCAGGCAGCCCGGCTTCTCGACCCGCACCGTGACGCGCCGCACCCGCACATCCTCGAGACAGGCGAGGGCCAGCCGCTCGGCGAAGGTCTCGACCAGGCCGATGTGGCCCTCCGCCACCAGCTTCGCCGCCGCCTCGGCCACCGTTTCGTAGTTGACGGTATCGGACAGACGGTCGACCGGGCGGGCGCCCAGCTCCAGCGTCACGTCAACCACAAGGCGCTGCAGCACGCCCTGCTCATGGGCGTGCACGCCGATGCCGGCCTGCACCTCGAGGCCGCGCAAGAACACGCTCAGCCCCTCGCGGCGCGCGGCGGCGGGAACGGGAAAGGGCGCCAGCGGCTCGGGCAGGGACACGGTCACTCCAGGATGTCGGGGGTCTTCCAGGCCAGATGCTGGCCGCCATCGACGGCGATCATCTGGCCCGTGACCATCGGGGCGTCAATCAGCCAGAGCACCGCGTCGGCGATCATCTGCGGCGTGGCCGCGGCCTGCAGCGGCACAGCGGCTGCCTCGGCGGCGAAGTCGGCCGCGCTCTGGTGGATCGACTGCAGGGTCGGGCCGGGCCCGACGCCGTTGACGCGAATCCCGGGGGCCAGGGACTGGGCCAGCGTCCGGGTCGCCCACCACAGGCCGTTGCGCGACAGGGCGTAGGAGAAGAAGCGCGGGTCCGGCTTGAGCACGCGCTGATCCAGCAGGTTGACGATGGCCGACCCCGCCGGCGCCTGGCTGGCGAAGGCCTCGGCCAGCACGATCGGGGCGCGCAGGTTGGTGTCGAGGTGCCGGTCCCAGCTGGCGCGGGTCAGGCCGCCCACCCGGTCGTCTTCGAACACCGAGGCGTTGTTGACCAGCACGGACAACGGGCCCAGCGCTGCGCTGGCCGCGGGGACAAGGCCGCGCACGGCGGTCTCGTCGGCCAGATCGGCCTGCAGCGCCACGGCGCGACGCCCGAGAGCCTCGATCTCGCCGACCACCTCGCGCGCCGCCTCGGCCGAGCCGCCGTAGTGCACGGCGACGTCGAAACCGGCGCGGGCCAGGGTCAGGGCGATGGCGCGACCGATACGCTTGCCGGCGCCGGTGACCAGCGCGGCCTGGCGGGGGCAGGCGTGCGGGCCGCCCCCGGACGCCGGATCAGTCAATCCGGCCGAACTCGAAGACGTTGACGGCGGCGACGACGGCGACGAAGCCGAGGATGATGTAGAGGGCCAGCATGGAGAACTCCGGAGCGATTGGTCCCCGGATAGTCCGGCCTCGCCCGCTGTTCAAGGCGCGCGGCGCCGCATAGGGGTGACGGATCGGCGCCCGCGCGGCGCAGACGGGAGAGACGGATGAGCTGGCGCCGGCGGATCGAGCCCTTCACCCGGCCGCTGTTCTTCGCCTGGTCGCGGCTGACCCGCGGCATGACGCTGGGCGTGCGCGGGCTGGTGGTCGACGGCGAGGGCCGGGTGCTGCTGGTCGAGCATACCTATCTGCCAGGCTGGTGGCTGCCCGGCGGCGGGGTCGACCGGGGCGAGACGACCCATCAGGCTGTGATCCGCGAGGTCTGGGAGGAGGCGCGGGTGCGGGTGCTGGGGCCGCCCCGGCTGGTCTCGGTCCATTCCAACGAGGCCTTCTTCCCCGGCGACCACGTCCTGCTGTTCCGCATCGACGCCTTCACCGCCGAGCCGTTCGAGGCGGACGGCGAGATCGCCCGCATCGGCTGGTTCGCCCCGGACGCCCTCCCCGAGCCGATGAACCGCGCCAGCCGCGACCGCATCCGCGAGGCCCTCGGTGGCGCGCCGCCGACGCCGGAATGGTGACCTGATGACCCTGAGCAACGCCACCGCCTTCGCTGTCGCCGCCGTCATTGTCGGCGGGGCCTTCACCGCCCTGCAGGGGCCGACCAACGCCCGGCTGGCCGGGGCAGTCGCTTCGCCGGTCAATGCGGCGCTGATCTCCTTCGCCGTCGGGACCCTGGTGCTGGCGGCGCTGGCGGCAGCGCTGCGCACGCCGCCGGACATGGCGGCGACGCGCGCCCTGCCCTTCTGGGCCTGGCTGGGCGGGGCCTATGGCGCGGTGTTCGTGGTCGCCGCCGCCTTCGCCGTGCCGCGGTTGGGGGTGGCCTCGACCATCACCCTGATGATCGCCGGCCAGCTGGCGCTCAGCCT
>CAZUXK010000077.1:0-10737 GCA_964624025.1 uncultured Brevundimonas sp.
GCGGCAAGATCGTCTGATCGACGGCGCTTCAACGACAAACGCCCCGGAGAGCGATCTCCGGGGCGTTCCTTTCCTTGATGGCTTCGAAGCGCAATTCATGCTCGCGCGATGGACTTCGATCAGGAGGCGACCTTAGCTTCCCACCTGCGGAGGAGCTGGCCTGCAGGTCGTAGGGGCTGACTCCACCAGCAGGGGCAAGTCCAGGGGGGGACTGCAGTGATGAAGATCTTCGGTCGTGCGGTTCTGGTCGCCTGCTTGGCGGGGCTGCTCCTCGGCGGCGGCTGGGCCGTCTTCGACAACATGCAGCGCGCCAGGGTCGAGGCGGCGGTGCAGCCCTGGATCCGTACGAACGCTGTCGCCTTCAATCCTGATCAGCCCGAAAGCCTGTGGAGCCCTGAGTTCGCCCGGGCGCTGGGCGGCGCCCGGCTGGTCGGGCTCGGCGAAGCAACTCATGGCAGTCATGAAGATGGCGCCGCCAAGGCTGCCATTATCAAGGGGCTGGTGCGCTCGGGGGCCGTACAGACGGTCATCCTGGAGGTCAACGCCAATGGCGGCCGGGAACTTGACGCCTTCATCCAGGGCGAGGCCGGAGACCCCGCCGAACGCGTACGGAGCGCCAGAATCTTCAAGGTCAACAAGACGCAGGCTCTGGCGGATCTGATCGGCTGGCTTCGTGACTGGAACAGAACAGCCGCGACACCGGTGCGCATTTACGGGATCGACTGTCAGGCGACCGCGCCGGACGCCCTGCTCGCCCTCGAGGCCCTGAGGGGGCTCGATCCCGATGAGGCCCGGCGGCTGGCGGCGCCTCTGGCCCCGATCGTGTCTGCCGAAGCGCAGGCGCTGAGGTTCCCGCTGCTGATCAAATCGCTGACCTCGGCCCAGCTGCAGGCGGCGATGACGGCTTTGGAGGCGCTCCGCAGCGCCCTGGAACGACATCCCGGAACCGAGGAGGCCCGTTATGCGGCCCTGACCGCCTGGCAGGGCCTCAAGGCGTTCGAGCTTGAAACCGCCGATGGCGAGGTCACGGGAGATGCAGAGACGATCCTCGAGTACTATTCGCGGCGCGATGTCTTCATGGCGGACAACATCCTGAACGGGCCCGCGCGGGGCGCAGGGGCTTTCTGGGCGCATAACATCCATGTTGCTGGCGGCGTGGCGGCCGGCACGGATTATGTCCCTACAGGGGCGCGTCTGCGTGAGGCGCTGGGGGACAGCTATCGTGCCGTGGTGGTCGAGTACGGGACTGCTCGGTTCAATGCCGTTCCAGTGCTTCTGCCGCTCCTGCAGGAAACCGCCGCGACAGACCCTCAGAGCGAGATCACCTGGCGGGTGCGGCAGGGTCGGCCGGCGGCGCTTCTCTCGCGCGCGCACCCTGGCGCCTACTGGGTGTCGCTGAGCGACTTGCCCGACAATGACGCAAGCGCGAAGTGGCGGGCCATGCCCTACACGCTCGACTGGCCGGGCTGGATGGCGACGCCGGTGCAGGTTCTCAAAATGCCGCTCAGGGTTCCGCTCGGGAAGATGTTCGATGTCGTCGTCTACATTCCGGAGATGACGCCGTCCCGGCCGGTCTGATGCCGGCTGGCCGTACCGACAAACGCCCCGGAGAGTGATCTCCGGGGCGTTCTTCTGGATCGGCGGACGCGCGGCGAGCCAGGCCCGGCGGCCGCGCCGGATCAGTCGGGGCGGCGCTGGCCCGGGACGTTCTCCTCGGTGCGCGGCAGCTGACCGCGGCCGACGTTGCCGAGCAACTGTTCGAGGATGGTCAGCTGACGGCCCCGGGTCGGGGTCTGGCGGTCGTTCATGGCGATCTGTTCGCCGGCCTCCAGGCCCAGCTCGCGCACCTCGAGGACCTTGTCGTCAGCCTCGTTGAAGGTGATGGCCGTGACGGAGCGCTGGGACACCTGGGCCTGGTTGAAGGTGTACTGCTCGGTCGTCTGGGTGATGTAGTACCAGACGTTCTCGCCTTCGAAGACCGAGGTGGTCGAGGGCGAGCCCAGCTTGGCCAGCACGGTGGACTTGTCGTCGGTCCCGGCCACGATGTCCGTCGGCATGACGTCGATGGGCTGGAAGCCGTTGCGGCCGACCGTCGGGGCGCAGGCGGCCACGGCCGTCGCCGCTGCGAGCGCCGCCAGGACTGGGAAGATACGAGCCATGCGGTTCCTCTCGTGGGTGCGGTCGTGCGCCGCTGGGGTCCCTCGGACCTTTGACCTATCGTCTGCGGAGCCCTAGTTCAACGGCACGGCGGAAAGAGGGCCGTGGACCCGATGCTGAAATCCCTGTTCCGGCCCCGCGCCGTCCGTCTTTCGATCGAGCAGCTGTACGCCCAGGCGGCGACCCAGGCGCGCGCGCCGGCCTTCTACACCACCCTCGGTGCGCCAGACCGCATCGACGCCCGCTTCGAGCTCTACACCCTGCACGTGCTGCTGCTGGTGATGCGGCTGCGGGATGAGGGGCCCACGGGCGCGGACGCCGCCCAGGACCTGTTCGACACCTATGTCTCGGCGCTGGACCATGCCCTGCGGGAGCTCGGCGTCGGCGACCTGTCGATCGCCAAGAAGATGCGCAAGCTGGGCGAGTCCCTGTACGGTCGGATGACGGCCTATGAAGCGCCGCTGCGGGCCGATGACATCGATGGTCTGGCCGAGGCGCTGGCGCGCAACCTGTTCGAATCGGACAACGCGCCCGGGGCCGCCGCGATCGCCGCCTACGCCGTCGCCAGCCGGGCGCGGCTGGCCGCCCAGCCGATCCGGGACTTGCCCTCGGCCCCCGACTGGGCCGACATCACGGCATGACCCTTCCCAGCGAGCCCCTGCGGCTGAACCAGATCGGCCCCGGCGTGAGCCGGAGCCTCACCGCCGACGCCGTCGCCTGCGAGGCGGTCCGCCGCGACCTCGGCCTCGGGGCCGTGCGCGCCCTGTCGGCAGAGGTATCGGTCGCCCCGGCGGGGGAGGGCTGGCGCCTGTCCGGCCGGGTCCGGGCGGACCTCGACCAGGTCTGCGGCGTCACGCTCGAGCCCCTGCCGACCCTGATCGATGCGCCCTTCTCGGTGGACCTGGTCGAGGGCGAGCCTCCGGCGGAGGACGCCGAGGTGGACATCGATCCCGATCATGACGGTCCGGATTGGGTCGTCGGCCACATCGACCTGTGGGCCTACACCCTGGAGCATCTGGCCCTCGCGCTCGATCCCTTTCCGCGCAAGCCGGGCGCGGTGTTCGTCCAGCCGGAGGAGGCGGCCGAGGTTTCGCCCTTCGCCGTCCTGTCCCGTCTGACCCCGCGGTCCGACCGCAAAGGTTGACCTGACGTCCGTTCCCTTGCATCCCGGCGCGCGCCGGGTATCGTCCGGCACGTTCGCGACGCGCCCGGGTGAGGCTGGACCGGCGCAGGAGCCCTTCACGCGTGACTTCTCCCATCATCCTGTCCCTCGACGCCATGGGCGGCGACCACGGCCCGACCGTGGTGATCCCGGGTCTGGCGGACTATCTCGAACGCAGCGGCGACCGCAGCGTCCGCTTCCTGTTGCACGGCGACGCCACAGCGCTTGTGGCCGAGCTGAAGCGTCATCCCGCCGTGGCCGCCGTGTCGGAGATCCGGCACGCCGACAAGGTCATCGCCATGGACGAGAAGCCGGCCCAGGCCATGCGCCGCGGCAAGGGCTCCAGCCTGTGGAATGCGGTCGAATCGTTACGCGCGGGCGAGGCCCAGGCGGCGGTCTCGGCCGGCAACACCGGGGCCCTGATGGCCATTTCCAAGCTGATCCTGCGCATGTCCGCGCCGGGGCTGGAGCGGCCGGCCATCGTCGCCAGCTGGCCGACCCTGCGCGGGGTGACCGCCGTGCTGGACGTGGGCGCCAACATCGAGAGCGACGCCGAGCAGCTGGTGGAGTTCGCCATCATGGGCGAGGCCTTCCATCAAGCTGTCCACGGCGTCGAGCGGCCCTCGATCGGCCTGCTCAATGTCGGCTCCGAGGACATCAAGGGTCACGAGGAGGTCCGCGAGGCGGCGCGCGTGCTGCGCGAGGGCGGGCTCGACCTGAACTATCACGGCTTCGTCGAGGGCGATGACATCGCCAAGGGCACGGTCGACGTGGTCGTCACCGACGGCTTCACCGGCAACATCGCCCTGAAGACCGCCGAGGGCGTCGCCCGCTTCATCTCGACCCTGATGCGAGAGGCCCTGAGCTCGGATCTGCAGGCGAAGTTGGGGGCCCTGATCGCCATGCCCGCATTGAAGCGCATGGGGCGCCGTATCGACCCCAGCGCCATCAATGGCGGCCCCCTGCTGGGCCTCAACGGCATCGTCGTGAAGAGCCACGGCGGGGCCGACGCCCGCGGCTTCAGCAATGCGGTGCGGATCGCCATCGACCTCGGCCGCAGCGGCTACCTCGAGCGGGTCAGCCAGAGCCTCGGCCGTCTGGCCGCGCTCGCGCCGCCCGTCGCCGTTCCCCAGACCGAGGATGTCGCCTCTTGAGTTCCGCCGCCTCCACCCTGCGCAGCGCCGTCACCGGCGTCGGCGGCTACCTGCCCGAGCAGGTGGTGGCCAACGATGACCTCGCCGCGCTGGTCGATACCTCCGACGCCTGGATCCAGGAGCGCACCGGCATCCGGCAGCGGCACAAGGCGCGCGACGACCAGCCCACCAGCGACCTCGCCGTCGAGGCGGCGCGGCGCGCCCTCGCCGACGCGGGACGGACGGCGGACGAGGTCGACCTGATCATCGTCGCCACGACCACGCCGGACATGACCTTCCCGGCGGTCGCCTCGATCGTCCAGCGCAAGCTGGGCTGCCCGGTCGGCATCGCCTTCGACGTGCAGGCGGTCTGCTCGGGCTTCATCTACGCCCTCAGCGTCGCTGACGGCTTCGTGGCGCGGGGCCATGCCCGCTGCGCCCTGGTCATCGGCGCGGAGGAGATGACCCGGCTGATGGACTGGACCGACCGCACCACCTGCGTGCTGTTCGGCGACGGGGCCGGCGCCGTGGTGCTGGAGCCGCGACCGGGGCAGGGGACCAAGGCTGACCAGGGCATCCTCGGCTTCGCCCTGCGCTGCGACGGGACCCGCACGGACCTGCTTTACGTCGACGGCGGCCCGGCCACCACCGGCACGGTGGGCCACCTGCGCATGGCCGGCAACCAGGTGTTCCGCCACGCCGTGGTCAACATCTCCGAGGGCATCACTGCGGCCGCCGAGGCCGCCGGCCTGACCATCCCCGAGATCGACTGGTTCGTGCCGCACCAGGCCAACCAGCGGATCATCAAGGGTGTCGGCGAGCGGCTCGGGCTCGACGAGAGCAAGGTGATCTCCACCGTCGCCCTGCACGCCAACACCTCGGCCGCCTCCATTCCGCTGGCGCTCGATGCGGCCATCAAGGACGGGCGGATCAGGCGCGGCGACCTGCTGATGCTGGAGGCCATGGGCGGCGGCCTGACTTGGGGCGCCTGCGCGATTCGCCTGTAACCCTTTTTGCCCCTTTGATTTCCCGTGGGTTTGGCGTTCAATGCGCCTGAGACGCGAGGGAGGGGCCCATGCATCAGACCGTGACGCGCGCCGATCTGTGCGAGTCTGTGCACGAGTCGCTCGGACTGTCGCGCCAGGAATGCGCCGGTCTGGTGGAGCGCACCCTTGAGTTGATGGTCGAGGCGCTGGAGCGCGGCGAGACGGTCAAGCTGTCCGGCTTTGGCGTGTTTCAGGTCCGCGAAAAGCGCGCCCGTATGGGCCGCAACCCCAAGACCGGCGAGCCCGCCGCCATTCATCCGCGCCGCGTCATCACCTTCCGCGCCTCGCAGATCATGAAGGGCAAGGTCGACGGCGCGAACGGCGCGGCCTGACCGCCATGGCGTCCAAGAGCCCCGACGCCTTCCGCACCATTTCCGAAGCGGCCGCAGAGGTCGGGGCCCCGCAGCACGTGCTGCGTTTCTGGGAGGGGCGCTTCCCCTTCATCCAGCCGCTCAAGCGCGCCGGCGGGCGCCGCTTCTACCGACCGCAGGACATCGTGGTGCTGAAGGCCGTGCGGCGGCTGCTGCATGACGAGGGCCTGACCATCAAGGGCGTGCAGCGCCTGCATCGCGAGCAGGGGCTGAAGCGGCTCGTCAGCTATGCCGATCCGGGCACGGCCCTGGCCTTCCAGAGCTCGCCCGAGGACGCCGTTGAGGGCGACGCGCCCCTGTCGACAGCCCCGTCCGCGCCGACGCTGGACGCCAGCCGCCGCCGTCGATTGCAGGACGTGCTGGAGCGGATCGAACAGGCCCGGCGGCGTCTGGAAACGGCGCTGGCGCGCTGATCGCCTTTTTCGCTTGGCGAGGCGACGACGCCCCGTCTATAGGGGGCCCCTTCGGAGCGTGGCGCAGCCTGGTAGCGCACTTGACTGGGGGTCAAGGGGTCGCAGGTTCGAATCCTGTCGCTCCGACCATTCTTCCCTGATCCCCACCTTGGAGACTCCGGCGTTCCCGTCGGAGCGGGCGCTACTCCCCGCCCTTCTCGGCCCAGGTCAGCAGCGGCAGGATCGGCACGCCCCACGCGGTGCCGGCGATGCCGAAATAGAGCAGCTGGGCCCACCAGACCTCGGGGATGAAGGGCGACAGCGAGATCACGCCCCAGACATAGAGCGTCAGGAAGACCAGCACGCCGACCGCGGCGATGGCCCGTCGCAGGCGCGGGTTCATCGCTTGCTCCGGAACAGGAAGAAGGCGATCAGGGCCACCACCGCCCCGACCCAGCTCCACAAAGCCCAGCCCCAGCTCTCCAGGGTGGCCACGGCGAACACCCGCACCGCCAGGAAGGCGCCGCAGCCGGCCCCGGTCAGGGCCACAAGGGTGGCGATGCCGACGCCCCGCCGGCCGGCCAGCTGGTCCGCCGCCCAGGCGATCGCCAGGGTCGCGATGACCACCACCCCCGCTTCCAGATACTGCACGGCGTCCGCTCCCTGATCCGCTGCGACGCCGAGGAACGTCGCGCCGACTCGATCTTGCCTTAGCGCGGCGCTATCGCCCATGGGAACGGTCGCCGCGTCTGCGGCCGAGCATATCTGTCCCAGCGCCGAGCGTCGAATGCCCGTATTCACTCCCCCGGATCGGTCCCGCCCCGTCGCCCTCTGGCTGGCGGGCGTCGCCGCGCTCGTCTTCCTCATGGTGATCGTCGGCGGGGTGACTCGCCTGACCGGCTCGGGACTGTCGATCACCGAGTGGAAGCCGATCATGGGGGCCATCCCGCCGCTCAACGCGGCCGACTGGGACGAGGCCTTCCAGAAGTACCGCGCCATTCCGCAGTACCAGCTGGTCAACGCCGGCATGTCGCTGGACGAGTTCAAGTTCATCTTCTGGTGGGAGTGGGGTCACCGCCAGCTGGGCCGCTTCATCGGCCTGGCGTTCTTTCTGCCCTGGGCCGCCTTCATGCTGCTGCGGCTCGCGCCGCCGGCCTCGCCGATGCGCGCCTGGGCCATGCCGGACCGTCTCGTCTGGCGCACCACCGCGCTGCTGGCGCTGGGCGGGCTGCAGGGCTTCATCGGCTGGTGGATGGTGGCCAGCGGCCTGTCCGAGCGGGTGCTGGTGGCCCCGGAACGGCTGGCCACGCACCTCGGTCTGGCCTTCATCATTTTCGCCGCCCTGATCTGGACCGCGCTCGAGGCCTGGCACGGCGAGAGCCGCAATGTGCCGCCCGCAGGCTGGGCCCGGGGCGCCGGGGCGCTGCTCGGGCTGGTGTTCGTCCAGTGTCTGCTGGGCGCCCTCGTGGCCGGCGGCAAGGCCGGCCTGGTCTACACCGACTGGCCGATGATGAACGGCGGGTGGCTGCCGCCGGTGGACTGGTCGCAGGGCGCGGTCGCCTTCCTGCATGATCAGGCCCTGACCCAGTTCAATCACCGGATCACCGCCTATCTGCTGCTGGCGTTTGTCACCGTCTATGCGGTTCAGGCCTACCGCTGGCGGCTGGCCGAGGGGGCGGGGGCAGGGGCCTATGCCGTCGCCGCCGGGGTCTGGGCCCAGGCGGTGCTCGGGATTTTCACCCTGGTCTGGTCGGTGCCCCTGTGGCTGGGCGTGGCCCACCAGGGCGGGGCGGCGGTGCTGCTGGGGCTGGCGACGGTCAACCTGTGGCTGGTGCTCCGGTCGCAGCCCCGGCGCTTCATGTCCGGACCGAGGTCCACGGGCCTCTGATCGCCAGGGTCATGCCCGGGTACATGATGTTGACGAACAGCACCTCGCCGTCCGGCGAGAAGCACGCCCCGGCGAACTCCGAGTTGCCGTGGAAGACGTTGCGGCCGATCGTGTAGATCTTGCCCTCGGGGGTCACGCCCTTGAGGTGATTGCGGACCTGGTCCGAATAGTTGTCCTCGCACAGCACCAGATGCCCCCAGGGCGCGATGGTGATGTTGTCGGCCATGTTGACGGTCTTCAGGTCCGCGCTCTCGACGAACAGCTGCAGCCGGTCCGGGCCGCCGTCGAGGTTGGGCTGCAGACGCAGCACCTGGCCGCGACGGATGGGGCCGCCCGAAGTCGCGGTGAAATAGGCCTCGTTGTCGCCCCACCAGATGCCCTCGCCGCGGGCCACCAGGGCCGCGCCGGCGGCGTGGCCCCGCTGGCGCAGGTCGCCGGCGGGGGCCTCGACATCCTCGAGGTCGATCCAGTCGATCTCGACCCAGTCGCCGACGCTCCAGGCGCGCTGGTCCTGGTTGCGGGTGTCGGCCCCGGGCCGGCCGCGCAGGGCCATGGCTTGCAGCTTGCCGCCCTCGGCCAGGCGGCCCGGCGTATTGGGGATGAAGCGGTAGAACAGGCCGTCGTTCTGGTCCTCGGTCAGGTAGACGATGCCGCTGCGGGGATCGACGCAGACCGCCTCGTGGTCGAACCGGCCCATGGCCTTGAGCGGCACGGGGTCCACCGGCCCGGTGGCCGTGGCGGGCACCTCGAACACCCAGCCGTGGGCCTGGGCCACGTCGGCGGTCGCGGGCGTCTCCTCGGTCTCCTCGCAGCTCAGCCAGCTGCCCCAGGGCGTCGGGCCGCCGCAGCAGTTGGTTGAGGTGCCGGCCAGGGTCAGGCGCTCGCTGACCGTCTGGCGCGTGGCGAGGTCGTAGATCACCGTCGTGCAGCCGCCGGGCAGGGGCCGGCCGTTCTTGTAGGTGCCGAAAGCCTTGCTGGCGTCGACGAGCCCGAGGCGTTCCTCATGCAGACCGCCAGGGCCGAGGTTGCGGTGCAGGGCGCTGCGGCCGCGCAGTTCGTGGTTGCGCACCAGGGCGACGCGCGAGCCTTCCAGCGGGAAGCAGGCCATGCCGTCCGGCTGGCCGGGGACGAACAGGCCGTCGTCCATGGTGTCGCCGCTCTGGGAGATGATCTGGTAGGTGAAGCCGGCCGGCAGATCGAGCAGGCCATTGGGGTCGCGCACCAGCGGGCCATAGCCCTCGACCTCGTTGACATAGGTCTCGGCGGTCTGGGCCTCGACGCTGCGGGCCAGGCCCGCGAAGGCGAAGGCGACGGCGCCGGTGTTCAGCAGGCCGCGACGATCGATACGCATAGGGACTCTCCTCAGGGTGCGCGCCTTATGCCCCCGGTTGCCGGCGAGGGTCATCACCGAACCATGACGGTTTCGGGGGGCGGAATCGTCGCAACCTGCGCCGACCGGATGTGGTATTTTAATACCGCATTCACAAAAACACATAAAATCAACGACATGTGTTGGAGTTGGAGCGTGAACCGAGGTTGACCCCGCGCCCGTCCTCCTCTATCAGCGCCGCTTCCGTCGGTCCGGTCTCCCGGTCCGCCCGTCAGTCCCAGGACCCGAACCCATGCTGAAGACCACCACGGCTTCGCTGAAGCCGGCCGAGGTCGAGAAGAAGTGGATCCACATCGACGCCGAGGGCGTCGTGGTGGGCCGCCTCGCGACCTTCATCGCCAACCGTCTGCGCGGCAAGCACCGCGGCGACTACACCCCGCACGTGGACTGCGGTGACTATGTCATCGTCACCAACGTCGACAAGGTCGTGTTCACTGGCAACAAGCTGACCGACAAGGTCTACTACCGCCACACCGGCCACCCGGGCGGCATCAAGGAAGTGACCGCCGGCAAGCAGCTGAACGGCCGCTTCCCCGAGCGCGTGCTCGAGAAGGCCGTCGAGCGCATGCTGCCGAAGGAAAGCCCGCTGGCCCGCAAGCAGATGACGCACCTGCGCCTCTACACCGGCGCGTCGCATCCGCACGAAGCCCAGTCGCCCGAGACGATCGACTTCAAGTCGGCCTCGCCCAAGAACACCCGGAGCGTCTGAGCATGACCGACGTGACCACCACCGAAACCGCCACCGGCTTCGACGCCCTGAAGGGTATGGGGACCGCCGCCGCCGAGGACGTCGCCCCCCGCGAGCCGCAAATTGACGCCCTGGGCCGCGCCTATTCGACCGGCAAGCGCAAGAACGCCATCGCCCGCGTGTGGGTGAAGCGCGGCACCGGCAAGATCACCGTCAACGGCAAGGACGTGGCCGCCTACTTCGCCCGTCCGGTGCTGCAGATGATGGTCGCCCAGCCGCTGAACGTGGCGGATCGCGCCACCCAGTACGACGTGATCTGCACCGTCGAGGGCTCGGGCCTGTCGGGCCAGGCCGGCGCCATTCGCCACGGCCTGTCGCACGCCCTGACCCACTACGAGCCGGAACTGCGCAAGGTCCTGAAGCCGCACGGCTTCCTGACCCGCGACAGCCGCGTCGTCGAGCGCAAGAAGTACGGCCGCGCCAAGGCCCGCCGCAGCTTCCAGTTCTCGA
>CAZUXK010000078.1:0-10593 GCA_964624025.1 uncultured Brevundimonas sp.
GATGGCGAAGCGTTTGATCTCGTCCGTGACGTGCGGAATGACCTGGACGGTGGCCCCGAGATAGTCGCCGCGCCGCTCCTTCTCGAGAATGGTCTGGTAGATCCGGCCGGTGGTGATGTTGTCGCTCTTCGCCGCGGAGACGCCGGTGAACCGCTCGTAGTGGCCGAGGTCGAGATCGGTCTCGGCCCCGTCATCGGTGACGAACACCTCGCCGTGCTGGTACGGGCTCATCGTGCCCGGATCGACGTTCAGATAGGGATCCAGCTTGCGCAGCCGGACCTTGTAGCCGCGCGCCTGCAGCAGGGCGCCGAGCGCGGCGGAGGCGAGACCCTTGCCCAGCGAGGAGACCACGCCGCCGGTGATGAACACATAGCGAGCCATGGGCGACCACCTTACCGACGATTCGGCCGGTCGGGACGAAGCGGGACCGGCGCACACATGAAACAGTGCGGCCGGGACGCATCCCGGCCGGAGAGCGAAGACTTTTCGGGTGCGAGGGGGCGACGGGGACGTCGCCCCGACATCACTCCGCCGGCGCCGGCTGGGGCGCGGCCGCCGGCGCAGGGGCCGGCGCCGCCACGGCCGGCAGACTGGCCTCGAGGTCGTCGAGCGACGGCGCGGCCGCCGCCGGCGCCTGGCCGGGCAGCGGCGCCGCGGCGGCCGGCGCGGACGACTCGCCGGCCGGCGGGTCAAGGGCGATGGCCCCGACGGCATCGGCATCGATCAGCGACTCGGTGCGGCGCTCCAGATTGCCCACCACGGTCAGGGCGATGGCGCAGACAAAGAAGGCCGCCCCGAGACCCCAGGTCAGCTGGGTCAGCAGATTGCCGGCCCCGCGCGCCGTCATGAAGCCCGACGGGCCGCCGCCCATGCCGAGGGCGCCGCCCTCGGACTTCTGCAGCAGGATCAGGCCGGTCATCGCCAGCGAGATCAGGATCATGACGACAAGTAGAATGGTCTGGAGCATGGCCGCATTCAGATGTGGCGAGGGACCCCGCCGATCAAGCGGCGGCCTCTATCACCGAACCTCGGCGGCGGCAAACGCTGCGCGCGAAACCGTCAAGCGGCGTGGATGATCGCCAGGAAGTCCGAGGCCTTGAGCGAGGCGCCGCCCACGAGGGCGCCGTCGACGCCGGGCGTGGCCAGCAGGGCGGCGGCGTTGGCCGGATTGACCGAGCCGCCATAGAGCACCCGCATCTCGGCCGCGGGGGGACCCAGACGCCCGGCGGCCGCCTCGCGGATGACCTCATGCATGCGGGCGATATCGGCCGGGGTCGGGGTGCGCCCCGTGCCGATGGCCCAGACCGGCTCATAGGCGAGGGTGAAGGCCTGGCCCGCGAGGGCATCCGGCAGGGACTCCCGGACCTGGGCCGCCACCACGGCCTCGGCCTCGCCGCCGTCGCGCTCAGCCACGGTCTCGCCGACGCAGATGACAGGGTGCAGGCCCGCTCGCAGGGCCGCCTCGACCTTGGCTGCGACGCCGGCGCTGGTCTCGCCCAGCCCGTGGCGGCGCTCGGAGTGACCCAGGATCACCCACCGCGCCCCGGCGTCGTGCAGCAACTCGGCCGAGACGCACCCGGTGAAGGCCCCGGACGCTTCGGCCCGGCAGTCCTGGGCCCCGACCTCGACCGGCGCTCCGGCGGCGGCGCGCGCGATCCGCTCGATCAACGGCGACGGGGGAAACACCACCACCTCGGCACGCCAGCCGCCCTGCGCCGCGTCGGCCCTCAAGGCCTCGATCTCGGCCAGACTGGCGGCCGAGCCGTTCATCTTCCAGTTCCCGGCGATCAACTTCACGGATTGTTTCATGACGCCTCTTTAGGCGCCGTCGCCGACCAAGCCAAGCCGTCGCTTGCGGCCCCCGGCGCCCCTCCCCTATAGGCGAAGGCCAAGTCCGGGCGCGCGCCCCTACCGAAGGTCGGTCATGATCACCCTGTTCCGCAAGTTCGCGAAGTCGCCCTGGGCGATCGGCCTGATCGCCCTGACGGCCATCGCCCTGCTGGTCACCGGCGGGTCCCAGGTGGATGTGCTGGGCGCCCTGGGCCCGCAACATGTGATCTCGGCCGGCGATCGCTCGGTCGATGAGCCGGAGTTCCGCACCTACGCTGAGCGGGTCCGGACCAATCTCGAGGAGCGCGCCCAGGGCGAGGCGATCTCGTTCGAGCGCATGGCCGAGGAAGGCGTGCTGACCCAGATGCTGGACGCGCGCACCGAGGAGCTGGGCTTCCTGGCCTGGGCCTGGAGCGCCGGAGTTCGGCCGGGGGCGGCCCTCGTCGCCGATCGGGTTCGACAGATCCCCAACTTCTTCAACCAGATCACGGGCCGCTTTGATGAGGAGGCCTACCGCAACACGCTCGCCCAGCAGAACCTGACCGTCGCCGACTTCGAGCAGGGCCTGCGCGACGATGTGGCGATCGGCCATTTCACCTCGGCCCTGTTCGCCGGCATCCGCGCCCCGCGGGTGTATGGCGCGCTCGCCGCCGGACAGGCGCGCGAAAGCCGCGATGGCCGCTGGTTCGAGGTGACCCAGGCCATGGCGGGTGCCGCGCCGGCCCCGACCGACGCCCAGCTCAACGCCTTCCTCAACGAGAACGCCGAGCAGCTGCGCCGCCCCGAGTTCCGCAGTGTGACCCTGGTGCTGTTCAACAGCGGCGAGCCCCCGGCGGTGACCGACGCCCAGATCGCCGAACGCTACGCCTTCCGCCGCGAGGCCCTGTCCATGCCCGAGCAGCGCGCCTTCACCACGGTACCGGCCTCGAGCGAAGCCGCGGCCGCCCGCATCGCCGGGGCCCTGCGCGCGGGGCAGAGCCCGACCGCCGTGGCCGAGGCCAATGGCGTGAGCGCCACCACCAACTCGGCGCGCGCGCGCTCGCAGATCGCCGACGCCGCCGTGGCCGAAGCCGTCTTCGGCTTGCAGCCGGGCCAGGTGTCCGACCCGATCCGCACCGCTGTCGGCTTTGTCGTGGCCCGTCTCGACCAGGTCCTGCCGGGCTCGACGCCGGAACTGGCCCAGGTCCGCGACCAGATCGTCCAGGAGCTGACCGAGGAAGCCCAGCGCACCGCCGTCTACGAGCGTGTGGAGGCCTATGAGGCCGCTCGCAGCGACGGCGCCAACCTCGCCGACGCCGCCCAGCGCGCCGGCGCCCGTCTGGTGCAGCTGCCGCCCTTCACGGCCCAGGGAAGCCTGCCCAATGGCCAGCCGCTGCAGGCCCCGCCCGAGGTCTTCTCGACCGCCTTCAGCCTGCCGGCCAACGGCGAGAGCGAGGTCGTCGACGCCGGTCAGGGCCAGTATTTCGCCCTGCGGGTCGACCGCATCCAGCCGGCCGCCCTGCCGCCGCTGGCCGAGGTCCGCGCCCCGCTGGCCCAGGCCTGGGTGCAGCGTGAGAACGGCCGCCGTCTGGCCGCCCTCGCCGACCAGCTGGCCGGTCGCATCCGCGGTGGCGAGGACATCGCTGCGGTCGCCGCCTCGGTGAACGCGCCGCTGGTCTCGCGCCAGCGCCTGCAGGCGACCCAGGAGACCCAGACCGAGATCGGCGGCGGCGTCCTGCGCGGCCTGTTCGGTCAGGCCAAGGGCCAGGTGTTCACCGAGGCCCAGGCCGCCGACCGCCGCGTCATCGGCCGGGTCGACGAGATCCGCGCCGCCGCGCCCACCGAGGCGGCCCCGCTGGTGGAGCAGATTCGCCCGGCCCTGACCCAGCAGCTGGTGCAGGACATGGTGCAGAGCGCCGCCGCCGCCGCCGCCGCCCGGGTCAAGGCGGAGTCGGATCCGGCCCGCGCCCGCTCGGCGCTCGGCCTCGAAGCCGAAGCGGCGCCGGCCGCCCGATGACGACGACGACGGCGCCGGCGGAGTTTGTCGCCGGCTGGGCGGAGGGACGGCCGCAGCTGGTCGTCCGGCGGATCGTCGACGATCTGGAAACCCCGGTCTCGGCCTTCCTCAAGGTCGGCCGGGGCCGCCGCTGGTCCTTCCTGCTCGAGTCCGTCGAGGGCGGCGCCCTCAACGGGCGCTACTCCATCCTGACCCTCGATCCCGACGTGGTCTGGCGCGCCCGCGGCGGCCAGGCGGAGGTCGCCCGCGGCCGCGAGGCCGTCGCGGCTGGCCGGTTCGAGACGGATGAGCGGCCCGCGCTGGAGTCGCTTCGGGCCCTGATCGCGGAAACGCGCCTCGACCTGCCCGAGGACCTGCCGCCGATGGCCGCCGGCCTGTTCGGGGTGTTCGGCTACGACATGGTGCGGCTGCTGGAGCCGCTGGGGCCGGCGCGCGCCGACCCGCTGGCCTTGCCCGACGCGGAGCTGGCCCGGCCGTCGCTGATCGCCGTGTTCGATTCCGTGCGGCGCGAGATTGTCATGATCGCCCCGTGCTTTCCCGACGGCTCGGACGCAGCGGCCGCCCATACGGCGGCCCAAGCCCGGCTGGACGCCTTCGAGGCCGATCTGCGTCAGCCGCTGATCGCCCGCACCGCGCCCGAGCCCCTGCCTGGCCCGGTCTTCACCTCGCCGGTCGACGAGGCCGGCTATCGCGACATGGTGGCCAGGGCGCACGACTACATCGCCGCCGGCGACATCTTCCAGGTTGTGCTCAGCCATCGCTTCAGCGCGACCTGGGACCGCGACCCGTTCGCCTTCTACCGCTCCCTGCGGCGGCAGAATCCGTCGCCGTACCTGTTCTTCCTCGACTTCGGCGGCTTCCAGCTGGCGGGATCGAGCCCGGAGATCCTCGTCCGGCTCAAGGACGGCCGCGTCACCATCCGGCCCCTGGCGGGCACCCGCGCCCGCGGCGAGACCCCGGCTGAGGACCGCGCCCTCGAGGCCGAACTGCTGGCCGATCCCAAGGAACGTGCCGAGCACCTGATGCTCCTCGACCTCGGCCGCAACGACGTCGGCCGCGTCTCGGCCCCGGGCACGGTCAAGGTGACCGAGAGTTTCGTGGTCGAGCGCTACAGCCAGGTCATGCACATCGTCTCCAACGTCGAGGGGGCCGCCGACCCGAAGCTCGACGCCGTCGACACCCTGCTGGCCGCCCTGCCCGCCGGCACCCTGTCAGGCGCACCCAAGGTGCGGGCCATGGAGATCATCGACGAGCTGGAGCGGGACAAGCGCGGCGTCGGCTATGGCGGCGGCGTCGGCTACATCTCCGCCGGCGGCGAGGCCGACATCTGCATCGTCCTGCGCACGGCCCTGTTCGCGGACGGCCGCATCTTCATCCAGGCCGGCGCCGGGGTGGTGGCCGATTCCGATCCCTCGGCCGAGTACCGCGAGACCGTCGCCAAGGCGCGCGCCCCGACGAAGGCCGCCGAGGACGCCTGGCGGTTCGAGCTGGGGGCCCCGGCCAACCGGCCCGGCGAGGTCTGACCCGCCGGACCGGACGGATCCTCAGGCCGGATCCCGTCGGGCCAGATGGGCGATGGCGAGCCCGAGCACCACAAGGCCGCCAACGCCGCCGAGGGTGAGCGCCAGCTGGGCCCGCGCCGGATCGCTGGCGAACACATTGACCGGCATCTGCCAGGGCAGGAACACGCCCTCCTTCGCCGAGGTGGCGACGGTGGCGAAAAAGGTCCCGCCGATGCCGAGCGTCAGGCCCGGCACGAAGCTGTGAAACCGCAGGGCGGTCCACAGCTGGACCGCGACCAGCAGGACGCCCGCGGCGAACACCTGCGCCATCCTCAGCGCATGGGCCCCGACATCGATCTCGCCGGTCGGCGCGATCGCCGGCTTGAGCCAGCTCGCCAGCTCCAGTCCCACCCACGGAAGGATCAGCGCCGCCGCCGACATGACGGCGATCAGTCCCAGCGCGGCGATGGCCTTGGCCGCATAAATCCGCCAGCGCGGAACCGGCAGGGCGCGCAGGTGGCTCCAGCTCTGGGGCCCGTGCTCCATATGCGCCATCAGGGCGGTCAGGGCCGTCACGCTCATCGGCAGCATGAAGAAGGCCCAGATGCCGCTGCCCTGCATCAGCCACATCTCCCACGGCCGCGGATCGGCCTCGCGCAGGGCGCTGAGGGTGGCGAAAACGGCGATCAGGCCCGGGGCCGCGACGGCGAGGAGCAAGGCGAGGCTGCGGCGCAGCTTGAGCAGTTCGACGATCAGGACGGCGGACATCAGGCGGTCTCCTGCTGACGGGCGGCTTCGGCATAGAGGCGTTCGAGCGAGCGCTGGCGGGGCGCGAGACGGGAGACGGCCACCCCGGCCTCGACCAGCCGGCGGTTGAGGTCAGCGGCTTGCGCCGCCGACGCCGCCTCGCCCGGCGCGAGCCTGATCATCAGCCCGGCCGGCTCCTCGCGCACCTCGACGCCCCCCGCCTGCAACAGGGCCCGGGCCTTCGCGGGAGCGTCGCAGTCGATCTCCAGCTCGGCGGGCAGCCGATCCCGCAGCTCGGGCAGCGCCCCCTGCACCCGCAGCCGCCCTTCGGCGAGGATGCCGACATGGCTGGCGGTCTGCTCGATCTCCCCGAGCAGGTGACTGGACAGGAGCACGGTCGCGCCGCTGCGCGCCGGCAGGTCCCGCAGGAAGGCGCGCATCTCGGCGATCCCCTCGGGATCGAGGCCATTGGTCGGCTCGTCGAGGATCAGGATCTCCGGGCTCCCCAGCAACGCCCGGCCCAGCCCCAGCCGCTGGCGCATGCCCTGGGAGTAGCCGGCGACCCGGTCCCCGCCGCGATCGCCGAGCTCCACCGCCTCCAGCACCCGATCGATTTCGGTCGCCGGCAGGCTCAGCAGTCGTCGGGTCAGGTCGAGGTTCTGACGTCCGGTCAGATTGCCGTAGAGGCCGTGGTGCTCCAGCAGCGCCCCGACCTTCCGGGCGGCCGTCAGGCGGTCGGCACGGACATCCGCCCCGCCAACGACCGCCCGCCCCGCTGTCGGCGCGCACAGGCCAAGCAACATGCGGATGGTCGTCGTCTTGCCCGCCCCGTTGCGCCCGAGGAAGCCGTACACAGCGCCCTTCGGCACGCTCAGGTCGAGGTCCCGCACCGCCCAGCGCGGCCCGAACCGCCGCGCCAGCCCTGTTGTTTCGATCGCCGTCATGGCCCCTCCGCAATTTAACTCTTGCCTAAAGACGCGCAGCCTGTTTCTTTAAGTCAAGATTAAACTTCCGAAAGGTCGCCCATGTCGTCCGAGCGCGATGGCTTCCGCCGCCGCTGCCGCCAGTTCCAGCTGCTGGCCTGGGTCATGATCGCCTCGGTCGGCGGCCTGCTCGCCGTCCTCGTGCTTGGCGGGCCGCTCTACGTCGTCGCCACGGGCGAGCGCACCGCGGACGTCTCCCTGCTCGGCGGCCTCGTCTGGCATCTGCCCGCCGTTTTCTACCTGTATGGCGTCTGGGCCATCGGCGAGGCCGTGGGCCAGATCGGCCGCGGCCGCATGATCCAGGCCGCCACGGCCGAGGGGCTGCGCCGCGCCGGGCTGGCGCTGGGCGTCGGCGGGGTGCTCAGCGTCTTCGTGGTCGTCAATCTGATGCGGCTGGTGATGCCGGGCGCCGGCGGCTACCTGCACTTCGACGTGGGCGGCATGACCCTGGGCATGGCGGGCGGCGCGATGTTCCTGCTCGGGCGGGTGATGGACCGGGCCGCGGCGGTGCAGTCCGAGCTGGACGAGATGGTCTGATGCCGATCCGCGTCACCCTGGACGAGCTGATCGTTCGCCGCGGCCTCAAGGCCCGGGACCTGGCCGAACAGGTCGGTCTCAGCGAGACGCAGCTGTCGCTGTTCCGTTCCGGCAAGGTGAAGGGTATCCGCTTCCGCACCCTGGCGCGGCTGTGCGCGGCGCTGGGGTGCAAGCCGGCCGATCTGCTGGACTATGACTTCGATCCGGCCGAGGCGGCGCCGCCGGGCGAAGCCGACCGCGACGAGCTCTAGACGCCGAGGATCACGACCCCGGCCATCAGCAGGGCCGAGCCAGCCATCAGGCTGGCGGCCAGCAGGGCCGGCGCGGCCGAGGTCGCGGGTTCCGGGGGCTGCAGCAGCGCCCGGGCTTCGGCCAGCAGGCGGCGGGCGGAAATCTGATCGGCCATGGGCAGAGCTTCACCGCCAGCCCTTAAGGAAACGCCAATCGCCGCGCCCGCTTGGCGGGAGGCGCAGGCCCGCCTACAAGCGCCGCATGATCCTCGTCGTCGATAACTACGACAGCTTCACCTACAACCTCGTCCACTACCTCGCGGAGCTGGGCGCGGAGACGCATGTCATCCGCAACGACGACCTGACGGCGGCCGAGGCGCTGGCGCTGAAACCGGAAGCCGTGCTGCTGTCGCCCGGCCCCTGCACGCCCAACGAGGCGGGCATCTGTCTCGACCTTATCCGCGACGCGCCGGAGGATCTGCCGATCCTCGGCGTCTGTCTGGGCCACCAGGCGATCGGCCAGGCCTTCGGCGGCGACGTCATCCGGGCCAGGGCGCTGATGCACGGCAAGACCTCGCCGATCCACCACGAGGGCGAGAGCCTGTTCCGCGGCCTGCCCAGCCCGTTCACCGCGACCCGCTACCACAGCCTCGCCGTGCGCCGGGAAACCCTGCCGAACACCCTGAAGGTCACCGCCTGGACCGCCGACAACGAGATCATGGGGCTGATGCATCACGCCCGCCCGATCCACGGGGTGCAGTTCCACCCCGAATCGATCGCCACCGAGCACGGCCACGCCATGCTGGCCAACTTCCTCGACCTGGCCGGCGTGCGCCGCCTCGCGGCGGCCTGAGCCGGCCGTGTCCGACGCGCTGAAGCCGATCCTCGCCCGGCTCGCCGAGGGCCGCAGCCTCGAGCCGGAACAGGCCCGCGCCTTCGCCGCGGCCTGTCTGGCCGGCGAGGCCACGCCGGGACAGGTCGGGGCCGCCATCACCGCCATGCGCGTGCGCGGCGAGACGGTCGAGGAGATCGCCGCCTTCGCTGGGGCCATGCGCGCCGCCGCCGCCCGGCTGGAGCCGCCGTTCGAGGTGATCGACACCTGCGGCACCGGTGGTGACGGGGCCCATACCTTCAACATCTCCACCGCCGCGGCGATCGTCGCCGCCGGGGCCGGAGCGAAGGTGGCCAAACACGGCAACCGCGCGCTCAGCTCGAAGTCAGGCTCGTCAGATGTGCTGGCGGCGCTGGGCGTGAACCTGCAGGCCAGCGCCCGGCAGGAGCTGGCGGCGCTGACCGACGCGGGCATCGCCTTCCTGTTCGCGCCGTCGCACCACGGGGCCATGCGCCACGTCACCCCCATCCGGGCCGAGCTGGGCTTCCGCACAGTGTTCAACCTGCTGGGCCCCCTGACCAACCCTGCGGGCGCACGGCGTCAGGTGATGGGCGTCTATGACCCGCGCCTGCTGGAGCCCCTGGCCGAGGTGCTGGGCCGGCTGGGCGCGGTGCGCGCCTGGACCGTGCACGGTCAGGGTCTGGACGAGCTGACCACCACGGGCCCCAGCGAGGTCGCCGAGTGGCGCGACGGCAAGGTGACCCGCTTCACCGTCACCCCGGCCGACGCCGGCCTGCCGGAGGCCCGGCTCGAGGATCTGCGCGGCGGCGACGCCGAGACCAATGCCGACGCGATCCGCCGTCTGCTGGCCGGAGAGCGCGGGGCCTATCGCGACGTGGTGCTGCTCAACGCCGCCGCGGCGCTGGTCGTGGCCGATCTGGCCCCTGACCTGCGCGCCGGGGCCGCGCTGGCCGCCGCGGCCATCGACGACGGTCGCGCCGCCCGGGCGCTCGAGGGCCTGGTCGCCGCCAGTCACAGGGTTTTCGAGGAGCCTTCGTCGTGACCGACGTGCTGGCGCAGATCGCCGCCTACAAACGCGAGGATGTGGTGGCCCGGAAGGCCGCCATCGCGCAGGACGCGATCGAGGCCCGCGCCGCGGCCGCGGACGCCCCGCGCGGCTTCCGCCGGGCGCTGGTGAACCGCGCGGCGCCCGGCCGTCCGGCCCTGATCGCCGAGATCAAGAAGGCCAGCCCGTCCAGGGGCCTGATCCGCGCCGACTTCGACCCTCCGGCTTTGGCCCGCGCGTATGAGGCCGGCGGCGCCGCCTGCCTGTCGGTGCTGACCGACGGCCCCAGCTTCATGGGGGACGACGCCTATCTGGGGCAGGCCCGCGCCGCCACCGCCCTGCCCTGCCTGCGCAAGGACTTCCTCGTCGACCCCTGGCAGGTGGCCGAGAGCCGGGCGCTCGGCGCGGACTGCATCCTGATCATCCTGGCCATGATCGACGATTCGCTGGCGGCCGAGCTGCTGGCCGAGGCCCGCCGATTCGGCATGGACGCCCTGATCGAGACCCACGACGAAGCCGAGATGGCGCGCGCGGCCAAGCTGGGCGGCGATCTGGTCGGGGTCAACAACCGCTCGCTGCGGACCTTCGAGGTCGATCTGGCCACGACCGGCCGCCTCGCCGCCCTCGCTCCGCCGGAGGCCCTGCTGGTCGCCGAGAGCGGCATCTTCACCCCCGATGACGTCGCCGAGGTCGCCCGCACCGGCGCCACGGCCATCCTCGTCGGCGAAAGCCTGATGCGCCAGAGGGACGTGACGGCGGCGACGCGGGAGCTCCTGTCGTTAGGTTGACATTAAGGAAGAACACTTACAGAACACCGGCAACGGTTCACGCCTTGTTCTGGAAGGTTTCCGCCCGATGCTCACGCGCAAG
>CAZUXK010000079.1:0-10489 GCA_964624025.1 uncultured Brevundimonas sp.
GGCGTTGAGGCGCACGGCCTCGCCGGCGGCGCGGCTCCACCAGCCCATGCCGTAGCTCATCATGACCCACCCGGCCTCGACCGGCGAGCGCGCCGTGGCGACCGCGCCGAGCGCCCGCCCGGCCAGCCCCGCCTCGGTCAGGGCCGAGGCCCCGGCCCGCGCCGCCGCCTCGCCCAGCTTGCCGGAAGCGCCGGCCGCCGCCAGGGCCCCGGCCTCGACCTTTTCCAGCCCCATGCGGGCCATTTCGGCGGGGTCGGCCTTGGCCGGGTCGGTCAGGCCGGCGACGAGCATCTCCAGCCGCGCCGCGACCACGTCGCCGGCGGCGCGCATCATTTCGCCCTGGGCCGCCGCCGTGGCGGCGACCGTCTCGGCGGCGCGGCGCATGCGCCGCCTGTCCCCGTTTGTCATGCCACGGACGATGGGCCTGTTTCAGTCCGCGGGCAAGGCTTCGGCGGCGAAGGCGCGGACGTCCTCGATCAGGGCCGGCGCGGCCAGGTCGATGATCTGCCGCCCCTTCTGCGGGCTGGCCTGGGCCGGATCCGAGCCGATGCGGCCGTCCGGGAACCGGGCGCGATAGTCCAGGGCGTCGCGGATCGGCCCGTTGGGCGCGATCTGCGGGCTGTAGCTGGCCGTCTTGATCCGGTCCGGATAGGCCGCCTGGGTCACGGCGATCTCCGACGGGGTGGCGTGCATGCCGTGGCCGGTCGGGAACAGCCCGTTGCACAGGGGCGTGACCCCCGGCAGGTCCCACCAGTTGCGCAGCTTCAGGGTCATCGGCGGCGGGGTCTCGGCGTACGACCACTCGGCCCAGACCTCGGCGAAGGCCGCCTCGATCGAGGCGACATTGCCGCCGTGGCCGTTGAGGAAATAGATCCGCTCGAAGCCGTGCCGCGACAGGGACGAGATCCAGTCCGAGATCGCCGCCATGAAGGTCGAGGGGCGCAGGGTGATCGTCCCCGGGAAGGCCAGGTGGTGCTGGGCCATGCCGATGTTGAAGGTCGGGGCCACGGTCAGGGCCGGCTCGCCCGCCTCGGCGGCATGGGCGATGATCTCCGGGCACATCCAGTCGGTGCCGAGCAGCCCCGTCGGGCCATGCTGCTCGTTCGAACCGATCGGCACCACCACGGTGCGGGCGAGCGGATGATCGGCGGCCAGTTGCGCCTCGATCTCGGGCCAGGACGAGAGATGGATCAGCATGGGGAACTCCGGAACAGTCCTGCGTCCATAGAGCCTGATCGGTTAAGATGGAATCGCCTTGCGGAAGCGCCGGGGCCACGCTTGAAGCGGCCCATGAGCCGCCCGCCCGCGAAGCCCGCCCGCAAGGCCGCCCCGAAGCGCCCCCGCCGCATCCCCGGCTTCCCGCCCGATCCGGACCGGGTCGAGGCCGTCTTCGCCCGGTTGGCCGGGGTCATGCCCGAGCCGAAGACCGAGCTGACCTTCCAGGACCCCTATACGCTGGTGGTCGCCGTCGCCCTGTCGGCCCAGGCCACCGACGTCTCGGTCAACAAGGCCACGAACAAGCTCTTCAAGGTCGCCGACACCCCGGCGAAGATGCTGGCCCTCGGCGAGGCCGGGCTGATCCCCTACATCAGCTCGATCGGCCTCTACCGGAACAAGGCGAAGAACGTCATCGCCCTGTCGCGGCTGGTGCTGGAGCAGCACGGCGGCCAGGTGCCGCTGAACCGCGCGGACCTGCAGGCCCTGCCCGGCGTCGGCCGCAAGACCGCCAGCGTGGTGCTCAACGAGCTGGGCATCGAGCCGGCCATCGCCGTCGACACCCATGTGTTCCGCGTCTCGCACCGGCTGAAGCTGGTCACCGGCAACACCCCGGACAGGGTCGAGGACCAGCTGCACCAGGTCGTGCCCGCGGCCTGGCTGCCCAAGGCCCACCACTGGCTGATCCTGCACGGCCGCTACACCTGCGTCGCCCGCAAGCCGAAGTGCGCCGCCTGCGTCATCGCCGACCTCTGCCCGTCCCGCGCGGAGCTGGCGGGATAGGCTGCGGGGCCGTTCAAGAGATCACGGCGCCCACAGCGATCACGACGGGGCTCCGGGGGAGACAAACGCCGGCAAGACAGATCGTCATCCTCGGGCTTGACCCGAGGATCAAGCGAGCCGTCGCAGATCACTGGCCGCCCGGCGCGCCTGACCTGACCCCCGATCCTCGGGTCAAGCCCGAGGATGACGGCGGTGGAAGGTACGACGTCGCGCCACGCTGAACGGGCCCCTCCGTCTCGCCGGCTTCGCCGTCGATCCACCTCCCCATTTCATGGTGAGGAGAGACGCTTTCCTCCCCATCGCAGATGGGGAGGGGAACCGCGAAGCGGTGGAGGGGCCGAGCCCCTACCCCAGCCGCTCCCGCACGGCCTCGGCGAAGCCCGCGCCGGCGCGGGGGTCGCAGGACAGGTAGAAGTCGGGCTCGATCAGCTCCAGCTCCATCAGCCGGTACTGGCCGGCCGGGTCACGCACCAGGTCGACGCGGGCGTAGAGCAGCGGCTCCTCGACCGCCGCCAGGGCCGCCGCGGCGACCTCCAGCGCGGCGGCGGGCGGGGCAGGCTCGGGATCGTAGCGGCCGCCGAACTGCACCTGGATGCGGAAGTCGCCCGGCGCCGCGGTCTTGCGCACCGCGTGGCTGAAGCGCCCGCCGAAATGCAGCAGCGACAGCTCCCCCTCGCCCGCGATGGCCGGCAGGAAGGGCTGGACCATGGCCGGGGCGGCCGGCAGGTCGGCGACCGCGTCGCCGGCCTTCAGCCGCTGGGTCCGCCAGGCCCCGCCGGAGACCACCGGCTTGACCACGAGCTCGCCGAACCGCGCAATCGCCGCGGCGACATCATCCGCCGACGGACGATCCAGCCAGAGCGTCTCCGGAATGGGTACGCCGCGCTCGCCCAGCCGGCGCAGATAGGTCTTGTCCGAGTTCCAGGCCAGCACCGACGCGGGATTGGCCAGCGGGACCCCTGCCGCGGTCCAGGCCGCGCAGGCCTCCAGCCAGCGGCCATGGTCGCGGTGGTAGCCCCACACCACCACCGGCAGCACCAGCGGGAAGCCGGCCAGGCGCGACGGATCGGCGATCTGCGCCGCCCACGGCAGGGGCACCAGCCGCACCCCGGCGCCCGCCAGCGCCTCCTCCAGCCGGGCCAGCACGCCCGGCCAGTGCGAGGCATAGGACTGGTCGGCGGGGTCGGGGGTGAGGACGGCGATCTCGGTCATGACCCGCCCTCTAGCGCCTCGCAAGCGACCTGTCGCCGCCCGGCGCTGGCCCTGCGACGCCGGGACGGCTAAGGGGCGGGCATGACCCAGCCCGCCTCCCACGACATCTGCGCCGTCGGCAACGCCATCGTCGACGTGCTCGCCCCCTGCGACCCCGCCTTCCTCGAGGCCCAGGGGCTGACGCCCGGCTCCATGCAGCTGGTCGATGCCGCCCAGAGCGCCGCCCTCTACGCCGCCATGGCCGCGGGCGTGGAGGCGTCCGGCGGCTCGGCCGGCAACACCGTCGCCGGGGTCGGTTCGCTGGGCGGGCGCGCCGCCTACATCGGCAAGGTCGCCGACGACACCCTGGGCCAGGTCTTCACCCACGACATCCGCGCCGCCGGCGTGGCCTTCGACACCCCGCCGCTGGCCGGGGGCGCCGACCAGGGCCTCGGCACCGGCAGCTGCATGATCAATGTCACCCCGGACGGCCAGCGCACCATGTGCACCTTCCTGGGCGCCGCCAACCAGCTGACCGTCGACGACATCGACCCGGCCCTGATCGGGGCCTCGGCCATCGTCTATCTGGAAGGCTATCTGTTCGACCCGGCCCCGGCCCGCGCCGCCTTCGAGGCCGCCGCCGCCGCCGCCCACGCCGCCGGGCGCAAGGTCGCCATCACCCTGTCGGACACCTTCGTCGTGGCCCGCTGGCGCGCCGAGCTGCTCGACTTCATCGAACGCTCCGCCGACATCGTGCTGGCCAACGAGGCCGAGCTGGCGGCGTTGTTCGAGCACGAGGACTTCGACCACGCCGCCGCCCGGCTGGCGGAACGGGTCGAGGTGGCCGGGATCACCCGCGGCGCCCACGGCTCGGTGGTGATCCGGGGGAGCGAACGCGCCGTCGTCGCCGCCGATCCGGTTTCGAAGGTGGTCGACACCACAGGCGCCGGCGACCAGTACGCCGCCGGCCTGCTACTGGGCCTGGCCCGCGGCCTGACGCTGGAAGAGGCCGGCCGGCTCGGCTCCCTGGCCGCCGCCGAGGTCATCGCCCACTGGGGCCCGCGCCCCATGACCTCGCTCAAGGCCCTGGCCGAGGCGCGGGGCCTGAGACTGGCCTAACGCTTCTTCAGCGTCACATAGAGCGCGCCCTCGCCGCCGTGGCGGCGGTGCGCGCTGGAGAAGCCCGAGACCACGCCGCGCAGGCGGGGGCCCTGCAGCCATTCGGCCGCCGAGGCGCGGATCACGCCGCCGCCGCGACGGCCCTGACCAGTGATCACCAGCACGGCGGTCAGGCCGCGCGCCTGGGCCCGGGTCAGGAAGCCGACCAGCTCGTCCTCGGCCTGGAAGCGGCCGAAGCCGTGCAGGTCGAAGCGCCCCTCGATCGGATCGCGTTCGCGCGCCAGCCGGCGCTGGCGGCGCGGCTCCAGCACGTCCGGCGCGGCGCGCGACGGCAGGGAAACCGGGGCGGGCCGCAGCTCGGGCGGGACCATCGGCTTCGTCGTGACGGCGGCCGGGGCCGGCTTGCCGGCCTTGCGGGGCGCAGCCGCGGCGGGAGGCTCCTCCACCGCCGGAACAGAGCGCCCCGGCGCGGGGGTCAGGGTGCGGGCCACCCGGGCCCACAGGCGGCGGTCCTCGGCGCTCAGACCCGGGCCGCGCGGCGGCCGGCTCATCCGGCGTCCCGGATCTCGTCGTCGTCCGCGTCGTCCAGGGCCATCGGCCCGGGCGTATGGGACAGCAGGTCGCCCGGCTGGCAGTTCAGCTCGCGGCACAGGGCGTCCAGGGTGGTGAAGCGGATGGCCCGGGCCCGGCCGTTCTTGAGGATCGACAGGTTGGCGGCCGTCACGCCGACGCGGTCGGCGAGCTCCGACAGCGACATGCGTCGCGCCACCAGCATTCGGTCGAGGTTCACGCGGATGGCCATGGCGTCAGATCGTCAGTTCGGCTTCGCGGCGCAGGCGCGCGCCCTCGCGGAAGACTTCCGCTAGCACAAACACCACCAGCACGGAAAAGACCGGGGTCAGCAGCTCGCCGAGGCCCTGCGGCTCCATGGCGCCGGCCGACAGGCGCGCGGCCCAGGTCTGCCACAGCCAGACGCCGCCGGTGACGATGGCCAGGATCAGGCCGATCTGGCGCAGCCGGCTGGTGTTGTCGGGATGGAACGGGTCGCCCAGGGTCAGGGTGCGGAAGATGGCGCGCAGCCGGCCGACGATCAGGGCGAAGGCGCCGAAATAGGCGCAGAAGGAGCCGACCGCGAACAGCAGCAGGGGCCGCTCGAGCGGGATCTCCCGGCCGCCGGACGGATTGTCGAGGGTCACGGACAGGTCGGTCAGGGGCACGAAGATGGCGGCCACGAAGGCCAGCAGCAGGACGCCGAGGATGATCCACAGCAGCACATAGGCCACGTCGAGACCGATCTTCAGCAGGCTGGACACCGACCCGGGGCCCAGGGTGCGCAGGGCGGGGGCGTCGAGCGGACGGACGGTCAGCCGGAACGGAAAGCGCGGCAGGCGCACAGGGTCGGCCTCAGGCCGGGAAGATCGGCGGGGTCGCCGCGGCGGGTCCGGCCGGCCCGCGCGCGGCAACTGTTTTCGCGATCTTCATGCAGCACGTCAAAGGCGGCGGATCACAGCGCCTGGATCAGGGTCGCGACCAGCGCGGCCGGGATGGCGGCGAGCAGGAAGGCGTTCAGGATGCCGTGGCCGACGCGCTCGATCAGGTAGGTGGTGTTCAGGGCTTGCATAACTGGGTCTCCGTTGGTTGGGCGATCTTCGCCCGGTGCTGGTTATCTGCGGGTTCATCCTTGCCGCTTCCGGCTCCGATGTGGATGGGAGCAGCGCCCCTATCCATGTCCAAAGCAATACGCCTCCCTATCTTGCAATGCACGTTACATATCGTTTAACGGGATGAATCTTTCGCAATGCAGCACGTGGCGGGTCGTCGCAGACGGGGCGCCGCGAAGGCGGTTTCCCCGCCGCCCTGCGCCCTCTAGGGTCGCCCGCATGCCCCTGATCCTCCCCGCCGGAACCCGCCTCGTCGCCGCCACCCACAACGCCGGCAAGGCGCGCGAGATCGCCGCCCTGCTCGACGGCCGCTTCGAGGTGCTGAGCGCCGCCGAGGCCGGCGTACCCGAGCCGGACGAGACCGAGAGCACCTTCACCGGCAACGCCCTGCTCAAGGCGCGCCACGCGGCGCAGCGCGCCGGCCTGCCGGCGCTGGCCGACGACAGCGGCCTGTCGGTGACGGCGCTGGACGGCGCGCCCGGCATCTTTTCGGCCCGCTGGGCCGGGCCCGACCGCGACTTCGCCCTGGCCATGCGCAAGGTCGAGACCCGGCTGGAGGAGATCGGCGCGACCGACTTTTCCGCCTGGTTCACCTCGGCCCTCGCGGTCGCCTGGCCCGACGGCCCGGCGGTGGTGGTGCAGGGCGAGGTGCACGGTCAGGTCAGCTTCCCGCCGCGCGGTGACCGCGGCTTCGGCTACGACCCGATCTTCGTCCCGACCGGCCACAGCCAGACCTTCGGCGAGATGGAGCCGGCGGCCAAGGACGCCATGAGCCACCGCGCCCGGGCCTTCGACCAGCTCAAGGCGGCGCTGTTTGCCTGACCCTGTCCTGACCGGGACCGGGCCTGCGGGCGACGACCGCCCCGCCGGCGTCGCCGTCTATGTCCACTGGCCCTATTGCCGGCGCATCTGCCCCTACTGCGACTTCAATGTCGTGCGCGACCGGGCCCAGGCCGAGCAGGCCGACCTGGTCGAGGCCATCCTCGACGACCTGCACGCCCAGGCGGACCGGCTGGGCCCGCGGCCGCTGGCCTCGATCTTCTTCGGCGGCGGCACCCCCTCGCGCATGCCGCCCGCCGCCGTGGCCCGCATTATCGAAGCCGCCCGGACCCGCTTCCCCACCGATGCGCCGGTCGAGGTGGCGCTGGAGGCCAATCCCGACGAGGCCTCGCGCCAGCAGCTGGCGGCCCTGGCCGGGGCCGGCATCGAGCGCCTGTCGCTGGGGCTGCAGTCGCTCCAGGACGACGCCCTCGGCTTCCTCGGTCGCGACCATGACGCCGCCGCCGGCCGCCGCGCCCTGGCCGACGCCCTGACCCTGTTCCCGCGCGTCTCGCTGGACCTGATCTACGCCCGGCCGGGCCAGACCGCAGGGGCCTGGCGCGACGAGCTGGACCGGGCGCTGGACCTCGGCGCCGGCCACATCTCGCCCTACCAGCTGACCATCGAGCCGGGCACCGCCTTCGGCCGGGCCCACGCCCGCGGCCGCCTGACCCCGCCGGACAGCGACCTCGCCGCCGACCTTTACGAGATCACCCGTGACCGGCTCGGGGCCGCCGGCTTCGAGGCCTATGAGGTGTCCAACCACGCCCGCACCCCGGCCGACCGGTCGCGGCACAATCTGCATGTCTGGCGCGGCGGCGACTATCTGGGCCTCGGCCCCGGCGCCCATGGCCGGCTGACGCTGGACGGGACCCGCCACGCCACGGTCGCCCACCGCCGGGTGGCCGACTACATCGCCGGGGTCGCCGCCGGCGCGCCCCGGGCCGAGCTCACCCCCCTGTCGCCGCGCGAGGCGCTGGAGGAGCGCGCCCTGCTGGGCCTGCGCACCACGGAGGGCCTGCCCCTCGCCGTGCTGGCCGGGCTGGGGCTGGCCGCCGACGCGGCCCCGCTGGCTGACCTCATCGCCGACGGCTTCCTGAGCCTCGCGGCCGGCCGCCTCGCCGCCACCGCCCGCGGCCGGCCCGTCCTCGACGCCCTGCTGGCCCGCCTGCTGACGTGACCCCCGTCACCCTCGGGCTTGACCCGAGGGTCGAGCGTGGACGCAGACACTTGGCATGACGCCCGGGCGCCCCCGGCGGATCCGTGTCGGCCCGTGTGCGACGGACGGCCCGATCCTCGGGTCAAGCCCGAGGATGACGGCTTCAGGGGGGACCTCGCACAGAAGCCCGTGCAAGGGCGCGACCGGGCGCAACGGACACCCCCGTCACCCTCGGGCCTGACCCGACGGTGGGGGGGGGGCGAAGACGCCGCCCCGCGACCCCCCCTCGGGTTTGTCGCCAAACCGGGTTAGGCTCGGCGCATGGACACCCTTGCAGACCGCTGGGCCCGGCTTGAGCCCTACGCCGAAGTGATCGGCCCGGACGATGACCGGCCGCGCCCGACCGCCCTGCTGTTCCACGGCTGCGGCGGTCTGCGCCCGCACCTGCCGCGCTATGCCGAGGCGGCGCGGGCGGCCGGCTGGCGGGCGGTGATCGTCGATTCCTACGCCCCCCGCGGCTGGCGACGCGAGCTGGCCATGGCCATGGTCTGCACCGGCCTGACCTTCCACGGCGACCAGCGCGCCGGCGACGTGCTGGCCAGCATCGCCGGGGTCTCGGCCCGCGCCGACGTGGACGCCGACGCCCTGCTGGTGGCCGGCTGGAGCCACGGCGGCTGGGGCATCATGGAGGCCATGAGCGCCGATCGTCGTCCCGGGACGCTCGGGCTGGCCAATCCGGGCGAGGTGGCCCTCGACGGCGTGAGGGGCGCCTTCCTCGCCTATCCCTATGTCGGGTTCGCCGCGCTGAACCGGCGGCGGCCCTGGCGGCATTGTCCGCGCACCCTCGCCGTCGTCGCCCGGCGCGACCATCTGACGACCGTGCGCAACGCCGAGGGAATTCTCGACATGGTGCGCAGCTGCGGCGTCGAGGTGGAGACCTGGATCGCCGAGGGCACCCACAGCTTCGACGAGCCGATGAACGCCCCGCCGATGCGCTACGACGAGGCGCTGGCGGCCGAGGCCCTGACCCGCTTCGGCCGGCTGCTGGAGGACCTGGCGCCCCGGCCGGCGGCGGCCCCGCGACGGCGGAACCGCGCGGCCGGCTGAGCCGGCGATCAGGCCGCGGCCGGGGTCTTCTTGCGGCGTGGCGAGACCATCAGCTTCTTGGTCTCGGCGATGGCCTTGGCCGGGTTCAGCCCCTTCGGACACACCTGGGCGCAGTTCATGATGGTGTGGCAGCGGTAGAGCTTGAACGGGTCCTCGAGGTCGTCGAGGCGCTTGTCCGTGGCGTCGTCGCGGCTGTCGGCGATCCAGCGATAGGCCTGCAGCAGCGCCGCCGGGCCCAGGTACTCGGTCTGGTTCCACCAGTAGCTGGGGCACGAGGTCGAGCAGCAGGCGCACAGGATGCACTCGTACAGGCCGTCCAGCTTCTCGCGGTCCTTGGGGCTCTGCAGCCGCTCCTTCTCCGGGTCCGGGTCATCGGACTGCAGATAGGGCTGGATCGAGTCGTACTGGGCGTAGAACAGCGACAGGTCCGTCACCAGGTCCTTGACCACCGGCTGGTGCGGCAGGGGCGCGACCGAGATGGTCGAGCCGGCGCACTCGTCCCAGCCCTTGGTGCAGGCCAGGGTGTTGCGCCCGTCGATATTCATCGAGCACGAGCCACAGATGCCCTCGCGGCACGAGCGCCGGAAGGTCAGGCCCGGGTCGATGGTGTTCTTGATGTGGATCAGGGCGTCCAGCAGCATCGGGCCGTGGTCGTCGGCCGACACCTCGTAGACGTCCCAGCGCGGGGCCGCATCGACCTCGGGGTCATAGCGGTAGACCTTGTAGGTCTTGACGTTCTTCGCCCCCTTGGGGGCCTTGTGGACCTTGCCCTTTGAAGGCTTGGAACCGCGCGGCAGGGTGAGCTGAACCATCTCTCGTCGTCCTCAGTACACGCGCGCCTTGGGGGCGATGTACTCGATCTCGTCGGTCAGGGTGTAGGTGTGCACCGGCCGGTCGTCGATGCGGATCTCGCCCGTGGCGTCGTCGAACCAGGTCAGGGTGTGCTTCATCCAGTTGGCGTCGTCGCGGTCCGGATAGTCCTCGCGGGCGTGGGCCCCGCGGCTTTCCTTGCGGTTCAGGGCGCCCTCGACCGTGACCAGCGCCTGGCCGATCATGTTGTCGTATTCGAGCGTCTCGACCAGGTCGGTGTTCCAGATCAGGCCGCGGTCCGTGGTCCTGATGTCGGCGCCGCCGGCGTGGATCTCCTTCAGGCGGCGAACGCCGCTGGTCAGGGTCTCGCCGGTGCGGAACACCGCCGCGTCCTCCTGCATGGCTCGCTGCATCTTCAGCCGCAGCTCGGCGGTCGGGGTCGAGCCCGAGGCGTTGCGGAAGCGGTCCAGGCGCGCCAGGTGCGCCTCGGTGGCCGCCGCCGGGGCGTCCGGCACGGCCGAGGCCTTGTTGACGATCTCGCCGGCGCGCAGGCCGGCGGCGCGGCCGAACACCACGAGGTCGATCAGCGAGTTGGAGCCGAGGCGGTTGGCCCCGTGGACCGAGA
>CAZUXK010000080.1:0-10394 GCA_964624025.1 uncultured Brevundimonas sp.
GCCCAGGTGTCGACCATGGGCCCCTAGCCGACGTATGCGCCGATGTTCTCGAAGCTGGGCATCTGGACCACGTTCCTGCCGATGAAGGCCCCGCGTCGGACGACGGCGCCCGGCACGGCGCGGAAGCCGGCGGCCTCGAACTCGGTGGCGGTCATGTCGCCGAACTTGTTGGGCACCTTGTCCCAGAAGGGGCCGATGCCCGGGGCCGGGCTGTTCATGCCGCGGTCGCCGGCGCGCAGGATCTGGTTGTCGTTCAGCCGGAAGGACAGCAGCACCGCCTTCTTCAGCCACTGGTGGGTGGTCCAGATCCCGTCGGCGCCGCGCTCGGCCACGCGGGCCTCGCCGGAATCGAGCATGGACAGGGCGCGCTCGACGGCGTGGCGCACCTCGCCGTGGGTGGCGGCCGAGACCTGGGCCCGGTCCTCCCAGGCGGCTTCGATGACGGAGACGAGGTCGTGGCTCATGGAACCCTCAGCGCGTGTGGGGACGAAGGAAGGACATCAGGTCCGGGGTGATGTGGTCGATCCAGTCGCCGACCGGGCGGCCGCGGCCGTCGCCGACCAGGACGGTGGTCATGCCCATGGCCTTGGCCGGCTCGAGGTTGCGCGGCGTGTCCTCGAAGAAGACCGCATGGTGAGCGGCGATGTCGTGCAGGTCGAGAAAGCGGCGGAAGGTCGAGGGCGCAGGCTTGGGGGTCAGGTCCATGTCCTCGATGGCATGGACGGCCTCGAAGCAGGGGGTGATCCCGAGCCGGTCCAGCACCCGGTCGGCGTGGGAGCGGGCGGCGTTGGTCAGGACGAACTTGCGGCCGGGCAGGGCCAGCAGGGCCTCGGCCAGCTCCGGATGGGGCTCGAGGCTGTCCAGCGGCACGTCGTGCACCTCGTCGAGGAAGTGCTTCGGATCGACGGCGTAGTTGGCCATCAGGCCGGCGAGGGTGGTGCCGTACTCGTCGAGGAACTGGCGCTGCAGGGTGCGCGCCTCGTCGGTCGGCAGGCCCACGGCCCCGACCATGAAGGCGTTGATGCGTTCCTGCACCAGCCGCATCACCCCCTGCTCGGCAGGGTACAGGGTGTCGTCCATGTCGAAGATCCAGGCCGCGACGTGGGCGAGGTTGGTGGAGCTCTCCTCCCTGTTCGCGGAGCGAATGGGGAGGTGGCTCGCCGGCGAAGCCGGCGAGACGGAGGGGCTCTCGACATTCCGTCGCCCCTGCACCGCCCGGCGGTCGCTCCGGCGACCGGGCCCCTCCACCGCCCGCCGGTCGCTCCGGCGACCGCGCCCCTCCACCGCTTCGCGGTCCCCCTCCCCACCTTGTGGGGAGGAAACGCGGTCCCCCTCCCCACCTTGTGGGGAGGAAAGGGGGTCGTGCGACGTCATCCCGCCTTCACCAGGGTGCCGGCGCCGGTCTCGGTGAACAGCTCGACCAGCATGGCGTGGGGGCGGCGGCCGTCGAGGATGACGACGGCCTCGACGCCGCTGCGGATGGCGGCCATGGCGGTCTGCAGCTTGGGGATCATGCCGCCGGCGGCGACGCCCTCGTCGATCAGACGCGAGGCGTCGCCGACGGTCATCTGGCGGATGATCTGGCCGTCCGCGCCCTTCACCCCGGGCACATCGGTGAGCAGCAGCATGCGCTTGGCCTTCAGGGCCCCGGCGAGGGCCCCGGCCACGGTGTCGGCGTTGACGTTGTAGGTGCGGCCGTCCCCGGCCACGCCGATCGGGGCCACCACAGGCACCCAGTCCTCGGTCTCCGAGGCGATCAGGCCGGCGATCAGCTTGGGATCGACCTTCGTCGGCTCACCGACGAAGCCGAGGTCGACCTCGTGCTCGATCAGGCTGTCCGGGTCGCGGCGGGTGCGGGTGGTCTTCTCGACCGTCAGCAGGCCGGCATCCTTGCCTGACAGGCCGACGCCGCGCACGTCGGCCTCCTTGCCGGCCATGGTGATCCAGTGGGCGATCTCCTTGTTCACCGCGCCCGACAGGACCATCTCGGCCACCTGCATGGTGTCGGCGTCGGTCACGCGCAGGCCGTCGACGAAGTTCGACTTCACGCCGGCCCGGTCGAGCATGGCGCTGATCTGCGGTCCGCCGCCGTGGACCACGACCGGGTTCACGCCCATCAGCTTGAGCAGCACCACATCGGCGGCGAACTGCTTCGCCACGGCTTCCTCGCCCATGGCGTGGCCGCCGTATTTGATGACCACGGTCTCGCGGTCATAGACCTGGATGAAAGGCAGGGCCTCGGCCAGGGTGCGGGCGGTCGCCCACGCCTGGGCGTCCTTCGCCTCGAAATCCGTGTCGCTGCCGGGGCGGGGATGTTCGCTCATGGCGGCGCAGATACAGGGCATGGCCCCCCCTGTCACGCGCCCTTGAGCCCGGGCTTCAGGTCAGGGTTCGGCCCCGGTGGCGTGCATGATCGCCAGGCGCAGCTCTGGCATGCCGAGGCCGGTCTCGGAGGAGGTCAGGGCCACCTCGGGATAGGCGGCCGGGCGCTTGGACACGGCCTTGAGGGTGGCCGCGATCATGCGCTCGCCCTCGCCCTTCTTCAGCTTGTCGGCCTTGGTCAGGACGATCTGGTAGGAGACGGCGGCCAGGTCGAGGGCGTCGAGCGCCTCGGTGTCGACGGCCTTGAGGCCGTGGCGGGAGTCGATCAGCAGATAGACCCGCTTGAGGGTCACGCGGCCGCGCAGATAGTCCCGGCCGAGGTTCTGGAAGCGCTTGACCTCGCCCTTCGAGGCCTTGGCCCAGCCGTAGCCCGGCAGGTCGACGAGGCGCAGCTTGCCGTCGAGATCGAAGAAATTGACCTCGCGGGTGCGGCCCGGCTCGTTGGAGGCGCGGGCCAGCCCCTTCATGCCGACGAGGGCGTTGATCAGGCTGGACTTGCCGACGTTGGAGCGGCCGGCGAAGGCGATCTCCGGCAGGTCGGGGTCGGGCAGCTGCTCGATCTTTGCGCAGCCGAGCACGAAGGTCGCCGGGCGGGCGAACAGGACGCGGGCCCGCTCCAGACCCTCGACATCGGGCCCTTCCGCGCCTTGCCCGTCCGCGGCGGGCGTGTCGGCCGCGGGACCGGTCACGCCTTCTTCGACGCGCTGCGCGCCTTCACCTTCGCGATGAAGTCGTCGATCGGGTTCTCGGCCTTGAAGCGGTGCATGATGTAGTACTGCTGCAGGATCGAGAGCACGTTGTTCCAGGTCCAGTAGATCAGCAGGCCGGCCGCGAACGGGGCCATGATGAAGGTGAACAGGATCGGCATCAGGGCGAAGATCTGACGCTGGACCGGATCCGGGGCCGGCGGGTTCATCGCCTGCTGCAGCCACATGGTCAGGCCGTAGACGATGGCCAGGATCGACAGGCCGAGGGTGAAGCCGCCGGTCCCGGCGCTGCCGATCAGGCCGCCGATCAGCGGGGCCGCGTCCGGGTTCCAGGGGATCAGGCCGAACAGGTTCCAGATGTTCGAAGGATCGCGCGCCGACAGGTCCTGGATCCAGCCGAAGAAGGGCGCGTGCCGCATCTCGATGGTGACGAACAGCACCTTGTAGAGGGCGTAGAACACCGGGATCTTCTCGAGGATCGTCAGAGAGCCGGCGAGCGGGTTGATCTTCGCCCGCTGATAGATCGCCATCATCTCCTGCTGCTGCTTCTGCGGATCTGCGCCGTGCTTCTTCTTGATCTCCTCCATCTTGGGCGCGAGCGTGCGCATCTTGGAGAGGCTCTCGTAGGCCTTGTTGGCCAGCGGGAACATGATCAGCTTGACCACGACGGTCAGGGCCAGGATGGCCAGGCCGAAGTTGCCGAGGATGCCGAAGAAGAACTCGACGGTCAGGAAGATCGGCCGGGTCAGGAACCAGAACATCCCCCAGTCGATGGCGTAGATGAAGCGCGGCAGGCCGAGGCTGTCCTCATAGGCGCTGAGGATCTCGTTGCGCTTGGCGCCGGCGAACAGGCGCTGGGTCTCGGTCACCTGGCGGCCCGGATTGACGGTGATGGCCTCGGACTGCAGGCGGGTGCGATAGACGGCGGTCTCGCCCTCGCCGCGCACGGTGACCACGCCGGTGACCTCGTCGGCCTGGTCCGGCAGGACCGCCGCCAGCCAGTACTTGTCGGTGACGCCCAGCCAGCCGCCGGTGGAGGTGAACTCCTCGCGCGGGCGCTTGGCCCAGTCGCCGTACTTGATCTGGCGGGTGGTGGCGCGGTCGCCATCGACGAAGGCACCGATCGCGCCTTCGTGCAGGATGAACTGCTTGCCGAGGTCCGACGGGATGCCGTCGCGCTCGACCAGGCCGTAGGGGGCCAGGGTGACCGGCTGGGCCGACAGGTTGGCCACCGTGTCGCGCACGGTGAAGACATACTGGTCGTCGACGCTGACCTCGCGGGTGAAGCGCAGGCCCTGGCCGTTGTCCCAGGTCAGGGTGATCGGCGTTTCCGGGGTCAGACGCTCGCCGGCGGTCAGGCGCCAGATCGTGTTCGGGCCCGGCACGCCGCCGGGGATGTTCTGCGCCGTCCAGCCGAACTGGGCGAAGAAGGCGTGCTGCATGCCCTGGGGCCGGAAGAGCTCGACCGGCGGGGAGTCCGCGTCCAGCGTCTGGCGGTAGTTGCTGAGGAACAGGTCGTCGACCCGGCCGCCCAGCAGCGACAGCGAGCCGCTCAGGGTCGGGGTCTCGATCGGCACGCGGGCCGAGGCGGCCAGGGCCTGGGCGCGGTCAGTGATCAGGGCGGGGCCGGCGCTCGGGGCCTCCTCGCCGACCGGCAGGCCGGCGGCGGCCGCCGCGGCGGCCTGCTCGGCCTGGGCGGCGCGGCGCTGCTGCGCCTGCGGCTCCAGCACGAACAGCTGGTACAGGATCAGGATCAGGCCCGTGATCACCACGAAGATGATCGTGTTGCGGCTGTTCTCGGTATTCATGCGGCGTCAGCTGTCCTGGCCGGGGGCGGGGGGGCGCGGCGTCCGGGGCGGGGCCCCCTGGGTCGCCAGCCTTGTAAGGGCCGAGGCGACATCGTCAAGCAAACGGTCCCACGGGCGAACGGTCGTGCCCATGCGGGCCACGAGCACATAGTCGCAGCCGGGCTCCGCCAGCCGGGGCAGGAGGGCGCGGGCGGCCTCGCGCAGGCGGCGCTTGGCGCGGTTGCGCACGACGGCGCCGCCGATCTTGCGGGTGGCGGTGAAGCCGACGCCGACGTGCGGGCTGCCGTCCTCGCGGGCGAGACGCTGGACGACCACGGCGCCGCGGGCCTCGGAACGGCCTTTGGCGGCCGCCAGAAACTGGGGCCGCCGGGTCAGGCGCCGGATGTCAGGGTGTTCCGTCATGGCTCGCCCCCGTCGGCGACGGGGAGGAGCTCACAAGCGCGATCAGGCCGTGAGCTTCTTGCGGCCCTTGGCGCGGCGACGCGCAACGATCTTCTGGCCGTTCTTGGTGGCCATGCGCGCGCGGAACCCGTGACGGCGCTTGCGCACGAGTCGCGACGGCTGATAGGTCCGCTTCACGGTCGGCTCCGATGGTCAGGGTGGGGCGACGGACAGGTCCGCCGCTCAGGAAGGGCGGGCCTATACGGGTGGGGGCCCCGGCCGTCAAGGGCGGAGCCGCCGCTGGAGCGAGAATGAACCACCTTAAACGGCTCTGGCCGCTGATCCTTGTGCTCCTGGGCCTGGCCCTCGTGTTCGGGACGGGCCTGAACCGCTACCTGTCGCTGGAGACCGTCCAGCGGCACGGCGAGGACATGCAGGCCTTCGTCGCGGCCCACTATCTGCCGGCGCTGCTGCTGCTCATGCTGCTGTTCGCGGCCCTGACCGCCAGCGTGGTGCCGGGCGTGTTCTTCGTCACCATCACCGCCGGCTATCTGTTCGGGCCATGGGTCGGCGGGGTCGCCACCTCGGTGGCCGCCACCCTCGGCGCGCTGGCGGTCTATGCGGCGGCCCGGACCACACTCGGCGAGAGCCTGCGCCGGCGCATGACCCAGGGCGGACTGCTGGACCGGGTCTGCGCCAGCATCGACCGCAACACGTTCTGGTATGTGCTGGCCAGCCGGCTGGCGGTGGTGGCGCCGTTCCACATGATCAATGTCGCCGCCGGGCTGATGGCCGTGCGCCTCGGCCCCTACACCCTGGCCACGGTGATCGGCCTGCTGCCGGCCCACATCATCTACTGCTGGATCGGCTCGCGGCTGGACGAGCTGCTCAAGGTCGATCCCGATCCCGACCTCAAGGCGATGTTCGCCCAGTTCTGGGCCCCGCTGACCGGCGTCTTCGTGCTGGCGGTGGTGCTGCCGCTGCTGCTGCGCGCCGGTCGCGCCCTCGTGCTGCGACGGCGGTCGGCATGAGCGGCGCGGCGGGCGAGCGGCTGATGCGGGGGCTCGGGCGGACCGGGGCCTCGCTGCGCGCGGCGACGGCGAGCCTGCGCCAGCGGGTCAGCCGGCCCGACCCGCTGGCCACGCGCCTGCTGCTGCTGACGGCCGTCTTCACCGCGGTGGTGGCGGTGCTGATCCTCGCCCCCAGCGCGGCGACCTTCCATGAGCGCTGGCTGCGCGACCGGCTACAGTCGGCCGAGCTGGCCTCGGTCGGGGTCGAGGCCCTGCCCTATTCGGCGGTCGAGCCGGAGACCGGCGACCAGCTGCTGGCCATCGGCGGCGTCACGGCGGTGGCGGTCAGCGACCAGGGGGTGCTGCGCCTGCTGCTGCAGGCCCCGGCCCTGCCGCGCACGCCGGACTTCATCGACCTGAGGCGGGACAGTCTGGGGGCGTGGCTGGTGGATCCGTGGCGGACGCTGGCGGGGCATCCGGACCGCTCGATCCGGGTGCGGGCGGCGCCGCGCTACCGCACCGGCGACTATATCGAGATCGTCGCCCCGGCCGAGCCGCTGAAGCAGGAGCTGCGCGCCTATCTGCTCAACACCCTGCTGCTGTCGCTGGCCATCGCGGCCGCCGCCGGAGGGCTGCTCTACGCCGGTCTGGCGCTGCTGGTGCTGCGCCCGCTGCGCCGGGTGACGCGGGCCATCGAGCGCTTCGCCGAGGATCCCCAGGCCCCGACCGAGGCGCCCAGCGCGCGCGACGACGCCATCGGCCAGGTGGAGCGCGAGCTGGCGCGGATGCAGGCCGAGGTGCGCCAGTCGCTGCAGTCGCGCCAGCGGCTGGTGGCGCTGGGCGAGGCGGTGGCGCGCATCAACCACGACCTGAGGAACATGCTGACCTCGGCGCAGATGGCTTCGGACCGGCTGGCGGCCTCGCCCGACCCGATGGTGGCGCGGGCCCTGCCGCGGCTGGAGCGGGCCCTGACCCGGGCCTCGGACCTGTCGCGCAACGTGCTGGACTATGGCCGCTCGGAGGAGCCGGCCCCGGTGCGCCGGCGCGTGCCCCTGGCCGCGGCGGTGGAGGCGGCGGCCGAGGACGCCGATCTGGACGCCGACGGGGTCCGGCTGGAGCGGCGGATCGCGGCGCGGATGGCGGTGTCGGCGGACCCCGACCAGCTGCACCGCATCCTCGTCAACCTGATGCGCAACGCCCGTCAGGCCATCCTCAACGACCCGACGCGCGGGGGGCGCGGCCGGGTGCGGGTCAGCGCCCGCAAGGGCGACGGCGGCTGGGTGCTGCGGCTGGAGGACGACGGGCCCGGCGTGCCGGAGCGGGTGCGCGATCGGCTGTTCCAGCCGTTCGTCACCGGGGCGCGGGGCGGCACCGGCCTCGGCCTCGCCATCGCCCGCGAGCTGGCCCAGGCCCACGGCGGCGATCTGACCCTGGTCGAGACCGGGCCGCAGGGCACGGTGTTCGAGCTGATGCTGCCGGCTTAGGGCGGCCCCGGTACGCGCTCAGGGCGCCGCGACGGCGACCACCCCCTCGCGCCGGTCGTCGGCCCCGGCGTCCCAGCGGCCGTCGCGCCAGATCGCCCCGTGCAGGCCCGAGGTCTCCGAGGCGTTGGGCGCCAGGGCGATGCCGCGCGCCGCCAGCGCCTCGCGCAGCTCCGGGCTGAAGCGGCCCGTATCGGCCCCGAAGCCGGCCCCGCGCGCCACCAGGTTGGGCAGGTCGAAGGCCTGCTGCATCGGCAGCCCCCAGTCCAGCACGGCGATCAGGGCGCGGGCGTTGTAGGCGAGGATCGAGGTGCCGCCGGGCGAGCCGAGGGCCCCGACAAACCGCCCCTCGCGGTCGAGTATGATCACGGGCGCCATGGAGGAGCGCGGGCGCTTGCCGCCGGCCGGGGCGTTGGCGCCCTCGCCGCTGCGCGAGAAGTCGGTCAGCTGGTTGTTGAGGAACAGGCCGCCGGCCATGCGGCCGGAGCCGAAGATGCTCTCCACCGTGGTGGTCATGCTGACGGCGTTGCCGGCGGCGTCGACGACGACGAAGTGGGAGGTGCCGGCCGGCTCCTGCGTCCGGTCGACGGCGGTCAGGCGGCCGCCGGGCGGCGTGCCGGCCTCGGCCGGGCCGGTCAGGCCGGAGGCGAGGGCGGCGCGGGCGGCGACATAGTCCGGGTCGAGCAGGCCCTCGACCGGCACCCCCACGAAGGCCGGGTCGCCGACGTAGCGGTCGCGGTCGGCGTACATCAATCGCTGCAGCCGGGCGAAGGCGGCCCAGGCGTCGGGGTCCTGCGGCCCGCCGGCGATGGCCGGCGTCTGCTCGGCCATGGCCAGCAGCTGTAGCACCGCCACGCCGCTGGACGGGGGCGGCGGCACGCAGATGACATAGACCCGGTACGGGCGGCACAGGGCGCCGCGCTCCAGCGGCTGATAGGCCTCGAGGTCGGCGAGGGTCAGGCTTCCGGGGCGGGGCTCGCGGCCCACGGCGGCGACGATGGCCTCGGCCAGCGGTCCGCGGCGGAAGGCGTCCGCCCCGTCGCGGGCGATCAGGCGCACGGTCTCGGCATAGGCCGGGCTGCGCAGCACGTCGCCGGCGGCGTAGAGCTGGCCGTCCGGGCGGGTGAACCAGGCCCGGGCGTCGGGCGCGCCCATCTGCGGCGCGCGGCCGGCGATGAACCCGGCCAGCCGCGGGGTGACGGTGAAGCCCTCTTCGGCCAGACGCTCGGCCGAGCCGAACAGGCTGGACCAGGGCAGCCGCCCGTGCGCCGCCTGGGCCATGGCCAGCATGGGCACGACGCCGGGGGCCCCGGTCGAGCGGCCCGACAGGACGGCGTCGGCATAGCCGAGCGGGCGCCCGTCCTCGCCGAGGAACAGGTCCGGCCCCGCGGCGGCCGGGGCGGTCTCGCGGCCGTCGTACGCCGTCACCGCGCCGGTGGCGGCGTCGTAGTGCATCAGGAAGGCCCCGCCGGCGAGGCCGGAGGACTGGGGCTCGACCAGGCCCAGCACCGCCTGCACCGCCACGGCGGCGTCGACCGCCGAGCCGCCGCGGCGCAGCACCTCCATCCCGGCCTCCACCGCCAGCGGATGCGCGGCGCTGACCAGCGGGCCGCGCGCCACCGGGACGGGCGCGGGCGCCGCGGCGGCGGGGGGCGGCGCCGGCGCGACGTCCGGCGTCCTGCCCCCCGCGCCGGCGCAGGCGGCGACCGCAAGCGCGGTGAGCGCCGCGAGCCCGGTGCGACGGACGGAACGGGAGACGGGGAGGAGGCGACGAGGCATGCGACAGGACCCTGAACGACGAGCCCGCAATGTGGCCGCTGCGGCCGCTCGACGAAAGGGCGTCGCAGGTCCAGGGTGGGAGCCGTCAGACCGGAGCCCCGCGATGCGTCCCGCCGCCTGCCCTCGCCCTCTGCGCCTGTTCGCCGCCGTCGTCGCCCTGGTCGCCGCCGGACAACCGGGCCTCGCCGCCGCGCCGGCGTCCGCCGGTCCTGCGCCCGGGCGCGAGGCGCAGGCGGCGCCGTCCCCGCAGGCCGCCGACCATGTCTCCGAGGACGCCATCCTCGCCGCCCTCTATGCGGTGATCTCGGGCCCCGCCGGACAGGCGCGCGACTGGGACCGGTTCCGCGCCCTGTTCTGGCCGGGCGCCATCCTGACCGGAACCGGCGCCGGCCCCGACGGCGCGCCCCGGGCGCGGCGGATGACGGTCGAGGACTACATCGCCCGCAACGGGCCGGTGCTGACCGAGCGGGGCTTCTTCGAGACGGAGACCGGCCGGCGCAGCGAACGGCTCGGCCCGGTGACGGCGCTGCTGTCGGGCTACGAGAGCCGCGCGACGCCGGAGGCCGCGCCCTTCGACCGGGGCGTCAACGCCATCCACCTGTTCCACGACGGGCAGCGCTGGTGGATCGTGGCGGTGACCTGGGCCTCGATTCCGCCGGGGGCCGACGCGCCGCCCGGCCTTCTGCCCGATTGATGCGTTTTCCGGGCTTGCCCCCGCGCCCGGCCTCCGCTATGGACCCGCCCCTGCCTGCAAGGCGGCAGCGCGCCCGTAGCTCAGCTGGATAGAGCATCAGACTACGAATCTGAGGGTCGGACGTTCGAATCGTTCCGGGCGCGCCATTTTCT
>CAZUXK010000081.1:0-2789 GCA_964624025.1 uncultured Brevundimonas sp.
ACAGCTGCGCCAGGGCGGCGTCGGCCAGCGGCAGGTCACGGGCGGGAGGGGTGTCGAAAGCCATGGCGGCGCCTTTCCGGGGAGAACAGGAACAGATGTCGGTCCAGATAGGCGCCCCCGCGCCCGGCGCCAGTGCCCCGGCCCTCCGCTGCGCTTCGGCCGTGATGACAAGGCGCCACACCCCGCGCACCCCTTGCTCACCCGCCCTGCTCACTCTTCACTCGTCACTCACCACTCACCACTCAACCCTCGCCACTCGCCACTCGGCCCCGAACCCCCTAACTAACACCCCCTTAAAGACCGCAACGCGCTGATGCAGCAGGCCCAGGCGATGCAGCAGAAGCTGCAGGACGCCCAGGCGAAGATGGCCGAAACCACCGCCGAGGGGACCTCGGGCGGGGGGATGGTGAGCGTGACCCTGAAGGGCCCGGGCGAGATCACCCGGGTGGTGATCGACGACAGCCTGATGGTCCCCGGCGAGGGCGAGATCCTCGCCGACCTGATCGTGGCGGCCCATGCCGACGCCAAGCGCAAGCTGGATGAGGAGAACGGCCGGCTGATGCGCGAGGTGGCCGGGCCGCTGGGCGGGATGAACATCCCGGGCATGCCCAGGCTGTTCTGATCCCGCCGCAGTCATGGCCGCCGCCGCCGGACCCGAGATCGAGCGCCTGATCGGCCTGCTGGCCAAGCTGCCCGGCATGGGGCCGCGCTCGGCCCGGCGCGCGGCGCTGGCCCTGCTGAAGCGGCGCGAACAATTGCTGGAGCCGCTGGCCCAGGCCCTGCGCGACACCGCCGACCGGGTAGTGTCCTGCTCCGTTTGCGGCGCGCCGGACACCCGCGACCCCTGCTCGGTCTGCGCCGACGAGGCCCGCGACAACGGGCTGGTGTGCGTGGTCGAGGAGGCCGGGGCGCTCTGGGCGATGGAGCGCTCCGGGGCCTTCCGCGGCAAGTACCATGTGCTGGGCGGCCTGTTGTCGGCGCTGGACGGGATCGGGCCGGAGGCGCTGCGCATCGGCGAGCTGGTCGGCCGCGCCCGTTCGGGCGCGGTGCGCGAGGTGGTGCTGGCCCTGCCCGCCACCGTCGACGGCCAGACCACCGCCCACTACCTGGCCGAGCGGCTGAAGGACACCGGGGTGGAGATCACCTCGCTCGCCCGCGGCGTCCCGGTCGGCGGCGAGCTGGACTGGCTCGACGACGGCACCATCGTCCAGGCGTTGAGGGCCCGGCTCCCGGCGGGGTAGGGGCGGCCGCGCACCCGAAAGCCCTCCCCCTCGAGGGGGGAGGGTTGGGTGGGGGTGGGCGGTGCAACGCGTCCGGAATGGCGCAAGAGGCGGGACCGCCTCCCGCGGGCCCCTTCGCTCGACGGCGCTCCCGCCCCCATCCCCGACCCTTCCCCCCTCGAGGGGGAAGGGAGACGTGCGCAGCGCCGCCACGTCGCTGTGCCCGTCGTGCATTCGCTGTGGTCGCTGTGATCCCTTGAGGCCCCTTGAGACCCCTAGGCCGCCCGCCCTTTCGCCCCTGCCGGACTCGCGCTAGGAACGGAGCATGAACACCCTCGTCCTCGCCCTCGCCCTCACGTCGCTGGTCCTCGCCGGAGGTCTGGTCTGGGCGTTTCTGGGCTGGCAGGCGGCGAAGGCGGCGCTGGCGGCGGCGGAGCAGCGCATCGTCCTGATCGAGGAGAGCCGGCGCGAGACCGCCGAGTTCATCAAGGCCCAGTCGGCCCAGTCGGCCCAGGCCGTGGCCGAGCAGCTGGTGGCGCGGGCGACCGAGACCTTCCAGGCCCAGGACCGGGTGGCGCGCGAGCGCATGGAGGCCCAGCTCAAGCCCGTGGCCGAGACGCTGAAGGCCTTCCAGGAGAAGGTCTCGCTGCTGGAGAAGGAGCGGGCCGAGCAGGCCGGCGGGCTGAAGGAACAGATCGACGCCCTGATGCGCGCCTCGATGGAGACGCAAGGGGAGGCGCGCAAGCTGTCCGCCGCCCTGCGCCGCGGGGCCGGGGTGCAGGGCCGCTGGGGCGAGCAGACCCTGCGCAATGTGCTGGAGGCCGCCGGCCTGACCAACCGCTTCGACTTCGAGGAGCAGTTCAGCCTCGACACCGAGGAGGGCCGGCGCCGCCCCGACGTCAAGGTGCGCATGCCCGGCGGCGGGGTCTTCGCCATCGACGCCAAGGCCTCGCTCAACGCCTTTCTCGAGGCCCAGGAGGCGGCCGACGACGCCGCCCGCGAACAGGCCCTGGTGCGCCACGCCCAGTCGCTGAAGACGCACATGACCGGCCTGTCGGCCAAGGCCTACTGGGACCAGTTCCGCGATGAGGGCTCGCCGGACTTCGTGGCCATGTTCGTGCCCGGCGACGGCTTCCTCGCCGCGGCGCTGGAGCGCCAGCCGGACCTGCTGTCCGAGGCCATGGACAAGCGGGTGCTGATCGTCACCCCGACCACCCTGTTCGCCCTGTGCAAGGCGGTGGCCTATGGCTGGCGCGCCGAGGAGCAGACCCGCAACGCCGACAAGGTCGCCCAGCTGGGCCGCCAGCTCTATCAGCGCCTGTCGGTCATGGGCGGCCACGTCGAGGGGCTGCGCAAGGCGCTGGAGGGCGCCGTCGGCAAGTACAACCAGTTCGTCGGCTCGCTGGAGAGCCAGGTGATGGTCTCGGCCCGCCGCTTCGAGGACCTGCAGGTCGACCACGAGGGCAAGGAGATGCCGGAGCTGGCCCCGGTGGAGCAGACCCCGCGCGCCCTCGCCCGGCCCGAGCTGACCGCCGCCGAGCCGCCCGAGCGGCCGCGCCTGATTTCCGG
>CAZUXK010000081.1:2889-8188 GCA_964624025.1 uncultured Brevundimonas sp.
GCGCGGCGGTGGGAAATCTTGACCCGGCGGCCCCCCGGGCTTACCTGCCGCTCATGACCGTGCGCCGCATCCTGACCATCGACAACCCCGCCGACCTGGCCGTGCTCAAGCAGGTCTCGGCCCCTGTGGAGACCGTCGACGACGGCCTGCGGGCGCTGATGGATGACATGCTGGAGACCATGTACGACGCCCCCGGCATCGGCTTGGCGGCGGTGCAGATCGGCGAGCTGAAGCGCGTCGTGGTCATGGACCTCGGCGACGGCGCGCCGGACCCGGAGGCGAAGGCGGGCGAGGACGCCCGCCGGCCCAACCCGCGCTATTTCGTCAATCCCGAGGTGCTGTGGGCCTCCGACGAGCTGTTCCCCTATGAGGAAGGCTGCCTGTCGATCCCGGAATACTTCGACGAGGTGAAGCGCCCCGCCCGGGTGCGCGTCGCCTATCTCGACCGCGAGGGCCGCCGCGTCGAGGAGGAGATCGAGGGCCTCTACGCCGTCTGCTTCCAGCACGAGCTGGATCACCTGAACGGGGTGCTGTTCATCGACCACCTGTCGCGCCTGCGCCGCGAGCGGGCGGTGGCCAAGGTCAGGAAGGTGGCGCGCGAAAGGGCGGCGGCATGACCACGCGACGCGGCGGCAAGAGCCACATCATCGATCCGCGCGGCCGACGCCGCCTGACCCGCTCCGAGCGCATCGGGCTGGCCGGGGTCATCACCCTGGTGGGCGTCGCCGCCGTGGGCGTCGTCGCCGGGCTGCTGCTCGACCGCCTGCTCGACTTCGACGACGCCCTGGACGCCGGCGGCGAGTGGGACGAGGGCGGCGGGGTCTCCACCCGCTGGCAGTAGGGCGGGGGCCGGACGGCGCCATTCAGGCCAAGCGCCTTTCGTGTTAGGCTGTCAGCCATGGCCAAGGCTGACCCCGAGCAGATGCCGTTGATGCTGCGACCAGAGCTTGTCGCAGAGGTCACCCGGCTGTCGGCCTGGTGCCGCTCGCCTGAAGGTCGTGCGGAGATCGCCGCCGAGATTGCGGCGCTGAAGGCCGCCCCGTCGGAGCCTGGGCTCCCGGAGGCTTGGGAGTCCATCGCAGACACGGCGGGCTGGACATGGACCGGGGAGCCATAGTCGTAGCTGTCTTTCCGAGGGCGTTCGGCAAGCCGCGTCCGGCGCTGGTCGTCCAGGCCGAGGCCTTCAGCCCACTCGACAGCGTGACCCTGCTGCCCCTGACCTCGGACATCCGGCGTCCGAACACCTTCCGGCTCGATGTCCTCCCCACGACGTCCAACGGCCTGAGACAACGCTGCCAGGTCATGATCGACAAGATCCAGACAGTCCCGGTCGACAAGATTGGACAGATCGTGGGGCGGCTGGACAAGACGTCGCTTGATCGCGTCGACATCGCCCTCTCCCTGTTCCTCGGGCTGGCCTGAGGCTAAACCCCCGCCATGCGTCTCGCCTTCATGGGCACTCCCGCCTTCGCCGTTCCCTCGCTCGCCGAGCTGGTCGCCTCGGGCCACGAGGTCGTGGCCGTCTATTCGCAGCCGCCGAAGCCGCGCGGCCGCGGCCAGAAGCTGACCCCCTCGCCGGTGCACGCCTTCGCCGAGACCCTGGGTCTGACGGTCCTGACCCCGCCGTCGATGAAGGCGCCCGAGGCCATGGCCGAATTCGCGGCGCTGGAGCTCGATGCCGCCTGCGTCGTCGCCTATGGCCAGATCCTCAAGCCCGAGGTGCTGGCGGCGCCGCGGCTGGGCTGCCTCAACCTGCACGGGTCGCTGCTGCCGCGCTGGCGCGGGGCGGCCCCGATCCAGCGGGCGATCATGGCCGGCGACCGCCAGACCGGTGTGCAGATCATGCAGATGACCGCCGGCCTCGACGAAGGGCCGATCCTGCTGTCGGAAGTGGTGCCGATCGGGCCGGAGGAGACCGCCGGCACGCTGGGCGAGCGCATGGCCGCCATCGGTGCCGGCCTGTGGCCGCGGGCGCTGGCGGCGCTGGACCGCGGCGGGCTGGAGCCGCAGCCCCAGGTCGGCGAACCGACCTACGCCGCCAAGATCACCCCGGCCGAGACGCGGCTGGACTGGTCCCGGCCGGCGGCCGAGGTCGACGCCCGCATCCGCGGCCTGTCGCCCCGCCCGGGGGCCTGGTTCGAGGCCCCGGGCCCGGACGGACCGGCGCGGATCAAGGCCCTGGCCTCACGGCTGGCGCTCAACGCCGACGGGGGGGCGCCGGGCGAGGCGCTGGACGACGGCCTGCGCATCGCCTGCGGCGACGGCGGGGCGGTGCGCCTGCTGCGGGTCCAGCGCGAGGGCCGCGGGGCCCAGGAGGCGGAGGAGCTGCTGCGCGGCTTCCCGATCCTGGCCGGGACGAGGCTGGGCTGATGCCGCGCTACCGGCTGACGGTCGAGTACGACGGCGGCGGCTGCAACGGCTTCCAGGTGCAGGACGGCCAGCCGACCGTGCAGGGCGCGCTGGAGCGGGCGATCCACGCCTTCAGCGGCGAGACGGTACGGATCGCCGCCGCCGGCCGCACCGACACCGGCGTGCACGCCACCGGCCAGGTGGTCAGCTTCGACCTGGAGCGCGACTGGCCCGCCGCCACGGTGATGAACGCGCTGAACGCCCATCTGCTCGGGGAGGCGGTGGCGGTGGTCGACGCCGCGGAAGCCGATCCCGCGTTCCACGCCCGCTTCTCGGCGACGGGCCGGGCCTATCTGTACCGGGTGCTGAACCGCCCGGCGCGGCCGGCGCTGGAGCGGGGCCGCGTCTGGCATGTGAAGGGCGCGCTGGACGTGGCGGCCATGGCCGCAGCGGCTCAGCATCTGGTCGGCGAGCACGACTTCACCACCTTCCGCCACGTCGCCTGCCAGGCCGCCTCACCGGTCAAGACGCTGGATGTGGCGGCGGTGACCCGCGCCGGGGACGAGGTGCAGCTGGTGTTCGAGGCGCGCAGCTTCCTGCACCGCCAGGTGCGCTCCATGACCGGCAGCCTGGTGCAGGTCGGGCTGGGCCGCTGGCGCCCCGACGACCTCGCCGCCGCCCTCGCCGCCCGCGACCGCAAGGCCTGCGGGCCGGTCGCGCCGTCCGACGGGCTGTATCTGACCGGGGTGCGGTACTGAGCGTCCGCCTTCCTTCTCCCCTTGCGGGTGGAGGAGGATCGCATGCGATCCGACGACGGGTGGGCCGCGGAGCGGCTCGGATGAGGGGTGTCAGCGCCGAAGCCGTGCGGCCTTCTCACCCGTCGCGGGTTCATCACAGCGAACACGGAGAAGGGCACAGAGGACACAGCGGTGTCGCGCGAGCTGCGCCGGAAGCGCCATCTCCGGCCGACGTCCGGGAGGCGTGCGCTTCGCGCGCCGAATTCTCCGTCATCCCCGGGCCTGACCCGCGGATGACGGGGGTGGGAGCGGGAACGGTTTGCGTCCCCCTTCCCCCTCGAGGGGGGAAGGGTCGGGGATTGGGGTGGGGGCAGGCCGCTGACGGCAGGGCTGCTGAGGCGGTCCCGCCGCCTGCGTCCATCCCGACACGTTGCCGACTTCACCCCCACCCAAACCCTCCCCCCTCGAGGGGGAGGGCTTCCGGCAGCAGCCCGGCATGGCCACAACGCCGCCGCCTCTGCTATCTCCCGCCCATGACCCGCCCCGCCCCCCAGGCCCCGAACACCGCCGCCCGCCGCCTCGTCGAGACCCTGATCGTCAACGGCATCGACCGGGTCTTCTGCGTGCCCGGCGAGAGCTATCTGGCCGTGCTCGACGCCCTCGCCGACGTGCGCGCGCAGATCCAGGTGATCACCTGCCGGCACGAGGCCGGGGCCGCCAACATGGCCGAGGCCTATGGCAAGCTGACGGGCAAGCCGGGGGTCTGCATGGTCACCCGCGGGCCCGGGGCGACCCACGCGGCGATCGGGGTGCACACGGCGCATCAGGACTCCACGCCGATGCTGCTGTTCGTCGGCCAGATCGCCCTGAAGGACCGCGGCCGCGGGGCCTTCCAGGAGGTCGACTACCGCGAGGTGTTCGGCGGCCTGGCCAAGTGGGCGACCGAGCTGGAGAGCCCGGCGCGCACCGTCGAGATCGTCGAGCGCGGCATCGCCACGGCGCTGCAGGGCCGGCGCGGGCCGGTGGTCATCGCCCTGCCCGAGGATCTGCTGGAAGAGGACGGCGGCCCGGCCCCGCAGCGGCCGGTGGCGCCGGCGCGCGCGGGCCTCGACCCGGCGGTGCTGGCCGGGATCGGCGCCCGGCTGGCGCGGGCCGAGCGGCCGCTGCTGGTGGTCGGCGGCTCGGGCTGGACGGTCGAGGCGGCCCACGCCCTGGCCGACTGGGCCGAGCGGCTGGGGATCCCCGTGTCCGGCTCGTTCCGACGCAAGGACCTCATCGCCAACGACCGGCCCAACTACGCCGGCGACCTCGGGCTGGGCTGCAATCCGAAGCTGATCGCCCGCGCCCGGGCCGCCGATCTGGTGATCGCCGTCGGGGCCCGGCTGGGGGAGAACCCGACCCAGGGCTACACCCTGTTCGACCGCGCCCGGACCGCGCAGGTGCTGGTGCATCTGCATCCGGGGCCGGAGGAGCTGGGCCGGGTCTGGCCGACGGCCCTGGCCGCCGTGGCCGACAACAGCCTGGCCGCCGAGGCCCTGACGACGCTGCAGCCCGGCCGCACCTGGGCCGAGGGCGCCGCCGCCCACGCCGACTACCTGGCCTTCTCGACCCCGTTGCCGGTGACCGGGCAGGTCAATCTGTCCGAGTGCATGGCGCATCTGAACACGGCCCTGCCGGCGGATGCGGTGATCACCAACGGGGCCGGCAACTTCGCCGCCTGGCTGCACCGCTTCTATCGCCACCGCGCCTGCCGCACCCAGCTGGCGCCCACCTCGGGGGCGATGGGCTACGGCTTCCCGGCGGCGATCGGGGCCAAGGCCGTGCATCCCGAGCGCGAGGTGGTCTGCGTCGCCGGGGACGGGGACTTCCTGATGACGGCCCAGGAGCTGGCCACGGCGGTCCAGCACGCCCTGCCCGTGGTGGTCATCGTCGTCGACAACGGCACCTACGGCACCATCCGCATGCACCAGGAGACCCACTATCCGGGCGCGCCGCGGGTCATCGCCACCGACCTGAAGAACCCGGACTTCGTGACCTACGCCGAGGCCTTCGGCGCCTTCGGGGTGCGCTGCGAGACCACCGCGGACTTCCCGGCGGCGCTGCAGGCGGCGCGGGCGGCGGCGCGGGGCGGAACGCCCGCGCTGGTGCATCTGATCGCCGACGCCGAGGACATCGCCCCGGGCCGCACCCTGACGGGGCTGCGGGGCGGGTAG
>CAZUXK010000081.1:8288-10307 GCA_964624025.1 uncultured Brevundimonas sp.
GCTTGCCACGCCCGCGCCCCGGCGCGAAGGTGCCGGCGAACGGTCGCCGGTCGCGGCCGCACGGGGGAAGTGTCCATGCGTATCCAGTCTCTTGCCGTCGTCTCCGCGCTGGCGCTCGGAGCGGCCCTGCCGGCCGCGCCGGCCCTGGCCCAGCAGCCGCCCGCCGCCGAGGCCGGGGCGGTCCAGGACGCCGAGCTCAACGCCTTCTTCGAGCAGGCCTTCCAGGCGCGCATCGCGCTCAGCCCGCAGCAGATGACCTCGCTGGGCCTGAAGATCGACTACGACAGGCTCGATGACGTGTCCGACGCCGCCGCGGCGCGGGCCCTGGCGCTGCAGGAGGCCCAGCTGGCCGAGATGCAGGCGCGTTTCAGCCCGGACCGGCTGAGCCCGCAGGCGCAGCTGTCGTACCGGCTGTTCGCCCACGGGGTGGCGCAGGCGCGCGCCGCCGCCCAGTGGCGCGACCGCGGCTTCCAGTTCACTGCCAACGGCAATCCGACCACCGGCCTGCCGGTGTTCATGATCAACAATCACCGGGTCACCTCGGTCAGCGACGCCGAGGCCTATGTGGCCCGCCTGACCGCGGCCGAGCGCTACATGGGCCAGGTGGTCGACACCCTGAACGCCCGCGCCGACGCCGGGGTGATCTCGCCGCGCTTCGTCTTCGCCCCGGCGCTGGCGGCGACCCGGGCGGTGATCACCGGCGCCCCGTTCGACGGCGGGCCGGACAATCCGGTGTGGGCCGACTTCCAGCGCAAGGTGGCGGCCCTGGACGCCCCCGAGGCCGAGAAGGCACGGCTGGTCGCGGCCGGGCGCGAGGCCCTGACCGGGCCCTTCCGGCGCGGCTATGAGCAGGTGTTGTCCGCGCTGGAGGCCGTCGGCCGGCGGGCCGATTCCGACGCCGGCGTGTGGCGCCTGCCGGACGGCGAGGCCTACTACAACGCCCGCCTGCGCTTCTCGACCACCACCGACCTGACCGCCGACCAGATCCACGAGATCGGTCTGGCCGAGGTCGCGCGCATCCAGGCCGAGATGGAGGCGATCAAGGCCGAGGTCGGCTTCGCGGGCTCGCTGCAGGACTTCTTCACCTTCGTGAAGACCGATCCGCGCTTCCAGTATCCGAACACCGCCGAGGGCCGGGAGCAGTACCTGGCCGACGCCCGCACCTTCGTCGCCCAGGTCATGGCCGTCGGCGACCAGTGGTTCCGTGACCTGCCGGAATCGGCGCTGGAGGTGCGCGCGGTCGAGGCCTGGCGCGAGGCGACCTCGTCGATCGCCTTCTACAACGCCCCGGCCCCGGACGGGTCGCGGCCGGGCATCTACTACGTCAACCTGTCGGACATGACCCAGGTGCTGAAGCCCCAGATCGAGGGCATCAGCTACCACGAGGGGGCGCCGGGCCATCACTTCCAGATCGCCTACGCCCAGGAGATGGACAGCCTGCCGCGCTTCCGCCGTTTCGGCGGCTACGGCGCCTATGCCGAGGGCTGGGGCCTGTACGCCGAGCGGCTGGGCCGGGAGATGGGCTTCTACCAGGACCCCTATTCGAACTTCGGCCGGCTCTCGACCGAGCTGTGGCGCGCCGTGCGGCTGGTGACCGACACCGGTCTGCACGCCCGGCGCTGGACCCGCGAGGAGGCCATTGAATACTTCCGGGCCAATTCGCTGCTGTCCGAGCGCGACATCGTCAAGGAAGTCGAGCGCTACATCACCAACCCGGGCCAGGCGACCAGCTACAAGATCGGCGAGCTGAGGATCATGGCGCTGCGCGACCGGGCGCGGACGCAGCTGGGCGACCGCTTCGACATCCGCGACTTCCACGCCGTGGTGCTGGGCTCCGGCTCCATGCCGCTGGACGTGCTGGAGGACGTGGTCGAGGCCTGGATCGCCGGCGGCGGGGGGGATCCGACCGCGGGGTGACGTCGCGCCCCGCTGAACCCGCCCCTCCGTCTCGCCGGCTTCGCCGTCGATCCACCTCCCCATTTCATGGGGAGGAGAGACGCCTTTCCTCCCCACGCAGTG
>CAZUXK010000082.1:0-1771 GCA_964624025.1 uncultured Brevundimonas sp.
ACCGCCTCGGCGCAGCCGGTCATGCGCTCGTGCTCGGCCCCGGAGTCCTCGGGCCGGGTGATCGAGACCAGCTCGACCTTGGAAAACTGGTGCTGGCGGATCAGGCCGCGGGTGTCGCGCCCGGCCGAGCCCGCCTCGGCCCGGAAACAGGGCGTCAGGGCAGTCAGCCGCATCGGCGTGGCCAGCTCGTCCTCGGACAGGATCTGCTCACGCACGAGGTTGGTCAGGGACACCTCGGCGGTGGGGATGAGGTAGCGGCGGTCAACCGAGCTCATCACGCTGAGCATGTTAGCGACCGCCAAGTCAGCGCTCTCGAGCGCCTTCCCAATCTCCGAGTTGGGATCAACTCCCGATCGGCCAACTGCGTTGGAAAGTCCTTTGACTCGGTCGACGAATTCGCTGGGCCAGATGCCCTTGCTGGTGCTGAACAAATCCTCCTCAAACTTCGGCAGCTGTCCCGTGCCGAACATCGCCTCGTCCTTCACGAGGAAGGGCGGGTTGACCTCCTGGTAGCCGTGCCGGTCGACCTGCAGGTCCAGCATGAACTGGCCGATGGCGCGTTCCAGCCGGGCCAGCTGGCCCTTGAGCACGGCGAAGCGCGAGCCGGACATGCGGGCGGCGGCCTCGAAGTCGAGCAGGCCCAGCGCCTCGCCGAGGTCGGCGTGGTCCTTCGCCGGCCCGGTGGTGCGGGGCGAGCCCCAGCGCGACACCTCGACATTGCCGGCTTCGTCTTCCCCGTCCGGCACGTCGGCGGCGGCGAGGTTCTTCAGCCCGGCCAGCCGGTCGCGCAGCTCCCCGGCCAGACGCCGTTCGTCGGCCTCGGCCGCGGCGATGGTGTCCTTAAGGGTCTCGACCTCGCCCTTCAGCCGGTCGGCCTCGGCCAGGTCCTTGCGGGCCATGGCGGCGCCGATGGCCTTGGAGGCGGCATTGCGGGCAGCCAGGGCTTCCTGCCCCCGGGTCTGGGCGGCGCGCAGGTCGCGGTCCAGCGCCAGCAGCTGGTCCACCACACCGGCGGCGTCCTCGACCCCGCGCGCGGACCAGCCGGCGACGAAGGCGTCGGGGGTCTCGCGGATGGCTTTGATGTCGTGCATGGCGGGCGCTTCGGTCAGGAGGAGCGCCTGCCTTACCCGCGCCCGGCCCGGTGATCAAACGGGGGCGGCGAAAGAGCCCCTCCACCACTTCGTGGTCCCCCTCCCCACTCCGTGGGGAGGAAAGACGCCTCTCCTCCCCATGCAATGGGGAGGTGGATCGACGCGCAGCGTCGAGACGGAGGGGCCGCCCGCCCCTACCCCTTCCTGTCGTCCTTGATCGCCGAGCCGGCGATCCAGCTGACCAGGCCGGTGACGATGGCGGCGCCGATCCCGGGCCACAGGCCGTCGACCTGGAAGCCGTCCAGCAGCATGGCGGTCAGGCCGATGGTGGCGGCGTTCACCACCAGCAGGAACAGGCCGAAGGTGATCACCGTCAGCGGGAAGGTGATGATCACCAGCAGCGGCCGCACCACGGCGTTGACCAGGCCGAGCAGCACCGCCGCCAGCGCGAGCGACGGGCCGTCGGCGAACGCGACGCCGGGCACGAACTCGGCCGCCAGCCACAGCCCCAGCGCGGTCACCACCGCCTGCAACAGGAAACGCATCATGGCTTGGTCCTCTCCGGGGAATGTCGCCAACAGGGGATCACAACGCACACAGCGACGCAAAGCCGCAACGATGTGGCGGCGCCGCGCCGGCAAATTCCTCCCCCACAGGGGGAGGTGGATCGCCGCGCAGCG
>CAZUXK010000082.1:1781-10290 GCA_964624025.1 uncultured Brevundimonas sp.
CCCGCGGGGGGGGGGGGGCCCCCCCCCCCGCGGCGCCCCCCCCCCCCCCCCCGGGGCTCCGGGCGTCGCCGACTTCCCCCCTCCACCCTGCGGCGCAATGGGGGAGGAGAGCGCGCGCTATGAAGAAGCCATGCTCACCCCGTCACCCTCGGGCTTGACCCGAGGGTCGAGCTCTCCGTCGCAGATCGCCGGCCGCCCGGAGCGCCGGACCTGACCCCCGATCCTCGGGTCAAGCCCGAGGATGACGGGAGGTCCAATCGGCAACCGCCCTCTACCTCCCCGCGCGCGGGGAGGAGCGCAACCGCCCCCTACCCGCGCGAGGCGCCGGCGCGCAGGCCGCGTTCGGCGAGGGCGACGACGGCGACGCCGCCGATGGTCAGGGCCGAGCCGAGCAGGATCTGGGCGGTCAGCACATCGCCCAGCAGACCGGCGCCGATGACGATCGACACCACCGGCGTGGCCAGCAGATAGGGCGTGACCCGCCCCGCCTCGCGCCGCTGCACCAGCCAGAACAGCAGGCTGGTGGCCACCAGCGAGGAGGCCAGCCCGCCCCACGCCACCGCCGCCCAGGCGATCGGCGGGGCCCTCAGGACAGCCTCGACCTGGCCCGGTTCGAAGGTCAGGGAGGCGAGCGCGGCGAGGGGGAAGGTGGTCAGGGCCAGCAGCCCCTGCATCTTCAGCGGCGGAATGGAGGTGGTGCGCCGGGCGATCACCGTCGTGATGGCCCAGGCGGCGCTGGCGACGACGGTGACGGCGATGGCGTCCCACTCGCTCAGCACCGCCGGGTCGGCGCCCATCCACACCACCCCGAGGAAGGCGAGCGCCATGCCGAGCAGGGCCGCCTTGGACAGGCGCTCGCCCAGCATCAGGAAGGCGAACAGGCTGGTGAAGGGGATCCACAGCTGGGCCGCGACCGACACCGGGCTGACGTCCCGGGCCAGCCAGAAGGCGAGATAGATCAGGCCGTAGTGGATCGGGCCGCCAAGGCCGACGATCAGCACCAGACTCTTCCAGTTGGGGAAGGGCGGCCGGATGAAGGGCGCCAGGCACAGGGCGGCCATGAAGAAGCGCAGCGCCACCACGGCCATGGGCGGAATGTGGTCGGTCGCCACCGCCGCCGCCGCATTGTTCACGCCCCAGATCACCACCACGGCGAGGATGGCGATCAGTTCGACGGGGCTGAGGCGGTCGGAGAGGGGCACGGGCCGCCTATGGCATGCGTCGGCGGCCGGGCGGGCTCACATTCGGTGAGCAGAGGTTTCGCCAGGCGCCGCGCGGTAGGCGGACGTCAGAAGGGTCAGCCTCAGAACGGCCAAACTCAGAACGGCCAAACTCAGAACGGGATGTCGTCGTTGAGGTCGTAGCTCTCGCGCGGGCCCGAGGGCTTGGCCGCCCCGCCGGTCGAGAAGCCCGAGCCGTAGTCGTCGTCCCCGCCGCCGCGGCTGGCCCCGCCGCCGTCGCCGCGGCCGCCCAGCATGGTCAGCTCGCCGCGATACTTCTGCAGCACGATCTCGGTGGAGTACTTCTCCACGCCCTGCTGGTCGGTCCACTTGCGGGTCTGCAGCGCCCCCTCGATGTACACCGTCGAGCCCTTCTTCAGGTAGTTCTCGGCGACCTTCACCAGGTTGTCGTTGAAGATCACGACCGAGTGCCACTCGGTCTTCTCCTTGCGCTCGCCGGTCGACTTGTCGCGCCAGCTCTCCGAGGTGGCGATGCGCAGGTTGGCGACCCGGTCGCCGGAGTTGAGGGTGCGGATCTCGGGATCCTTGCCGAGGTTGCCGACCAGAATGACCTTGTTGACGCTGCCCGCCATGGCGCGGTTCCTTTTCTTCTGATTGCGCCCGCTCTATAGCGCGAACGGGCGGATGTTCCAACTTTGTTCTAGTTCGCCGGCGGCGCGGCCGGCGCCTCGGGCGGCGGCGCGGCGATGGCCGTGGGTCGGCCGTCAATGTCGCGCTGGATCGCTCCGGGCATGGCCAGACGGCCGTCGCCGGTCCGGGTCAGGGCGAAGAACCGCGGCCCGTTCAGATCCTTGCCGAACTGCACGCCGCGCCGGTCGATGAAGATGAACTGCCCCTGGTAGGCCCCGATGATCTCGCGGTTGGAGCCGCCGAGGCGCAGGAAGCGCAGCCGCATCTCCTCCAGCCGGGCCGCGCAGAACTCGATCTGCGGCTGGTCGCGGGCCACCAGGTTGAAGCGCGGCTCGCCGCCCTCCTCCTCAGGCAGCACCACATACCAGCAGACGCCTGGATCGCGCGGGGCCTCGACGCGCGGGGCGCAGGCGGCGGCCAGACCGGCGAGCGCCAGCCCGGCAAGAACGAGGAGCGGCTTGCGGGTCATCCGAGGTCCGGGAACTGGCAGTTGCGGTCCTGCTCCACAAGGGAGCGGAAGCGGGTGTTGTCCGGCGACTGTTCAACCCGGCGCGGCACGAGCCGCAGGGTGGTGTCGCCATGGCGGCCGTACAGCGCCTCCCCCGGCCGCACGCAGGTGCCGGCGAACAGGGCGCGCACGCAGGCGGCCTCGCTCAGACCGTCGCCCAGGTTGCGCCACTCCGAGCCGGCGAAGCGCAGGCAGGCCGGGCCCGCCGCGGGCGCCGGCGCGGCCGGCGCATCCGGCTGCGACTGGGGCTGGGGCTCGGGCGCGACCACGACGGTCGGGGCCGGCGCGGCCGGCGGCGGATCGAAGGTGGCGGTCGGGGCAGCAGCCAGGGCGCCGGTGGCGTCCAGCCCGACATCGAGGGCGTCCGTGGCCAGGCCGTTGCGGCGGGCGCAATCGACCAGCGTCGCCATGCCGACGAACTGGCCGTTGACGAAGCAGCGCAGCTCGCGCGTCGGCTCCAGCGCCGGGGCCTCGGCCACATCGACGGTGAGGTCGCCGGGGGCGCCCTCCTCCACAGCCTGGGACGCGGGCGGCGCGCCGCGCCCGCCCAGCACCACCGCCAGCAGCACGGCGGCGGCGACCGCCAGCACCACGCCCACAATCAGGACGAGGCGGTTCGGGGGCGACTTCGGCGGGGTTTCAGGCTCGGCCATGGGGGCTCGCACGGGGGGCGGGGGACGTCGCCAATAACCCCGCCGGCCGGTCCGGCGTCAACCGCTAACGCGCGGTCAGCCGCCGCCGGTCAGCCGGTTGAGGGCCGCCTGGTAGTTGGCCAGTTGGGCCTGCAGATAGGCCGGGGGCTGGCCCGTCGCGCGCGGCGTGGTCGATTCCGGCGCGAGGGCCCGGTAGGCGGCGCGGATCTGGGACAGGGCCTTGAGGATGGCTTCGCCCGCCGCCTTGCGCGTGCCCTCGTCGCGCAGGCTCAGGTCGCTGGACAGGCCGAGGCCGAAGGTCTTGACCACGTCATCCCCCGAGGTGGCCCCGATGTAGCCCGGCGACAGGCCGAGACCGGCGAGGGCGTCGCGCCCCGTCTCGCCGGAGGTCAGGATGGCCCCGCGCTCGGGATCGCGCGGGCGCAGATTGAGCCGCTGGATCCCATCATCTCCGGTGGTCACCGACGCGATCAGGCGCCGCTGCGACGCCTGTTCGATCTTGCGCGACAGGGTCTGCAGGGTGTCGCGCGCCTCGATGGTCACGGTGCGGGCGCGGCCGCCGTCGCCGAGCGAGATGGAGAAGCGGTCGCCGACGCGCAGGCTCGTGGCCGCCGTCAGCAGACGCGAGTCGCTCTGGGCCACCACGCCGGTCGGCAGGCCCAACCGGTCCAGCACGCTGGCCCCGCCGCTGGCGACCGCGAGGGTCGCCGGGGCCGCCTGGCCGCCGTCGCCGGCCCAGGTCGTGGCGGAGACAAGCGCGCCAGTCCCGGCGTCCATGCGCGCCAGATAGCCCCGCGTCGGGTCCTCGGGCTTGGCGTTGAAGGCGCGGTCGGACACGCCGGTCAGCCAGATGGCGCCATTGCGGACCTTCACGTCCGCAGCCCCGTCCTCGCCCGCGCCGCCGTAGTAGCTGACCCAGTCGTCGGGATCCGCCGTCAGGTCGGTGGAGAGGCGGACGGCGAAGGCGTCCATGCCGCCGTTGTGGGCCTCGACCACCGTCCCGGCGTCGAGCGCGGCATTGCGGGTCGCGCCGGCTACGATCACGCGGCCGCCCTCAACCGTGATGCCGGCGATCTCGCCGCTCATAAGCCCGAGGTCGCGGGTCGCGGCCAGCGTCGGCGTGCCGGCGGCGTCGAGGGTGAAGCGGCGCACGATGGCCCGGCCGCCTTCGACCCCGGCGGTGTAGAGATCCGATCCGGACACGGTGACGGCCGAGACCGTGTCCTCGCCGCTGGTGCCGAACTGCCGGATCGAGGTCGCCACGGCGGTAAAGGGCGCGCCCGGATAACGCTGGCTGGCCTTGAAGGATTCGACATAGCCGTCCCAGCCGCCGACGCCGGCGGCGCCCGGCATGGCCGAGGCGGCGCGGCCGCTGACATAGACGGTTCCGTCCGCCCCGAAGGCGACGCCGGTCGCCTCATCGGCGGCCCGGGCGCCGCGGCGCTGGGTCCAGAGCTCCAGCCCCTGGGCGTCGAACACGGTGACGAAGCTGTCGCTGAGCCCCGGATCAACCACAGCGCGGCCGGGCTCGAGCGCCCCGGTGACCGACCCGGCCACGGCCACCTTGCCGTCGGCGGCGATGGCGATGGCGTAGCCGGAGGCGGTGTCCGCGGCCCCGAGAGCGCGACTGGCCACCAGTCGGCCGGACGGGTCGTACTTGAGCAGGGCGACGTCGCGCTCGCCCTTGACCGGCTGGCCGGCCAGACCTTCGTCCTCGACGTCAGCGACGAGCCACAGCGACCCGTCCGGCGCCACCGCGCTGGCCCGCACCGCCGCGACGCCGGCCGGCAGGGCGGTCTGGGACATGCGCCCGTCCACCCAGTGGGTCTCGCCCGGACGGGCCGTTCCGGCCACCGTCGCCGTGTCGGCGGAGAACTTGAGCAGCTGCCCGGCCCCGGTCGCGCCCGCGGCCTGGGCGACATAGACGGCGTCGGCGGCCTGCACCGGGGAGAAGGAGACGGTCTCCACCGAGGTCCCGCGGACCACCAGCGACCAGCGGTCCGGCCCCGACGGCAGGGTCACGGTGCGCCCCCCGACCTGGACGGTGCGCGGCTCCTGCCGCAGCTGCTCCCGGCCGAACCGCGTCTCCAGACCGGCCGCCTGCAGCTTGTCGTTTATGAAGCTGTTGACCGCGTCGAGGGTGCGCGGGGTGCTGCCCATGTCCGCAAGGTCGATCCTCAGCGTCCGGGTCGGATTGGCGGTCCGGGCCACCGTGATGTCGAGGACGACCGCGCCCTGGTAGGCGGCGACAGGCGCATCGACCGCGCCCTCGTGCATCGGGGCCGTGACGAAGTTGGGCTGGTCGCGCGCCACCCCGGCGGTGGTCTTTGCGGTCGCCGCCGCCGTGCCAGTGACCACCCGGACATCCTGCAGCTGCGAGGTCGCCAGATAGGAGGAGATCTCGGTCAAGCCGGTCTCGAACCGACGCTGAAGCAGAGTCAGCTCGGTCGCGGGCACGCCCCTGGCCTGGGAGCGGTTGGCGAGCGCCGCCAGGGTATCGAGGCCATTGTAGAGGCTGAACAGGGTGCGGTAGTCGCCCGACGCGGCCGTGGCGTCGAGGCGGACGGCGGACTCATTGACCAGCTTTCGGCCGCCGAGGGCGGCGCGCACCAGATCGCTCTGTGGCGTCGACGGGACCGTGGTCGACCAGGGCGGGGTCGGCTGGCGCTGGCGGGCAGTCGCAGCGGCGCGGCCGCCGAGACCGCTCGAAGCGGCGCCCGCGGAGCCGAACAAGCTCAACAGGGAACTGTTGTTGATCACGGCCAAATCTCCGTCGGCCAGAATGGCCGCGCGAGAGGTAACGCCGCGTTAAGCCGCGCGGCGTCGACGCCGGGAATCAGCCCTGGAACAGCGACAGGATGATCTGCGGCGCCTGGTTGGCGATCGACAGCGACTGCACGCCGAGCTGCTGCTGCACCTGCAAGGCCTGCAGCCGTGCGCTCTCCATGGCGAGATCGGCATCGACGAGGTTGCCGATACCGGCCTCCAGTGTGTCCGTAAGCTTGGCCACAAAGGTCGTGTGGGCCGATATCTGCTTTGCTTGGGCCCCCATCTCGCCAAGGGCGCTATTGAGCGCGGTGATGGAGTTGTTCAGGCGCGTCAGCGCCTGGGCTGCGCCGGTAGTGGTCGTCAGACTGTCAGTCGTCGACAAGCTGATGATTGCGCCCGACAGGCTGAGGTCCTTGGACGCGAGGGTGATGAACGACGTGGCGTCGGCGTTGGCCAGGAAGGCGATGCCATTGGTCAGCGAGCCATTGAGCAGGTTCCCGCCGTCGAACTCGGCGTTCTCGATCGCCGTGCCGATGGCGCGCAATAGCGCCTGGAAGTCGTCATCGAGCAGCTCACGTGACTGGGTGCTGATCGACGCGTCCTGGGCGGCGACGACCTTTTCCTTCAGCTGGTTCAACAGATCAGAGATGGACTCGCCCGCGGCCAGCGCCACATCGGCCAGCGAGGTCGCCCGCGCGAGGCTCTGCTTTACTGCGCTAAGGGCGCCGAGATCGGCCCTCTGACTTTGAGCGATAGCCCAGATAGAGGCGTTGTCCCTCGCCCCCTGGACTTTCAGGCCCGTCGAGATCCTGCCCTGGACTTCGTCCATGCGCTGATTTGTGCGCGCCAGGTTCTGCAGCGCGACGGCGGCGGAGGTGTTGGTATGGACGCTATTGGTGGACATGGCGTTCGGCCTCGCAGATGCGCCGTGACGCTAGGACGTTAACCATGACCGTATGGTTAACGGCGATTCACAACGATCATCGCCGCTCCGGGCGGACCCGAAGCGGAGAAACAAGCCGGTGACGCCGGGGCCTCAGGCCCGGGTGTCGATCAGGGCGCCTGCCTGGACGCTGCTGTCATCCCGCATCCGCCGCAGCAATTCCTCTCGCGGCAGCTGGCGGATCACCTCTCCCGTCACCGGATCCAGCGTCTTGTAGATAAAGACGCCCGGCTGGGGCCCCTCCTCGATCACCAGCCGTTCGGCCGGAGCCGGGGCGGGTCGCTCGGAGGTCCGCTCGACGACCGCGGGCTCGGGGCGCGCGGCGAGAGCGGCGGAAGCGGCTACAGGCAGAACTCGGACATTCTCGTTCATCTCCTGTCGCGTCGGCGGTCAGGCCGGCGCCTCCTAACGCGAAGACGGGGCGAGGCCCGAAGACCCCGCCCCGGTCCGCAACGATTAACGGAACAGACCCAGCAGGATGCCGGTCGACTGGTTGGCGATCGACAGCGCCTGCACACCCAGTTGTTGCTTGGTCTGCAGCGACTGCAGCCGTGCGCTCTCCTTGGCCAGATCCGCATCGACCAGGTTGCCAACGCCCGCTTCGAGGGCGTCGGACAGCTTGCCGACGAAGGTCAGGTGGGTGCCCAGAGCCTTGGAGCCGGTTCCCAGACGGGCGAGGCCGGCCGAGACGTTGGCGATCGATTCGGTTACGGCGCTCAGGGCGGCGGCGGCGTCGGTGGCCGTCGCGATGTCGTCCGAAGCGCCGAGGGTCACGATCGATCCCGACAGGCTCAGGTCCTCGCCGGCGACCGTGATGGCCCCGCCCTGGACGTTGGCCAGAGCCGCGTAGCCGTCAGTCAGCGAACCGTCGAGCAGGTTCACGCCGTTGAACTCGGCGTTCTCGATCACGGTGGTGATCTGGTCGCGAATCGCCGTGAAGTCCTCGTTGAGCGCAGCGCGGGCCGAGCTCGACAGCGAGGTGTCCGTCGCCGCCAGGGCCTTTTCCTTCAGCTGCACGAGCAGGTCCGAAACCGACTCGCCGGCCGCAAGGCTGACGTCGACGGCGGACTGACCGCGCTGCAGGGATTCCTTGACGGCGTTGAGCGCCCCGATTTCCGAACGCTGGCCTTGGGCGATGGCCCAGATGGCGCCGTTGTCCTTGGCGGTGGCGACCTTCTTGCCGGTGTTGATCCGGTTCTGAACCGTTCCGAGTTCGGAATTGGTCTGGTTCAGGTTTTGCAGGGCGATCATCGCCCCAAAGTTCGTGTTAACGCTGTTCAGCGCCATGACGACAGTCCTTCTTTCAAGGTGTCCGGCCGCCATTTTGGCCGCCGGGAGCATTTTGCTCGGAAGGCTCCCAAGCAAGGGCCGGGCCAGAGGCTGAATGCCCGGTTCTGCGGGAGTTGATGTCGGTCGATCCGGCCACCCTGACCCGGCAAAGGTGTATCGGCGCCCGGCAGGAATTGCCGACACCCGGCAAGATCTGCCGGGTCAGGTCGCGGGGCCGGTGGCCTCGCTCAGCGCGCGCTGGACCCTGAGCGCCTCGACGGCCAGGGCGCGGGCGGCATCACAGGCTGCCAGATCCGCCCCGCGCCGGGCGTAGGCCGTCTCCAGATCCGCGAGGGTGGCGTCCGGCGGCAGGGTCGCCAGCCGGCAGGGCCGCAGCGCCGCCTCCGGAAGCGTCAATGACGGCGGCGCAGCCCTCAAGGGCCGGGGCGAGCTCGCACAGCTCGCGATCATGAGCGCGCAGGCGAGCGAGGCGATC
>CAZUXK010000083.1:0-10280 GCA_964624025.1 uncultured Brevundimonas sp.
CTCCTTTTCCCCACATTCTGACAACGGAGCGAAGCCTTGCCCGAACTCAATCCCCTTGCCGTTACCGCCGCCGGCCTGCTGCGCGCCATTGACGCCGGCGGCCACGCCAACCGCGCCGACCTCGCCCGCGCCGCCGGGCGGCTGCCCGCGAACATCACGCGCGACCTCGGCCAGCTGGCCGACGCCGGCCTGATCACCGCCGACCAGATGCCGACCCTGACCGACGAAGGCCGCGCCCAGTTGGCGGCGATCGCCCGCGCCGAGCACGGCGGGCAGCCGCGCAAGGCGCGCGGCCAGTGGGCTTACGACAAGGTCCGCCGCAACCCGGCGAACCGCCCGGTCGACCCGGACAAGATCGCCGAGCTGGCCGACGCCATCCTCGGCGCCCGGGCCCAGGGCGGCCTGCTGCAGCGCGCCCTGCTGACCCCGCCCGATGCGAACGGCGTGCGCATGCTGCTGGCGGGCGAGCGCCGCTGGCTGGCGCTGCAGCACCTGGCCGAACAGGGCCTGCTGACCGATGAGCTGGCCTGGCTGGCGGACGGCCTGCCCTTCGAGGAGCGCGAGGCCACGGACGCCGAGGCGACCCTGATCACCATCGTCGAGAACACCTCGCGCGAGGAGCTGAACCCGCTGGACGACGCCGAACAGCTGTACCGCTACCAGCAGCTCACCGGCCTGTCGGCCCGCCAGATCGCCAAGCTGACCGGCCGCAGCCCGGCCGACAGCAACCGCGGCGAGCGCGACGTCCAGCTCAAGATCAAGATCGCCCGCGAGGCGACCGACGAGGCCAAGGCCGAGTACCGCCGCACCGGCAGCTGGGACGCCCTGCGCGACAGCGTGACGAGGGCGAAGCCGCCCGAGATCGTCCTGACCCGCGACCAGCGTCTGGCCCTGGCCGAGCTGCGCGACCTGAACCGGTCGGGCCTCGATCAGCCCGTGCCCATCCTGCCCTCCGCCTTCACGACCGAGGGCGCCCGGCTGCAGCAGCACGGCCTCGCCGTCCTGACCCGCAACGACAAGGGCGACACCGCCGCCATCACCCGGGCCGGGATCGACTACCTGGAGGCCGAGGGCCTGACGGGCAGCATCGAGGGCATCCGCGAGCGCCTGAAGTTCCCGCCCCGCTATGGCCACAGCGACTACACGACGGCCTGGCTGAACGCGGGCGTGGCCAGCGCGCCTGCGCCGAGCCCCGAGGCCGCCCCCGAGGTTCAGGCGCTGGCCGGCATCGAGCCGATCGGGGAGCGCGAGGCCATGGACGCCGAGGCCACCGGCGTCACGCACGTCTCGCAGGAGCCGCGCACCTACGTCATCCGCCTGATCCAGTACGCGAGGGCCAACGGCGACACCGGCTGGCAATGGTTTGCCGGGCCTCCGGGCGTGCTGGCCCCGACGGACGGGCCGAGCGAGTTCCTGGCGAATGACGCCCTCGCCCTGCGACGCGCCATCGACGGCCTTCGCCGCCAGTGCGGGCCCGAGATCCCCGCGCCCGCCCAGCTGTGGCTCGACAGCCTGATCGGCCCGCACGTGGTCAACGGCGTCGACCACTACAACGCCGCCCGCGCCGGCGAGGCCCGCCGCGCCATGGGCTGGATCGAGCGCAAGGCCAACTCCGGCGGCGGTCGTCTTTCCCGCGAAGGCGGGGACCCGGCGACGGCGCCAGAACCGACCCCCGAACAGGCCGCTGTCGAACAGCACGCCGCTGAACGCTTCGCCGCCGACCAGCGCGATGACCAGGCCCGGGCAGAGCGCGACGCCGAGGCCCTGCTGGCCCGCACCCGCGAAACGCTGGCGCGAAACCGCGACTGGGGCTGGATTGCCTTCTCGGCCGAGGTCGAGCCGCTGCTCAAGGCCGCCGGCGCCTGGGGCCCCTTCAGCACCGACCCGAACAACCCCGGGCACATCGCGACGCCGTCCGGGCACGGCCTGACCTTCGACCTCGACGCCCACTGGCCCGACCCCGTCGCCACGGCCGTCGCCGAGATCCTCGCCGAGGTGCTGAACCGCGCCCTCGGCATCCCCTCCCCCGACCTCACCGAAACCGGAGCCGCCTGATGACCTCGTTCACCTACCCCATCGACACCCCGATCCCGAATGACGTCATGGTCGATCTGGAGACCCTCGGGACCACTCCCGGCAGCGCGATCCTGTCGATCGGGGCGGTGGCGTTTGATCCGCGCCACGACCGGATCGGCCTCGACTTCCACGTCGTGATCAACCTTCGCTCCTGCCGGGCCCTGGGCTTGCGCGAGGAGCCTGGCACGATCGACTGGTGGTCGAAGCGCTCGCCCGCGGCGCGCGCCCTACTGCAACAGGCCGAGACGGGCGGCAGATCCCTCGCCGAGGCGCTCGACCATTTCGACAACTTCATCCGTGCGCACGGCGGCGGTCGCGAGGCGCGGGTCTGGGGCAACGGCGCGGCCTTCGACAACGCCATGCTGGCGGACATCTATCGCCGCCTCGGCAAGCCCCTGCCTTGGGCCAACCACAACAATCGCTGCTTCCGCACGCTCAAGGCCCTCCGCACCGTCCTCGAACCCGAGCCTCAGGTCGTGCACTACGACGCCCTCGACCTCAAACCCGAGCATCAGGGCGTGCTCCACAACGCTCTCGACGACGCCCTGCATCAGGCCCAGTGGGCGCTGGCCATCGTCAGGACCATGCGGGCTGCCATCCGCACGGACGCCGCAGGCGACCGGCGTTCGCATGACAGCGCGGGAGCCGCCTGACATGCCCCGCAACACCCGCACCGGCGGCGGCCCCGCGTTCGTCAAGCTGGGGGCGCGCGTGTCCTACGACCCGGCGGACCTCGACGCCTGGGTAGAGGCGAACAAGCGGCGCAGCACGTCCGACCAACGGGGGCGCGCATGACCCGTCGGACCATACAACCAACCCCAGTCGAGGCCGACGCCAATGAGCTGCCCGAGTGGCTGCTGGCCCATATCGAGAGGACAGCCCTCGGGCCCGAGTTCGAGCCTGCGTGGCACCAGGCTTGGGCGCGGATCAAATCGGCCCGCGCCATGCTGGAGCGCGCACGCGCCGGCGACACAACCGCTTTGACCATGGAGCTACAGCCCACGCTCAAGGCCTTCGACATTTGGGGGCCATTTGTCGCCGACCCGACCCGCCCCGGCCGCATCAAGACGGAGAGGGGATTCAGTCTCGACATTGACGACGACTGGTTTTTCGACCCCGCCACCGAGGCCGCCGTTGTCGCCGAGATCCTCGCCGAGGTGCTGAACCGCGCCCTTGGCATGCCCCTGCCCGACCTCACCGAAACCGGAGCCGCCTGACATGAACCTCGATCACCCCGAAACCGTCGTCACCTTCGGACATGACGACGGCCTGCAACTGGGCGGCCCCATCGGGGCCGTGCTGTACAGCCTGGCCCTCGGTCATGCGTGGCTGCGCGACGGCAAAAGCTGGTCGCTGTTCGGCGCCGCCTCACGGCGCGCGGCGCGGGCTGACCAGATCGACAAGGCCGTCGCTGCCGGCCTGCTGACCATCGCCCCGGGCATGGGCGCAGGCGTCCGCAACAACGCCGAGCAGCTGCAGCTGACCCCCGAAGGCCGCGCGGAGGCGCGGCGATGGGCGGCCGGCCGCGCGATCCAGCTGCTCAGCAAGCCGCCGGTGCGGGCGCGCCACCTGGACTGGAGCCGGGACGACGTCATGGACAACCATCAGGAAGCCTTCATAGCCCTGCGCTGGGCCGTCACCGGCAGGGACGATGATATCCTCGCCGATGCGGAAGACCTGCCGGGCGAAGCGGACGATGCCATTGCCGCCCTGACGCGCTTTCTGACCGGCGTCTCGCCGGACGCGGCGACCCTTCCGAAGCAGACCCTGACCGAAGAGGCGAGGGTCGAGCGCTTCACGGCCGTGGCCAGCGCCCTGGCGGACACGATCTTCCTCGGCGTGAACATCTTCGAGGCCCAGCGCCTCGCAGGCCTGTTCGCCGCCATCTTCTCCGCCGCGCTCTGGAACTTTGCTTCCAACGGCGACGCCTTCTTCGGCGGCGATCACGCTGAAGACGCGGGAGCCGCCTGACATGCCCCGCACCGCGAGAACAGACCTCGGCCCCGACGCGATCGACCTCGCCGTCGGCCAGAGTATCGTCACCCGCCGCCGAGCCATGGGCGCGACCCAGACCCAGCTGGCCGAGGCCCTGGGCGTCACCTTCCAGCAGGTCCAGAAGTACGAGCGGGGCACGAACCGCGTGTCGGCCTCGATGCTGGCCCGGGCCGCCGCCTTCTTCGGCTGCCACCCCGGCGACCTGTTCCCCGACGCCGACGCCGCCGGCGAGACCGGGCGCGACCTGATGCTGACCGCCGCAGGGCGCGCCCTGCTGTCCGACCTGCCCGTGCTGGACGACTGGGCGCTGGACGCCCTCGCCCAACTGGCGCGCCGCCTGCGCCAGCGCACCGAGGCCGCCCGTGGGCCGGTCGCGGACGCGACGGAGGCCGCCTGACATGCCCGTCGCCAACGCCACCATCGAATCCCTGGTCACGACATGCGAACGGCGTGCGCGCCGTCCGGCGATCGTGATGCTTGTCGACGACCTGCCCGACAGGCGCGTGGGCATCCAGTTCGCGGCCCGCATGCTCGCGCCCGACCACATGGAAGCCGCCGCCGCCACCCTGCTGCGCGCCCTGCGCGACGACATGCGCGACGACGGGGGCATGTGCCCCGACTGCCCGGCCTGCCAGGACCGCGCCCTGCGCGTCGCCGCCGCCATCGCGGCGCTGGAGGCCCGGCCGGCCACCGAGGGGGCGCACTGATGCGCGAGCGCCCCATCCTGTTCACCGGCCCGATGGTCCGCGCCCTGCTGAACGGCCGGAAGACCCAGACGCGGCGCGTGGTGAAGCATCGCGGCGCGACGCCGCCAGCCTGGGCGACACATGTTCATGAGATCAAAGGCCTGAACGTGCTGGGCGAATGGCGGCCTTGGGGCGCTTTCGCCTGGAGCGAGGAACAGCCCGCGCACGAGCGGCCTAAGCCGCTGCGCCGATGGCCGACCGATCCCGAATGTCCGTCCTCGTGGAATGCCATCCGCTGCCCCTACGGCGTCCCCGGTGACCGGCTGTGGGTGCGCGAGGCGCATTACCTGACCGACAACGGCGACTTTGAGCAGGTCGTCTATGCCGAGGATCAACAGGCGGTCGAGGCTCATCTTCGCAAGGTCGAACGCCTCGAAAGCACGCATCGCCACATCGACTGGTCGCGGCATCGGAAGGTTCGCCCCTCCATCCACATGCCCCGCTGGGCCTCCCGCCTTACGCTGGAGATCACCGAGGTCCGGGTCGAGCGCCTGCAGGACATCAGCCGCGCCGACGCCATCGCCGAGGGCGCAACGCCGCGCGCCGTCGAGGGCGCAGTCGGCGGCCAGCGCTGGTGCATGGACTGGTCGCGACTGGGCTCAATCGCCTTCGGCACGACCCGCATCCGGCCGCAGGATATCGGCCTTGCTGACCCGCAGATGGCCTTCGCGAACTACATCAACCAGCTGCACGGCGGGCCGCGCTGGAACTTCTACTACAACGGCGACGCGCGGTATCCGAAGCCGATCTGGGACGTCAACCCGTGGGTCTGGGCCATCACCTTCCGGGTGCTGCCATGACCGAGCGCCCCGACTTCGAGGCCCTGCGTCGCCAGCGCAACGCCGAGGCCGAAGACATCATCCGGAAACTCTGGGCCAGGCTGGGCGGTGACCCGGATCAAGCCCCGGTCAGCACCTTCGATCCCGAGGCGTGCTACTGCGCCTGCCCGGACGGGCCGTGCGAGCACGACTTTCAGGGCTGGCGCGAGTTCGAGGACGGCTGCGGCGGCGAGCAGGTGTGCGATCGCTGCGGCACGGGGGCCATGTCTCACAGCATGAGGGTCGCCCCATGACCCTGCGCTACAGCGCCGAGCCCCGCGCGCGCATCTCCTACCCCAAGGGCTGCCTGGCCCCCGGCGGGCGCTGGGAGCGCCTGCTGCGCCACATACGGGCCCACGGCCCGCGCCGGATCAGCGCGCTGTCGCGCGAGACAGACCCCGGCAATCACGCCCGCCACATCGAGCGCCGCAAGATCGTGCTGGCGCTCAAGGCCTTGGCCGATCTCGGCCTCGCGAACAGCACGCCCGACGGCTGGGTCATCACCGCCGCCGGCGCCGACGCCCTCTCAGCCCTCGACGGAGATCCGCAATGACCACGCCCCGCAACGGCCCCCGCACCGGAATGGTCGGCCTCGCCCTCCTGCTGCTCGGCGCGGCGCTGCTGATCATCGACGCCGCCACCCGCCTCGGGGGCGCGTCATGAGGCGCCGGGTCCGCCAGATCAATCGGCCCGCCGCGCAGGCCTTCGTGCTGACATCCGCGATCGGCCACGAGCTGCTGCGCATCGACCTTGCGACCGGAGAAGTCACGGCCGCGATCGAGACCGCCAACGAGGCCGCCCGCGCCTTTGTCGGCGCGTTGCGCGCCATTGCGGACCCTGGCTCCGTCACGCGCCAGGTCGAGGCCATCGACGCCCTCAAGGCCCTGATCGCCGTCCGCCCCGAAAACTGGGACGACGAGGTCGACGACCCCGAAGCCTACCGCGCCTGGCGCGACGCCGAGGACCTGCTGCGCCGCATGGGAGAGCTGTCATGAGCGACGGCACCCACATCGAATGGACTGACGCGACCTGGAACCCGATCACGGGCTGCAGCGTCGTCTCGCCCGGCTGCGCCAACTGCTACGCCATGAAGCTGGCGGGCACGCGGCTGAAGGACATCCCCAGCCGGCAGGGCCTGACCCGCGCCAGCAAGGCGGGCCCCGTCTGGACCGGCGAGGTCCGGCTAAACGAGGAATGGCTGGACCAGCCCCTGCGCTGGCGCCGCCCGCGCCGCATCTTCGTCTGCGCCCACACCGACCTGTTCCACGAGGCCGTGCCCGACCAGTGGATCGATCGCGTCTTCGCCGTCATGGCGCTGGCGCCGCAGCACCAGTTTCAGGTGCTGACGAAGCGGTCGGCGCGGATGCGGGATTACATACCCCGAGCCGCCGGCCGCATCGCCGACAGCATAATCGCCATGCGCAAGGCCCGCGGCGACACCAACATGGTGACCGTACCGCTCGCCCACGTCCGGGCCGGCTTTTCGTGGTGGCCCCTGCGAAACGTCTGGAAGGGCGTCAGCGTCGAGGATCAGGCCCGCGCCGACGAGCGCATCCCCGACTTGCTGGCCACCCCGGCCGCTGTCCGCTGGATCTCGGCCGAGCCGCTGCTGGGGCCGATTGACCTGCGCAGAAATCTCGGCGGAACGCGGTGGATTGGCGGTCAACGCGGCTGCGGCGGCACGCACCGGCACAACGGACGCCCAGGCGACACCATACACGGCGTCTTTCACGTCGGCGACCCCAGCATTCCCCATCACCATCACGACGACCGATGCCGCAAGGGCCTCGACTGGGTCGTCGTCGGCGGCGAGAGCGGCCCGGGCGCCCGGCCCATGCACCCCGACTGGGCCCGCTCGCTGCGCGACCAGTGCGCCGAGGCCGGGGTGCCGTTCTTGTTCAAGCAATGGGGCGCGTGGGCGCCAATTGACCCCTGGGCCCCGGCCGATCGCAGGCCGCAGCGCGCGATCGACGCCCATGGCGCGCCGGTCAACGACGACGTTGCACCCGAGGACGTCGGCGGCTGCCGCCTGATGCGGGTCGGCAAGAAGGCCGCCGGCCGCCTGCTCGACAGCGTGCTGCACGACGGCTTCCCGCAAGGCGGCGCGTCATGAGTGCGCTGAATCTTGCCAAACTGCCCGCCGACACAGCGGGCCTGCGACTGTACCGCATCGATGCTCGCGAACGGCTGATAGCCTGCGAGGCCATCAGGTTCGATCGCGGCCGGGCGGGCGTCGATACTGTGCTCCGCCGCGCGGCCATCTCCGGCCATGTGAGCGTGGGCGGCAAGATCGAGGACCACTTCGCCGACGTCCTGAACGCTGACGGCGACATTATCGAAAACGTGGCGCTTGATGCCGGCTCGTACCGCGCACTGAAGACGCGCTGGATGCGCTGCAAGGTCGAGGCCCGCTGACGACCATGCCCGCCCGCGCGCCCAGGTCCGCCGCTCCGTCGACACCGCCGCCGCCCTCGGCCCAGGTGTTCGATCTGGCGCGCGCCCTTGCGCGGATGCTCGCGGCCGAACAGTTTGCCGCCGACCAACGCACCACCACCCCCTCGACGGGAGACTGAAGATGACCCCCGAAGTCGCCATCCGCGTCCTGACCTCGCAGGGCTACACCGTCACCCCGGCGAACGTGCCGGGCCTCTTCGACGTTGTCGGCCAAGGCGAGCTGACGACCAATCAGCTTATCGACTTTGCTCGGCGCTTCGGCGGCGACAAAGACCAGCCGCGGGGGCTCGCCTTCACGCGAAACACTGGGCCGGCCCCACAGGTCGTGGACGGATCCGAAAAAGAACGCGACGGCCGCATCAAGATCGAGATCGACGGGCTGGTTCAGGCGCTGAACTCCGCTCTGGCAGAAGCCGACCGGGCCGGGATCGGCGTCGAGATCGAAGTGCTGCCGATTTACCGCGTCGGGAAGGAGCGGGCGACCATGAGAATCGGCGCGCGGCTTTTCCGTCAGCTCTGACCGCATGCGCGCCGCCCTCTACGCCCGCTTCTCCAGCGACCTGCAGAACGTCGCCTCGATCGCCGACCAGCTCACGGCATGCCGCGCCTTCGCCGGCCGGCTGGGCGCGACGGTGGCGGTCGAGTTTCAGGATGCGGCGGTCTCGGGCGCCTCGACCCACAACCGGCCGGGGCTGGCGGCGCTCATGGCGGGGGCCCGTGGCGGGGCCTTCGACGTGGTGATCGCCGAGGCGCTGGACCGCCTGACCCGATCGGGCGGCGACACCTGGGACATCTACGAGGATCTGCGCGCCGTCGGCGTGGCCATCCACACGATCGCCGAGGGCGAGGTCCAGACCCTGCACGTCGGCCTGAAAGGCACGATGAACGCCCTGTTCCTCGAGGAGCTGGCGCGCAAGACCCGCCGGGGCCAGGCGGGCGTCGCCCGATCGGGCCGCCACGCTGGCGGGGCCCCGGCCTATGGCTATCGCCGCCTGCGCCGCTTCGACGCCGCCGGCGACCCGATCCCGGGCCTGCTGGAGATTGACCCCGAACAGGCCGAGGTGGTCCGGTCCGTGTTCCGCGACTATGCCGCCGGCGCCAGCCCGCGCGCCATCGCCGCCCGCCTGAACGCCCAAGGCCTGCCCGGGCCCCGCGGCGGGCCCTGGAACGCCTCGACCATCAACGGCAACGCGGCGCGCGGGAACGGCCTGCTGCACAATCGCCTGTACGAGGGGGTGCGCGTCTGGGGCCGCCACACCTGGTCCAAGGACCGGCGCACAGGCAAGCGCCGGGCGCGGGCCGCCGGCGGGGCCGACCAGGTCACGACCGAGGCGCCCGAGCTGCGCATCGTCCCGGCCGAGCTGTGGGCCGCGGTCCAGGCCCGCTATACCGACGTCCAGCGCGCGTCCGCCGTCGGCCACCAGACCGGCGACGAACACCCCCGGCCCGAGCGTGCGCGCCGGCCGCGGCGACTGCTGTCCGGTCTGATGCGGTGCGGGGCCTGCGGCGGGCCCATGACGGCCGGCGGGCCTGACGGCCGATTCCTGTGCTCGACCCGGCGCGAGCGCGGCCCGAGCGCCTGCGCCAACGGCCGGTCGGCCCGGGCGGTCGACGTCGAGCGCCGGGTCATGGCGGCCATCCACGACGAGCTGCTGCACCCCGACGTCATCGCCGAGGCCGTCAGGGCCTATCAGGAACAGTACAACCAGCTGGCCGCTGCGAAGGCGGCCGACCGGGGCAAGCTGGAACGGGAGTTGGGGGAGTGTGTGCGGCGCGCAGAGCGCCTGGTCGACCAGATCGCGGACGGGCTGATTGCCGGTCCGGCTGTGAACGACCGGCTCCGGTCGCTGGAAGCGCGACGCGCGGAGCTGGAGGCCGAGATCTCGGCCCTCGCCGACACCCGTCAGGGCGTCGTGCGGCTTCATCCCGGCACAGCCGGAAAGTATCGACAGCTGATCGAGCAGCTGCGGAACGCGACGCGGACCCTCGACCCCGCTGCCGACATGGCGTCGGCCGACGAGGCGCAGATCCGCGCAAACGAAAACGCCCGCGCCGCGCTGCGAGCGCTGGTCACGGGCGTCGTGGTCTATCCCCTGGAAGCCAGGGGCCAGTACCGTCTGGAGCTGGAGGGACACCTAGACCCCCTCATCACGGGGGACGAGGGGGTTAGGATAACGATGGGTGCGGGAGC